>CALFXX010000019.1 GCA_937952975.1 uncultured Alcaligenaceae bacterium
ATGGCCTCGGCGCATCGCACGCCTCAAGCACTGCATCCAACAAACCTGCACGTCAACAAAGACATGTTTCCAAATGACACCGTTCAGTCAAAACTGCCCGAACCAGGGTGGCTTGAGCGTTGGTTAGACAATCAAATTGTGTTTGATAAAGACTGGGAACACAAAGTCAGCACGCGTATTTTGCACAACATGTCGCTGTTAATGGACAGCTCGTTTAAAACCGTGCAAGACCTAAACCGCTACCGCAAAGAACTGATTCGTTCAGCCACGGGGGCTGTAGGTTCAGTCGCTTGAGCGCGCGTTTCGAAGCAAAGCTCCTTTCTGCGCAGCAAGCTGTTGAAAGGGTGGCGAACGGTCAGTGGCCTAAGCCGTTGGTGTTTACCAACGGTGTATTTGATATTCTGCACCGTGGCCACGTCAGTTATCTTGACGAAGCAGCACAGCTCGGCGCAACACTCATTGTGGGTGTGAACTCAGATGCCTCTGCAAAGCGTCTGGGTAAAGGCCCAGATCGCCCACTGAATACCGTGGCCGATCGCGCGGCGTTGTTGGCTGCGCTCGAATGTGTCACGGCCGTTGTTGTCTTCGATGAAGACACACCCCTTGAAATCATCGGGCAACTTCGGCCCGATATTATCGTCAAGGGGGGAGATTACGACATGCAAGTCTTGCCCGAAACCAAGCTCGTTGAGTCGTGGGGCGGCAAGGCTGTTGCTATACCGTTTGAGTTCGCACGCTCAACGACTCATCTCGTCGAAAAAATTAGGGCACGCTAAGGGTCTCATCGTTAGAAAGACCTTTAAAGCGTGAAGCCCTTAAACGCTTTCTATAAACCCCAGTACTAAGTAAACCCCAGTACTAAGTAAACCCCCGTACTAAGCGGCGATTGCTGCCGCTAGTGTGGGTTCAAAACTTGAAACGTGAGCCGCAGGCGCCGGTCAGTGGCTTGACGACGGTTTCAAACAGCGAAGTGGTCTCAAAGCTTGCAGCGGTGGTGCGTGTGATACAAAACGCCGTCATCGACGGTGATTGGCCAACGATCACGACCATACGCCCACCAATTTTCAATTGATATTTAAGCGCGTTCGATACCTTGTCGACCCCACCGCTGACCAAAATTGCATCGTACTCGGCCGTACCCCATCCGTTATTACCGTCACCGGTTTCAACGGTGACATTCTTGACCTGTGCTTTTTGCAAATTTTGCTGAGCAAAGCTTGCTAAGCGCGGATCGATTTCGATCGATGTCACGGTACGCGCTAAGTACGCAAGCAAGGCTGCCTGATGACCCGAGCCCGTACCAATTTCAAGTACACAGTCATCGTGCTTGAGTTGTAAGAACTGGGTGAGACGCGCCTCAAGTTTGGGGCTGAGCATTGACTGACGCGTATCGACTGCACCGAGTTGCAACGGGATTTCAATATCTGCGAACGCCAAGTTTCGAAAAGCGGGCGGCACAAAGAGCTCGCGTTGAACCTTGAACAAGGCCTCGATAACATTAACGTCAAACACGCCCACTGGCCGAATTTGTTGTTCAACCATATTGAAACGGGCGCGCTCAAACTCGGGCAAAGTCATTGCATTCATAATCTAGTGTGCGAAAGCACTTATTGCGGAAAACCCTTATTGTAAGGGTTTTCCTGACCAGAGCGCATGAAAGTGGTGCACTGGGCCGTGACCATGGCCCACTTTGAGTGAGTCGGCCTGGGCAATGGCCCGCACAAGGTAATCCTTAGCGCGCTGAGTGACCTCAGGGACGTCTTGGAGCTGTGGCAGAAGCGCCGTGATGGCGGCCGAGAGCGTACAGCCCGTGCCGTGTGTATTGCGCGTGGGGATCCGGTGACCAGGCAACTCGATCATTTTGTCACCGTCGTGTAGCACATCGATCGTGTCGTTACCGGGCAGGTGTCCGCCCTTGACCAGAACCCAGCGGTGTCCGCCGTGGGTCATCAGGTTGCGTAAGCGTTCAGCGACCCGGCGCATCTCGCGTACAGTCTCGACTGCACGCATCTCAAGCAAGACCCCAGCCTCAGGTAGATTAGGGGTTATTAAAGTTGCCAGCGGAAGTAATTGCTCGCGCAGTGCGCCAATCGCCTTTTGTTCAAGCAGCAAGTCGCCGCTCTTTGAGACCATGACGGGATCTAAAACAAGATGGGCGGGCTTAAAGTGCCCAAGGCGGTCTGCGACCACTTCAATGATGCCAGTTTGCCCGAGCATACCGAGCTTGACGGCATGGATATCGACATCGGCAAATAGCGTGTCAATTTGCGCCCGGACGAATGACGGGTTGATGGGAGAGATATCCGTGACTGCCTGAGTATTTTGTGCGGTCAGGGCGGCTACCACGGCGCAGCCATAGGCGCCTAACGCACTCATGGCTTTGATATCAGCCAAAATACCTGCCCCACCCGAGGGATCCATACCCGCAATGGTCAGGGTATTGGGAATGACGCGTGAGGTAGTTTCGTCACTCATGTCTTGGCGTTTGGGCTAAGCGGCGCAATGAGGCCCGAGGTGGGTGAGCTTGGCGCGGCTTGATAGGTCTTGCGTGGCACCCGCCCAGCTAGAAAGGCTTCGCGGCCTGCTTCAACGGCCTTTTTCATGGCGCTCGCCATCAGCACTGGGTGTTGCGCGCCAGCGATTGCGGTGTTCATGAGTACGCCGTCGCAGCCAAGCTCCATGGCAATCGCGGCATCTGAGGCGGTGCCGACACCGGCATCGACCAACACGGGTACTTTTGACTGATCGATAATCAGGCGTAGGTTCCAGGGGTTCAGAATCCCCATGCCAGAACCGATCAATGAGGCGAGCGGCATCACGGCGACGCAGCCGATATCTTCGAGCATGCGACATTGAATCGGGTCGTCGGTGCAATAGACCATCACGTGAAAGCCGTCAGCAACCAAGGTCTTGGCCGCGGCGAGTGTCTCGGGCATGTTCGGAAACAGGGTGTGCGGGTCGCCGAGCACCTCGAGCTTGACGAGGGTGTGTCCATCGAGCAGTTCGCGCGCTAACCTGAGTGTGCGCACGGCGTCGTCAGCCGTATAACAGCCCGCCGTATTGGGTAATAGAGTGAATTGGCTGGGAGGCAAATATTCGAGCAGGCTTGGTTCGCCCGCTGTTTGGCCGATATTGGTACGGCGAATCGCGACCGTAATAATTTGCGCGCCGCTGGTATCGATTGCCTCGCGGGTTTGTGCAAAGTCTTTGTACTTTCCGGTACCCACCAGCAGGCGTGAGCGGTAGGATTTTCCGGCAATCACCAAGGGATCAGGCGAGTCTGTTTTCATGTTTTTTTCATTGAGTTCATGCACGGCGACTGTCGGTAAGCCAATCGCGATCTGAACAGTTTACCGTGACTGGCTCAAGGGGAGCGGTTGGGCAAACGCTGTACTATTTTCGACTTTGCTCGATCAGTTCACAAATCGGCTCTGCAGCCTCGATCAGGCGCGGCCCAGAGCGAAAGACGGCCTCTGCATCAATCATGTACACACGACCGAGCCTGGCTGCGGGCAGGCCGGCGGCCTGCCAGTCATTGACACCCGCGTTGTCTACGACCGGTGCGGCTGCGGCGCCCGTCCGAGCGATTAGCACCAACTCAGGCGCCTTAGCAACCAGCTGCGCCAAGCCGATTTTCGGCATGCTCACGCCTTCATCGGCGATCACGTTGCTGCCCCCGCACAGTGCGATGACGTCTGAGAGAAGGTGCTCACGGGTTAGGGCCCCTTCTGGCTCGGCCCCAGCTTGCAGCAACACGCGTACGATGCGTTTGCCAGCAGACGCCCGTGCCAACGTCTCTAGTTTCTGGCGTAGAGCCTCAGCCCGTGTGTGCGCGACACCGGCTGTGCCGAGCAGCACTCCAAAGGTTTCGACGCTGTCGGCGATTTCGATGAGCGAGGTCGGCGTGCTGATAAATACAGGTACGTTCAAGGACGACAGCGCGTCAAGCTCAGAGGTTAACCAGCCAAAAATTAAGTCTGGCTTGTAAGCCGCGATACGGGCTGGTTCTGCCGTACGTGGATCACCAAGCTTGGGCAGACCAAGCGCCTGCGCTGGAAAATTACTGCCATCTGTCGTTGCCACAAGCTTGTCACCGCCGCCCGCAGCAAAAATCAATTCGGTGGTGTGAGGCGACAGCGAGATGACTCGGCGGGCGGGCCCTTTGAGCAGCACCGCCCGACCACTGTCATCAATGACCTCGATTTCAGTGGCCTGGGCCGCGCACGCCAAGATACAGCACGCCAGAAATACAGCCTTACAAAAAAAAGCGCGCATCACACAGTTTGCCCAACAATGACTCGATGGTTGATGCTACATCCGCCACGCTAAGTTGACAAACACATTTGACCCTAGGGTGTTGTAGCCTTGTATCAGAGTGTATTGCTTGCCAAAGACATTATTCCAGCGCACCTGAACCTCAGCGCCCTCAGGCAAGGGATAGCTGCCCAGCAAGTTAAGCAAACTATAGCCTCCGAGGCTACCGCCGGACATGGTGTCTTGGCGTTCGCTGCTGACATACCATTCGGCCGTAAAGCGGGCGCGTCCAACGGCCTGATCCACCGCGAGCTTGGCAACTTGTTGGGCCCGTTGTGGCAATAAGGCGCCGGTTTCCGCGTTGCGTGGGTCAAGCCAGTTCAGGCTGCCGCGCACTTGTGTATCGCTATTGAATCGGTGCGAACCAAACAGGCTCACGCCCTGAATCAACGCTTGTCCAACATTGATCGGCGCGTAGGGTGAGTACAGATCACCAGGGACCACCGGCTGATTCAAAATCAGGTTCGTGATCTCGTTACGGTACGCGACTAGACTTAATTGGGTCTGCTCGGTGGTGTACTTCAACCCCATCTCGATATTGCGTGATTTCTCTGGCTGCAGCAGCGGGTTGCCGGCGTAAAAAGGCGTCACGGGCCAGTAGAGTTCATTAAAGTTTGGTGCGCGAAAGCCCGTATTGGCACCGACTGTGGCTCGCCATTGCGGCGTGAGTGAGAGCCCATACACCAGGCTTCCCGTTAAAAAGTTTCCGTACTGCGAGTTGTTGTCGTTACGCACGCTCGCTTGAACCGACTGTGGACCCCAAGTGCCTCGATAGATTCCAAAAAGCGAGTTTGTGTACCGCGTAGTTTGTTGATAATTCACGTAAGAAGCTTGCGGGTAGTCGCCGTTTGAAAGCGTACCGTCGACACTTTGCTCAAGACGCTCATAGCCCAGGGATACGACCTGAGTCGCCGAAAACTTGAGGTCGTTCTGCCACAAATACTGCCCCTGGCGGGTCGCAAAATGTTGTCTTCCATCAGTTGGATTAGTCGGGACCAGGTCGGAACCCGCGTTAACCGTCTGATAGCGTTCATTGGTAAAGCCCGCCCGCAACGTGCTGGTCCAAAAATCAGACATACGGTTTTTGCTGGTCAGCATGTTGGTGCTGACCGTTTGAATGCCGCGGTCGTTGAAATAAGGGGTGCCGGCATCGTAGCCGCCGTTGACGCTTGACTGATAGCTTTGAAACGTAAGCGTTTGGCCTGCTTTCCACGTATAGCCCAAGGTGCCACCGACGTTACTGCGGTAGTAAGAGTCTTTATCGGGGTTATATGAGTAATTGCTGGGTTTAGTGGCGTTGGTGCCGCCGCTTTGCCCGTAGCCGCCAAATAAGCTGTATACCCAACCGTCTGCGGCACCCGAAAAACCTGCGTCATACTGAGTGGTGGCATAGCTGCCGACCCCTGCGTTGGCGTAGGCTGAAAACGGGCGGTCTTGATCCCCCCGCGTAATGACGTTGACGACACCACCAATCGCATCGGCACCGTAGAGGCTACTCGCGGTGCCACGCACGATCTCAACGCGTTCGACGCTGTTGAGTGGAATCGCATTAAGTGGCGCGTTGCCCGAGGTCGCGCTGTTGATCCGTAGGCCATCGATCAAAATCAGTGACTGATTGCTGTTGGTGCCGCGGATATTGACGCTGCTTTGTGACGCGGGGCCGCCATAGTTGAGCGCTTCAATGCCATGTTCGCGAACCAAAGCGTCGGACAAGGTCCCATTAGGCAAGCTGTCGAGTTCATCGCGACCGATCACGCTGTTGTCGCCTAGCGTTTCGCCTAGTGGTTCAGCCGTGCGACCTGGCGTGACGACGATGGTGGCAAGTTGTGGGGTTGGGCCCAGCTTGAGTTCGGCAACTGAGGGCTCTTGGAGGGCTTGGGAAGCAACAGTGCCCGTAGCTGTCGTCGCCGACGTTAAGGAGGCGGGAGCGCTTTGGGCGAGCGTGCTGGTCGTGACGACCAAGGCCGCGGCAACGACGCCGAGCCGGTAGGTTAAAAATTGCATCAGTACAGCCTCGTAATGGCCTGCGTCCCCGCAGACCTTGAACGTTCAAAAAGACTCAATACCCCTTGGGGTCTTCATCTTTGCTTGAACTGGCCGGTATCGGGCTGGCGCCAAAGCTTTATTGCTAAAGCCGTGGCGTTGACCGTTGCGGGGGCAGCACAGGCACAACCGTCTTGAGACATGTTTCCCTGTTTCCCGTTTAACTTTCCCAATGCGATACTCAACCCTGAAGGCGCGTACCTTTTTGCATCGAAAGCACCAATTCTTGCGCGAATGTTACACCACGGTGTTTTTGGTAAACTTAACACTTCGCAAATAGTTCATTTGAAAGCGCGGCCTGAGTCGTGTTGTATCCATAACTTGTCGCCTCATTTTGTTCTCGTTTTCAGTGCTTTTAGTTTTATGGCGCTTTAAACCCGATGCAGCCTCACTTTGCATCGTCACCCAGATTTTTAGCGTCGTGATGGCTTACCCGAAACTACCTTTTCCGCTTGCAAGCTATACCCGTGGCGCTGAGTTTGCGCGTGCGCTGGGTTCGCGCATCATGATTCTTGATGGTGCGATGGGAACCATGATTCAGCAGTACAAACTTTCTGAGGCTGATTTTCGCGCAACGCGTTTTGCCGATCATGGTAAAGATGTCAAAGGTAACAACGAGTTACTTTCTTTGACACGTCCCGACATCATCCTTGAGATTCATAAGCAGTACCTTGCCGCTGGTTGCGACGTCATCGAAACCAACACCTTTGGTGCGACAACGATTGCGCAAGGTGATTATGACTTATCAGAACTCGCTTACGAGCAAAATCTAGAGTCGGCGCGCCTTGCACGGGCCGCTTGCGATGCCTACAGCACGCCTGAGCGCCCACGTTTTGTTGCCGGCGCGCTTGGGCCACAGCCTAAAACCGCCTCGATCTCACCTGACGTGAACGATCCGGGCGCGCGCAACGTGACCTTCGACGAATTGCGCGTGGCCTACACCGAGCAACTGAATGGCCTGCTGGATGGTGGGGTCGATCTCATTTTGATCGAAACTATTTTCGATACCCTCAACGCCAAGGCTGCAATTTTTGCCGTTGAAGAGGTTTTTGAAGAACGCGGCGAGCGGCTGCCTGTGATGATTTCGGGCACGGTCACTGACGCTTCAGGTCGTATTTTATCGGGCCAAACCGTCGAGGCCTTCTGGAACTCTGTGCGTCACGCGCGCCCAATCACCATTGGCTTGAATTGCGCGCTCGGTGCCGCGCTGATGCGTCCCTACATCGCCGAGCTTGCCAAGATTTGCGATACCTACGTGTGCGTGTATCCAAACGCTGGCCTGCCCAATCCCATGAGTGATACGGGCTTTGACGAGACGCCCGCTGATACGTCGGCGTTGCTCGAAGAGTTTGCGCGTGCTGGCCTTGTGAATATGGCGGGCGGCTGCTGCGGCACGACGCCTGAACACATTCAGGCGATCGCTGAAAAAGTCAGCTCACTCCCAAGCCGTTTGGTGCCTGAGATCTTGGTCAAAACGCGTTTGTCAGGCCTCGAAGCCTTGAATATCGATGACGAATCCTTATTCGTCAATGTCGGCGAGCGTGCAAACGTGACCGGCAGCAAGGCCTTTGCTCGCTTGATCCGTGAAGAAAAATACGACGAAGCTGTGGCCGTAGCGCGCCAGCAAGTCGAAAATGGTGCACAAATTATTGATATCAACATGGACGAAGCCATGCTTGATTCAGTCGCTTGCATGCATCGCTTTTTAAACATGATTGCATCTGAGCCCGATATCGCGCGGGTGCCTGTGATGATCGACAGTTCAAAGTGGTCTGTCATTGAAACGGGGCTAAAGTGTGCGCAGGGCAAGTCAATCGTGAATTCGATTTCGTTAAAAGAAGGCGAAGAACCCTTCTTGAAGCAGGCGCGCTTGTGCCGCCTATACGGTGCCGCTGCGGTTGTGATGGCCTTTGATGAACAAGGACAGGCCGACACGCTTGAACGTCGTAAAACGATTTGTACGCGTGCCTATAACCTGTTAATCGAAAAAGTCGGCTTCCCGCCCGAAGACATTATTTTTGATCCAAACGTGTTTGCCATCGCCACCGGCATCGATGAGCACAACCATTATGCGGTCGATTTTATCGAGTCGACTAAATGGATACGCGAGAACCTGCCGCATGCGCGCATCTCTGGTGGGGTATCGAATGTCAGCTTTTCGTTCAGAGGCAACGAGCCGATCCGCGAGGCGATTCACACTGTGTTTTTGTATCACGCCATCCGCGAAGGCATGACCATGGGCATTGTGAACGCCGGCCAGCTAGGCGTGTACGCCAATATTGATCCTGTTTTACGCGAGTTGGTTGAAGACGTGGTGCTTGACCGTGAATAAAGCTAAAGCGCTGGGCAAAAAAGACCCAAACGATACACGCACCCCAACCGAGCGATTGGTTGAGTTTGCCGAAAACTTTAAAGGCAACGGGATCAAGCGCGAAGAAGATCTGGCCTGGCGTCAGCAGCCTGTCGAAAAGCGTCTAGCCCATGCCATGGTGCATGGCATGACGCAGTTTATTGTTGAAGACACTGAAGAAATTCGTCAGCAGATTGCCGAGCGCAACGGCCGCCCCATCGAAGTGATCGAGGGCCCGCTCATGGATGGCATGAACATCGTGGGCGATTTATTTGGTGAAGGCAAAATGTTTTTGCCGCAGGTGGTGAAATCTGCCCGCGTCATGAAGCAGGCCGTCGGGCATTTGATCCCGTTTATCGAGGCTGAAAAAAAGCTCATCGAGGCGGCCGGTGGTGACGTTCGTGCAAAAGGCAAAATCGTGATCGCCACCGTCAAGGGTGATGTGCACGATATTGGTAAAAATATCGTCACCGTGGTGCTTCAGTGCAATAACTTCGAAGTCGTCAACATGGGCGTGATGGTGCCCGCCGCCGAAATCCTGGCGCGCGCCAAAGCTGAAAATGCTGATATCGTCGGCTTGTCAGGGTTAATTACGCCTAGCCTCGAAGAGATGGCCTATGTCGCTAGCGAGATGCAGCGCGACGAATATTTTCGTAGCCGCAAAATTCCGTTGATGATTGGTGGCGCCACGACGAGTCGCGTGCATACTGCCGTCAAAATTGCACCGCACTACGAAGGCCCTGTGATTTATGTGCCTGACGCGAGCCGGTCGGTAGGGGTTGCGCAAAACCTGGTCTCTGAAACAGCCAATACCTATCTAGAAGAATTGGCCGTTGAGTACGAAGATGTGCGCCGGCGCCATGCAGCGCGCAAAGCCACGCCTCTGATGTCTTTGGTTGATGCGCGCGCCGCAAAACCAGTGATTGAGTGGACAGGCTATACGCCGCCACGGCCTAAATTTATTGGTCGCCGAACGTTTAAAAATTTCGACTTGGCCGAACTGGCAAACTACGTCGACTGGACTCCATTTTTTCAAACCTGGAGTCTCTTTGGTCAGTTTCCGGCGATCTTGGACGACAAGGTTGTGGGCGAGCAGGCGCGCTCGGTGTATGCCGACGGTCAGGCGATGCTTAAGCGCATGATCGATGGCCGCTGGTTAACCGCGAATGGTGTTGTGGCGTTTTACCCAGCCAACACGGTGAACGACGACGATATCGAAATTTATACGGACGAAACTCGCGAAAAAGTATTGTTTACCTGGCGCGGCTTGCGTCAGCAGGGCATGAAGCGCGAGGGCGTCGACAACAAGTGTCTGGCCGACTTTATCGCGCCTAAAGATTCTGGCGTGATGGATTACATCGGTTTGTTTGCGGTCACGGCAGGTTTGGGCATTGAGAAAAAAGAACAAGAGTTTGAACGGGCGAATGACGATTACTCAGCCATCATGTTCAAGTCACTTGCCGATCGCTTGGCCGAGGCGTTTGCCGAGGCCCTTCACGCACGCGTTCGCACAGACATTTGGGGCTATGTACCTGACGAATCCTTGACTAATGAGCAAATGATCAAAGAGGTCTATCAAGGGATACGACCGGCACCGGGTTACCCTGCTTGCCCAGAGCACGTGGTCAAACGTGAAATGTTTGAAGTGCTTGATGGTGCAGATATTGGCATGATGCTGACAGAAAGTTATGCGATGCATCCGGCCGCCAGCGTCTCAGGATTTTATTTTAGCCATCCGCAGTCGCAGTACTTTAGCGTTGGCATCATTGGCGACGATCAAGTGGCGGATTATGTGAAGCGCTCGGGTCGCACCGAAAAAGACGTCAAAAGAACCCTGGCGCCCAATCTAGGCTGATGCAAAATACGAAGCTTCGCAGGGGTCGAATCCTGTGCTGTTTGGCCGTGGGTTTGATTGCTGACTGAATCACCACGCAAGTGTCTCGATTAAAAATGCAGCCGCGACTGTGGCACCTAGCACTGCGGTGACCCTGTTACGACCCAGCGCATTGGGTTGACTTTCAACATACCGGTAAAGCAGTGCACCGGCTCCAATTGAGATGAACACTGCGATCATCATACCGAGTGCATTGATGAGCACGCCCCTTGGGAAGAACCTTGCCCAAAGCGCATTCATACCAATACAAAAACCGTAGTGAATTAAAAAAATTGAGTACGAGCGCTGACCTAACCATGTCAGTAGGCCCGGGCGAGGCCAAAGCGCCAGCCAGCCACGTTGACCCGCAAGTGCAACGATGATTGACGTCGCCAAGGCCACAACGATTGGATTGCGGTATTGCAACCACAGGGCTATTGCGCCAAGCGCCGCGATCGTTAACAAACAGATACCGCCTAAAGTTTGACGCGTTGACCAGTAGGCCAGCATCCCCAACGCATAGGCGCCAAAGAAATAGGGGGCGTAATCTTCATATTGGTTGTGGCGATTAATCACCCACAGCGAGGCCGCGGCTAACGCCATCATCACGCACGGAAACACCCAGCGCCAGGTGGGTGCCACGCGCGCACTGAACGCAGTCAGCAAGACCGTCAGGATAAAAAGTTGAAAATCAATCGCAACGTACCAGACCCCTGCTGATAAGGCCTCAACGCCGGTGAGATCGTGCAGCAACAAGGCGTGCGCCAGTAATTGCGCGAGACTTGGAGGTGCTGAAAGCGAGTCGTGGACAAACCAAGGTCTGATGATCGCGGTGATTAAGATCGCAGAGGCAATCGCAAATATAAAAGGTGTGGCTAAGCGACGATATCTTTTAAGGATCAGCGTGAAAGCCGAGGGCGTTGAGCGGGTAGAGGGCCCCAGAGAAATCGAGGATAGGAGGGCAAGCTTGAGCGGCGGCCCGTCGGGCGCAAGCTGAGCTGCGACTAAAAACCCCGCCAGTACAAAAAACATTTGCACAGCCAGACGGGCATAGATTTCAAGACCACTGATGACTGCGGGGAAATCACCTCGTACCACGTCAGACATCGGGCCATACACCGCGAGATGATGAAGCACAATCGCTAGGCAGCCGAGGCCTTTCATAGCGTCGAGTAGTGGCAGACGAGATTTTGTCATAGTGTTTAAACGATCAAGCCCCGCTTGACGCAGGGCTTGATCATTCGCTTTTGAGCGTGAGTGCTGGCTTGGCTGAGAATATTAAGTTTTGTGATAAATCTCAGAGCCTTTTTTCACAAACTCAATCGCTTTTTCTTGCATCCCCGCTTTGAGTGCAACCTCGTTGTCAACGCCAATCTTTTTGGCATAGTCGCGCACATCTTGCGTAATTTTCATACTGCAAAAGTGCGGGCCACACATCGAGCAAAAGTGCGCAACTTTCATGGAGTCTTTAGGCAAGGTCTCGTCATGAAAGTCTTTGGCCGTGTCTGGATCCAGACCAAGATTAAATTGATCATCCCAGCGAAACTCGAACCGCGCCTTCGATAACGCGTTGTCACGAATCGCCGCGCCAGGATGCCCTTTTGCCAGGTCTGCAGCGTGCGCTGCGATCTTATAAGTGATGATGCCGTCTTTGACGTCTTTTTTGTTAGGCAAGCCCAAGTGCTCTTTAGGTGTGACATAACAGAGCATCGCAGTGCCATACCAGCCGATCAGGGCCGCGCCAATGCCGGACGTAATGTGGTCGTAGCCTGGAGCGATGTCAGTGGTCAATGGGCCCAGGGTATAGAAGGGCGCCTCGTCGCAATGCTTGAGCTGCATGTCCATATTTTCTTTGATCAATTGCATCGGCACGTGGCCAGGGCCTTCGATCATGACTTGTACGTCGTGTTGCCAGGCCACCTTGGTGAGTTCGCCTAGGGTTTTCAGTTCAGCAAACTGTGCCTCGTCATTAGCGTCAAAGCCAGAGCCTGGGCGCAAGCCATCACCAAGCGAGAAGCTGACGTCGTACGCTTTCATGATTTCGCAGATGTCTTCAAAACGCTCGTACAAGAAACTTTCTTTGTGATGTGCCAAACACCACTTGGCCATGATCGAGCCACCGCGTGACACGATACCTGTCATGCGATCGGCTGTCATCGGGATGAAGGGCAGGCGCACGCCGGCATGAATCGTGAAGTAATCCACGCCTTGCTCGGCTTGCTCGATGAGCGTGTCGCGGAAGATTTCCCAGGTTAAGTCTTCGGCTTTGCCGTCGACTTTTTCAAGCGCCTGATAAATTGGCACAGTACCGATTGGCACAGGTGAGTTACGCAAAATCCACTCGCGCGTTTCGTGGATATTTTTGCCTGTTGATAAATCCATAACGGTGTCGCCACCCCAACGAATTGACCAGGTCATTTTTTCAACTTCTTCGGCAATGCTTGAACTCACAGCCGAGTTGCCGATGTTGGCATTAATTTTGACCAGAAAGTTGCGCCCAATCGCCATGGGTTCAACTTCAGGGTGATTGATGTTCAGCGGGATAATGGCGCGTCCACGTGCAATCTCAGAGCGTACAAATTCGGGCGTCATGGTGGTGGGGATCGAGGCACCAAACGATTCGCCCGCGTGTTGGCGTAACATGCGGCGCGCCATTTTTTCACCCTCTGGGCCCGTGGCGCGCAGGCTTTCAATGTATTGTTCGCGGCGCAGATTTTCGCGAATCGATACATATTCCATCTCAGGCGTAATGATGCCGCGACGCGCGTAGTGCATTTGCGAGACGTTGGCTCCTGCCTTGGCGCGGCGTGGGTGACGTTGCAAATTAAAGCGCAGGGCAGTGAGCTTGGGATCCACCAAGCGTTCTTGACCATAAGCGCTGCTTGGGCCTGCCAACAACTCTGTGTCGCCGCGTTCTTCAATCCAGGCCCGACGCATCTCGGGCAGGCCACGACGGATATCGATTTTGACGTCTGGGTCAGTGTAGGGGCCGCTGCAGTCATAGACCGTCAAGGGTGGATTTTTTTCACCACCAAACGAGGTCGAGGTATCTTCTTGCTCGATCTCGCGAAACGGCACGCGAATGTCAGGCCGCGATCCGATCTCATACACTTTGCGCGACTTTGGCAACGGCGCGACCGCGGCCGCATCGACTTCAGCAGTGGCAGCTAAAAATTTTGGGATGGCATTCATTGAAGGGCTCCGATTTTTTTAATTGGAGCCGAATCGGGATGGATTCCGACCTGGTCGGAAAGCGCTCCCAGCTTCGGCATTATCCGTACTGGTACGAAGGGACTCTCTCAACCTGGCCGAATGACCAAGTACCCCCGCATAATGATTGCGAGTATAGGACGTCTTTGAGGATTTGGCACGTTGACCCTGTGCCCGATGGGGAGATCTGGCGTCAGTCGAGGATAATCAAATTGTCGCGGTGCATCAATTCACTTTCGGGCATCACGCCCAAAATATCCGCGATTTGCGCCGAGGGCTGGCCCATGATCCGCCGAGTGTCTGCTGCCGAGTAGTTGACCAAGCCGCGGGCGCACTCTTTGCCCGCAGCATCCACGCAGGCCACGACATCGCCAGGCTCAAATTCACCCTCTACCGCACGCACGCCCACTGGCAGCAGGCTTTTGCCCTCGAGTACTAAGGCCCTGATCGCACCCGCATCAAGCACCAGTTTGCCGCGCAGGCGTAAATGATCAGCCATCCATTGTTTGCGTGCTGACAGCACAGGAAGTTCGGCCCTGAGCTCAGAACCAATACATTCGCCTTGCGCCAGGCGTACCAAAACCTCAGGCTCGCGCCCTGAAGCGATCACCGTGTGTGCTCCACTGCGTGCGGCTCGTTTGGCTGCCAGGATCTTGGTGAGCATGCCACCCTTGCCTAAGCCACCGCCGGTGCTGCCTGCCATGGTCTCAAGCGAGGCATCGCCGGCTAAACCGTGCGCGACAAACTGAGCGTTAGGATTTTTACGGGGGTCTGAATCGTACAAGCCGCGCTGATCCGTCAAAATAATTAAGGCATCGGCTTCGATCAGATTGGTGACCAGTGCGCCAAGGGTGTCGTTGTCTCCTACGGCAATTTCTTCTGTCGCAACGGTATCGTTTTCGTTGACGATTGGCACCACACCCAGCCGCAGTAGCGCAAACAAGGTTGAGCGCGCGTTCAGGTAGCGTTGGCGATTGGCTAAATCTTCGTGCGTCAGCAAAATCTGCGCGGTACGTAAGTGATGTTTTGCAAAGGCGACTTCGTAGGCTTGGGCTAAGCCCATTTGACCCACTGCTGCTGCGGCTTGAAGTTCGTGCATCAAGGTTGGCCGTTTAGACCACCCTAAGCGCGCCATACCTTCGGCGATCGCGCCGCTCGAGACAAGTACAACTTGTTTGCCCTGCGCGCGTAACGCGGCAATCTGACTGGCCCAGTGTGCGACCGCCTCACGATCAATGCCTTGACCGTCGTTTGTGACCAATGACGAGCCGACTTTGGCCACAAGCCTTGAGGCTGAGGCGATGACAGACGATGAACTAGAGGAGGCTGCAGAGGGGGACGTCATCTCAAATTGAATAAACGCTGAAACAATATGTTGCAAAGTATAAGGGCTGTGAAAAGGGGTGCCGCCCAGCCACCAGTCTCTTCACGTCCCGGTGGTGTGGGCCCACAAGCAATCAGCAGGCTTGTTAGGTCGCAAACACCGACGGCTGCGAGCCGTTATTTATTTTTCGGGCGGTGCCGGTCGGGTGTCGGCGGCACTGCGGGTGTCGTCAAACCGCGGGTCTTCGGCCACAAAAGTACCATCGGCCAAATCTTCAGCGATATTGTCTTCTTGGCGGTAGGCGTCGATTGCGTTTTGCAGATCCCAAATTAACTGTTGCGTACCGTCGCCCGATAAGGCCGAGATCGCAAATACTGGGCCCTTCCATTTATATTCTTTACAGAAACGCTTTTTAACGGCCTCGGGGTCATTGACCACATCCAGTTTGTTCAGCACCAACCAACGTGGCTTGTTGTACAACGCCTCGTCATAGAGGCGGAGCTCTTCAACGATCGCACGTGCTTCGCCCACAGCGCGGGCAACGGCGTCTTCATCAGGATCGTGCGAGGACACATCCACCAAATGCAGCAAAATGCGTGTGCGGGTGAGATGGCGCAAGAACAAATGCCCCAAGCCGGCACCTTCAGAGGCGCCTTCAATCAAGCCAGGGATATCGGCCACCACAAAGCTACGTGCCTCTGAGGTGCGTACGACGCCTAAGTTGGGATGCAGCGTTGTAAATGGGTAGTCAGCGATTTTTGGACGTGCGTTTGAGATGCGGCTGATCAGCGTTGATTTGCCAGCATTTGGCATACCAAGCAGGCCCACATCGGCCAGCACTTTGAGTTCAAGACGTAAGCGGCGTTGCTCGCCGTCTTTGCCGGGTGTCCATTGCTTGGGCGCACGGTTCACGCTTGACTTGAAATGCAAGTTACCTAAGCCACCTTCACCGCCTGCGGCCAAGGTGACCTGCTGCCCATGGCGGCTTAGGTCAAAGAGTTCTTCGCCGGTTTCGGCGTCATAAATAATGGTGCCAACCGGCACGCGCAACGTAATATTTGCTGCAGCGGCACCATACTGGTCTGAGCCACGGCCATGCTCACCACCTTTTGCAAGGTGCTTACGCGCATAACGGTAGTCAATCAGGGTGTTGATGTTGCGGTCTGCAATGGCAAATACAGAGCCGCCTCGACCGCCATCACCACCGTCGGGCCCACCCTTTGGGATGAATTTTTCACGGCGAAAGCTGTGCGCGCCATTTCCGCCTTTTCCGGCAATGACTTCAATGGTGGCTTCGTCGACGAATTTCATAGGGCAATGGTACCGTGAAAAGAAAAAGCCCTGCCGCTTGCGACAGGGCTTTTAAAACTAAAAAGCAGCTTACTCAGCCGAAACGATCGAAACCGTTGACTTGTTGAGCTTGCCTTGAACTGAAAATTTGACGTGACCGTCAATCAGCGCATACAGAGTGTGGTCTTTACCCAAACCCACGTTTGTGCCGGGATGAAACGTTGTACCGCGCTGACGCACGATGATTGAACCAGCCGGAATCAGTTCGCCGCCGTAGGCTTTCACGCCCAGACGTTTCGATTCTGAATCACGACCGTTGCGCGTCGAGCCGCCGCCTTTTTTCTGTGCCATGTTTGTTCCTAGATTTAGCTGAAATTTAAGAGGACAATGCAGCGCTTAAGCTGTGATGTCGCCGATTAAAATCTCAGTGTAGTTTTGACGGTGGCCCTGATGCTTTTGGTAATGCTTGCGACGACGCATCTTGAAGATCGTGACCTTATCATGGCGTCCTTGCGCAAGAACCGTTGCCTTGACCAGAGCGCCAGCCACAAGCGGGGTACCAACTTTAAGTTGATCGCCTTCGCCTACGGATAACACCTGATCCAGCGTGATTTCTTGCCCAATGTCTGCCGGTATCTGTTCTATTTTAAGTTTTTCGCCAGAAGCAATGCGATACTGCTTGCCTCCAGTTTTTATGACCGCGTACATGGGTTAACCTCGTGTTTTAGTGCAATTGGAATCTCGGCTAAAGTAGCCGAGCCAGAAATAATAGCGCGTAACCACTTGAAAGTCAAAAGAAAGTCTGTGCAAAAACTCTCTGACCTGCTCGCCCCTGTTGCGGGGGATATGAAAGCCGTTGATGCCGTGATTCGCTCACGGCTCGACTCGGACGTGGTTTTAATCCGAACAATCGGCGATTACATTATTGGGGCGGGGGGCAAGCGGATGCGCCCGGCCATGTTGTTGTTGGTGGCGCAGGCCCTTGGCTACCAAGGGGATCACCACCATTTAATGGCCGCAGTCGTCGAATTTATTCATACGGCGACCCTGTTGCACGATGACGTCGTCGACGAATCTGACCTGCGGCGCGGCCGCAGCACCGCGAATGCCGTGTTTGGTAATGCGGCCAGCGTGCTGGTGGGCGACTACCTGTATTCGCGTGCCTTTGAGATGATGGTGGATGTCGACAGCATGCCAATCATGAAAATCATGTCTGGCGCCACCACCGTGATCGCCGAAGGCGAGGTGCTGCAACTGCTGAATGTGCACGATCCCGAGGTCTCTGAGGCGCGCTATTTACAAGTGGTGCGGTTCAAAACGGCCAAGCTTTTCGAGGCCGCCGCTGAGGCGGGGGCGGTACTGGCCGGGGCCAATTCGACTCAACGTGAGGCTGCTGCTGCCTACGGTCGGCATATCGGTACGGCGTTTCAGTTGGTTGACGATGTACTAGATTACAGCGGCGACGTGAACGCGTTAGGTAAAAACGTAGGGGATGATTTGCGTGAGGGTAAGCCAACCTTACCTTTGATCCGTGTGTTGGAAGTGGGCACTGAATTACAGAAACAGCTCGTGCGGCAGGCGATTGAGCACGGCGAGGCCGATTTTGATGCGGTCGCACAGGCCATACATGACACCGGTGCGCTAGAGCATGCACAGCGCTGTGCAGTAGCCGAGGCTGATATGGCCTGCCTGGCGCTTGAGGCATTTCCGGCCTCAGTCGCTCGCGAGGCCTTGCTCAGTTTCTGTTCTTTCGCGGTGGGCCGCGATCGGTAAGCAAACGGGCAGCAGGCGAAGTGCGCTTGCTCATAAAATTTAACGAGCAAAATAGGGCGTGAATATGAACCGTATCAAAGCGAATGGGCTGGATTTCGCCTACCTCGAGCAGGGTTCGGGCCCGCTCGTCTTGTTGTTGCACGGATTTCCAGACAATGCGCTCACCTGGAGCCATCAAATGTCTGCGCTCGCGGCGCAAGGTTACCGGGTGGTCGCACCGTACCTGCGTGGATATTTGCCCACTGCGATCCCCGAGGGGGGCTACTTTGATAAGGCGACGCATGTTGCCGATGTTGCAGCGTTAATCCGCGCCTTAAATGGTGGCAATCCTTGTCATTTAGTTGGCCAAGACTGGGGGGCAATTATTGGTTACGGCCTGCTCGCGGCGCACCCAGAACTCGTGTCGCGCGCCGTCTTACTGGCTGTGCCTCACCCGGGGCAAGTTTCCAAAAGCTTGCTTGACCCCAAGCATATTCATCGGTCATTTCATTGGTGGTTTTTTCAATTGGCTGATTTGCCAGAAAAAGCGCTTTTAGAAAACGACATGGCGTTTATTGACTATCTGTGGACCTACTGGACAACAGAGGGTTATCAAGATGCAGACCATATTCGTTCTGTTAAAGAGACGCTCAAGCAGCCCGGTGTGTTAACCGCCACACTTGCCTACTATCGCGCGATGTTTGACTCCTCAAAGGCAGACCCGTCTTTATCGAGCTTACGAGAGGCGATGACACGCGCCATCACGGTGCCGACCTTGGCGCTGTGCGGTGCCGATGACTTGCGTGCAGAGTTGATGCAGGATCAGTCGCAGTATTTCTTAAACGAATACGCGTTTAAATTAATCGATCACGCAGGCCATTTTTTACACCGCGAACAACCGCAGGCTGTGAGTCAGCAGATTATTGAGTGGTTGAAAAAATAACCGTAAACGCGCGATGATCACACGTTTTGTAGGCCTGCGAGACCATGAGTATCGCGCGTCGAGCCGCTTTGAGTCTACTCGGTGACGAGGTCGTACAAAGTGTCTTCGCCATCGCTTTTCTCGCCGACGGTCTTTAACAAGCGCACTAAAAGATTGTAAACATCGATGTTTCTGACAGTTTCTAAGCGCGTTCTTTTAATTTGCGGGCCGTGAATAATAAACAAGCCCTGCATGGCTGGGTCGCTCGGGTCGTGCCCATGTTGCCCTGGGATCACCTTTTGACTTGGATTTGCCACCGTGCTCCAGCCGGCGTTCGCAAGGCAAACCACTTGTGGCACTCTTCGATGGGTTCCAAAATGATATTTGGCGGGTATCTCTTCTTTAGCCCAACAGTCGATGTTGGCATTACTTTTTAAACGACTCAATAAGACGGGCTTGTCGCTTGGGTTCACGTCAAAGCCCGCCAGCGGCCCAGTCCACTGAATCTTCACACTCGCCAACGCTGTTGTATACGCTGATAAATCAATCGCGCGTTCGGGCGTAACGTGCGCCATGCCATGATCTGAAGTCACGACGAGCGTTGTTTTTTGGGCTAAGCCCTGAGCACGCAACCCTTGCAAGAGCTCACCGATTGCCCGATCAGCGCTGGCGATTGATGCATTGACCTCAGGGCTGTCAGGCCCAAATTCATGACCCTTCGAATCAACCTCAGAAAAATACAAAGTCGCAAAATCTGCACGATCGGGATCCGCGCGATTCAACCAACGTAACAGTTGTTTGGCTCTGTCGGAAGAGCTCAAGTTATTGTCATATCGCAACCAGTCGTGGGGCTGTATCCCTTGGTTCAGCGATTCGGAGCCTACCCAAAACATGGTTGAAGAAAGTTTGCCCTGCTTTTTAAGCGTGACCCAAAGTGGCGTACCTTCTTCCCACCAAAGCGGATTTTCAATCGCGTTGCGATCCGACAGTCTGAATACTTGTTCAGTTTTTGTAGGATCGTACATCGTGTTATTCACCATACCGTTGTGGTCTGGGTATCGTCCAGTGATCAAGGCATAATGATTTGGGAACGTGATGGTCGGAAACACGGGCTCAAATTTCTTGGCAAGAGTCCCTTGCTGTGCCAAGGCTAAAAGGTTTGGGGTGATGCCTCTGTCAAGGTAGTCATTTCTGAAACCGTCAATGCTGACCAGCAGGACCAACTGCTTGTTTGTAGCGCTTGACGGGATCGTTTGCGATCCGAAATTTTGGGCGATAGTTTGCTTGAAAGAAAGCGTCAGTAACAACGCAGCGATGAGTGAACGTTTCATGGCGAGCCTCTTGAACGGGGCAACAGTCAGAAGCTTTGACGGTAGCACGTCACGATGACGCCCATTGTTACATCCATCATGATCGCGCTTCACATTGTGACAGCGTTTCAGCCTACACTTGGTGCAACCCTAAGGCTGCTTTGTCGTCATCCGAGAAATATTTTATGGAATTCCTTAAATACGTCAATGTAGGCTCATTACTCGACACGCTAGTCAGTCTGTCCACAGCCTTTGTATTAGGTGGATTAATTGGATTAGAACGCCAATACCGGCAACGTACCGCTGGGTTAAGAACCAACGTTCTGGTGGCTCTTGGTGCTGCAATTTTTGTCGATACCGCGAACAGACTCCATGGCCATGAGGGTGCGGTTCATGTGATGGCCTATGTGGTTTCAGGTATTGGTTTTCTGGGCGCTGGAGTCATCATGCGCGAAGATGGCAATATTCGTGGATTGAATACGGCGGCCACGTTGTGGGGGTCGGCGGCTGTTGGCGCCGCGGCGGGCGCAGATTTAATACTTGAAGCCGTATTTGCTACAGTTTTTATCTTGATGGCCAATACCTTGCTTCGTCCGGTTGTACATCAAATCAATAGAAAGCCCATTGATATGAGCAACAGTGAAGTCACCGCAACAATGTATGTGATTGCGCGAAAAGAAGATCAAAAACTGGCGATGGCAGTGTTATCAAACTTGCTAGACGATATTGCATACCCGGTAGATGATCTTGATGTCCATCCGTTTGGCGCAAGTGATGTGGAGATTGAAGCAAAGATGATTGCGACCTCAATCGAAAATCATTTGCTCGACCATGTCGTTCAAGAGATGGTCAAACTTGAGTATGTGCGACAAGTTTTTTGGACGCCGAGTACCTCCGATTAAGGCCACCGTCGACCGAGCCTCTGCTACCACAATAATTTGCTAGAATTTTCTGCTAGCACGCTCAAGTCGGGGCGTAGCTCAGCCCGGTAGAGTACTGCGTTCGGGACGCAGGAGTCGGAGGTTCGAATCCTCTCGCCCCGACCATCAACACAAGGTCAGTGCCGCTGTCGCCGCAGGCGACTTGAACCTGCTGAGGTGCTGTTTTGGGATGTACACTGCATTTTTCAATTTTGCAGCCTGATCGATAGGAACCCCAAATGTTAAAACTTGCCGCCTCGTTATCGCGTTTAGGTACTGAATCTGCCTTTGAAATCTTGGCGCGTGCGCAAGCGCTTGCTGCGCAGGGTAAAGACATTATTAACCTGGGCATTGGTCAGCCAGACTTTAAGACTCCCAAACATATTGTTGAGGCGGGTATTCAGGCGCTACGTGATGGCCATCACGGTTACACACCTGCTAACGGTTTGCCCCAAGTGCGCGAGGCCGTTGCTGCTGATCTCGAGCGGCGTCATGGTGCAAAAGTTGACCCAGACTGTGTGGTGATTGTGCCAGGTGGCAAGCCAACGATGTTTTTTGCGATTTTGATGTTTGGCGAGCCGGGTGCTGAAATTATGTACCCCAACCCAGGCTTTCCGATTTATGAATCATTGATTAAATACAGTGGTGCGACACCCGTGCCAATCGCCTTAAGCGAAGACAAAGATTTTGCGTTTGATGCTGACGCTGTGTTGTCGCAAATTACCCCAGCGACCCGCTTGATTATTATTAACAGCCCGGCCAACCCTACCGGCGGCGTTACACCGAAAGCCGAGATCGACAAACTGGTTGCAGGTCTGGCGAAGCATCCTGATGTGGCGCTGCTCTCTGACGAGATCTATAGCCAGATGTTGTATGGTGGACGTGAGCACGTGTCCTTGTTGAACTACCCTGAGATTCGCGATCGCCTCATCATGCTGGATGGCTGGAGCAAAACCTATGCCATGACGGGTTGGCGCTTAGGTTACGCGGTATGGCCCGAAAGCTTGGTGCCTCATGTCACGCGCTTGTGTATCAATGACCACTCGTGCGTCAACGCTTCGGCGCAGTTTGCGGGTTTGGCCGCTTTAACCGGTCCGCAGGATGCGGTAGCCGAAATGATGGTTGCTTTTAATCAGCGACGCACCTTGATCGTGGATGCCTTGAATAGCCTGCCAGGCGTGCGCTGTTCTGACGCTGCGGGCGCGTTTTATGCGTTTCCTCACGTGGGTGGCACTGGCCTCACCTCGCGTCAGGCGCAAGATCTATTTTTAAACGAGGCGGGCGTAGCAACAATCTCGGGTACAAGTTTTGGCGCTTGGGGTGAGGGCTACGTGCGGTTTTCGTATGCCAATAGCGCCGAAAACATCGAGCGCGCGATCGAACGCATTCGTAAGGTTTTGTAAGATCGCGATGGCTGCCGACCGCCTTCAATGACAGACCAAGCTTCGCTGATTTATTCGATCGCGACGTTTGCGTTTGCGACCTCAGTGACCCCGGGCCCCAACAATATGATGTTGTTGGCCTCGGGTGTCAATTTCGGTTTTAGGCGTTCAGTACCACATGCGCTTGGTATCACCACTGGTTTTTTTGTCATGTTGGTGGCGATTGGGTTTGGGCTAAACACCCTGTTTCAAGCCTACCCCGTGATTTATCAGATCATGAAGGTGCTTGGCTTCGCCTACCTGATGTATTTGGCTTGGGGTGTTGCAACGAGCGCACCTTTGCCGGCGCGCGGCGAGCACAATAGCCAGGTAACCCCTTTAAGCTTTTTAGGTGCGATAGCCTTTCAGTGGGTCAACCCAAAGGCATGGATGATTGCGGTGAGTTTCTCGAGTAACTATCTGCCACACCAGGCGGTCGCCTCTTTCGTGCTGCTGGGCTGTTTACTGGTTGCGATGGTCAATCTACCAAGCATTTGTATCTGGCTGTGGATGGGTACGCGCCTAGAGCAAGTATTGCGCGACCCCGTACGCCGCAAAATATTCAATTGGGTGATGGCGCTCTTGTTACTGGCCTCAATGCTGCCAGTACTATGGCTCTAGGTTGCCCCCTCGCACAGAAAAATGAAATCTAACGAGCTCCCATCGCTTTGGATGGCCAATATTCTTGGCGCCGGACAAGTCTGCTCTTGGGGGGCGTTGTATTACAGCTTTCCACTGCTGGCACAGGCGATGGGTGCCGAGCTTCACTGGACAAAGTCTGAGATATTCTTTGGTGCAACCATCAGTATGCTTGTGACGGCTGTTTTTACGTATCCCGTTGGTTTAGCGATCGATCGGGGGTATGGCCGCTGGGTGATGTCGGGCGCCTCAATGATTGCCGCGTGTATGTTGTGGTGGTGGTCAAGTGTCGACCAGTTAATCAGCTTTTATTTGTTGAGCGCTGTGATCGGGGCTTTGCAGGCAGGGTGTCTGTACGAGCCGGCCTTTGCGGTGATGGCGCGCAGAGTGGGGGCGGCCAATGCGCGCGCCCGCATCACAACAATTACCTTGTGGGGTGGCTTTGCCAGTACCGCCTTTATTCCGCTTGAGCAGTTTTTGCTCGATACCGTTGGTTGGCGGCAATCGCTACTTGTACTCGCGTTGATTAACCTGTTGTGGTCAGCGATTTATTTTTTGTGTATTCAGCCTAAGTACGACCTTGAACATACAACGGTTGCACAAACGCGCGATGACAATAAAGCTCGCGATCATGCGGTTGTCAAAGCAGCCTTAAAAAATTCGATTTTTTGGCTGCTGCTCTTGGCACTGACGCTGTACTCAATCATGTTCACTGTATTTATTTTTCATGCTTATCCGATCTTGCAAGAAAAGGGTTTGAGCACGGCTGATGTCGTTCAGGCGCTGGTTGTCTTGGGCCCAGCACAAGTACTCGGACGGGTTTTGATTGCGTATTTTGCCCCGCGCGCACCGATGCGCATCTTGGGCTCGGTCGTTGCCTGCGCGTTTCCATTTGTGTTTGGGATTTTGGCGAGTATTGAGCTACCGGCATTTTGGCTGGTGGCGCTTTTAATCGGCTGCTACGGTTTGGCGAACGGTATTTTCACCATCGTGCGCAGCTTGGTTGTGCCTGAAATGTTAAGCCGACACGCTTACGGAGCGTTGAATGGTTTGTTGACCATACCAACAATGATTGCTCGAGCAGTTGGTCCAGTTGCCGCAGCGAGCTTGTGGATGTTGGGTGAGTCGTATCACATCGTCTTAATCGCAGTGTGCGGCACTGCGATTTTATTTGCTCTCGCGTTTTGGGCTGCGAGTTGGGTGAGCCGTGACCGTGCGGCTTAGTGACGTCTCTTAGTGGGGGTAGCCTTTTTCACGTGCCTTTATGCCGGTGAGCCAAGGTGCCTAGTGCAAGGCACGCTAACGACTGCGCCTAGCTCAATGAACGTGGCGCGCAATAAAAAATACACCAGCGAAAGAAGCAAACATCACGGTGGTCATCCAGCCGACCAGGCGTAGGCCGAGTGCATGCATTTCTTGATGCATCTTTCCTTCTAGGTGATAGATTTTTCCTTCTAACTTGGACAAGCCACACTCTAAAAGCGAAATGTCTTGCTTGGTAGCTAGATTTGGGATGAGTGTTTCTAGCCGAACGATACGCGCTTCCATGAACTTCTCCGGTGAATGAACCAGCTCATTTTAATTTTCGAGAAGCGCGTATTTCAAGACAAAATTTGTAAAACTCTGTAAGCAACTGTTGCTGAGTGTGTCAGCGAGAGTGTTGCTCGCGCTTGTCAGCAACGATTACTCCGCTTTAGCGCCAGATTGTTGCACTAGCTTAGCCCACATGGGCAAATCAGTCGCCAAAAAGGTTTGAAAAGCAGCCTGACTGTTGCCGATGGGTTCGGTGCCAAATTCGCGAAATTTATTTTGTATATCAGGTTGTGCAACAACAGCCGCAATGTCGCTGCTCAGTTTCGCTACGATCGCGGGTGGGGTGCCGGTAATCGCAAAGAGCCCAAACCAAGATTTCAAATTGATTTGCGGATAACCACTTTCAGCAAAGGTCGGTACCTCAGGCGCCTGCGGGTTGCGCGCTTCGCCCGTGACGGCGATCGCCTTCAGGCGCGCGCCTTTAACCTGAGCAATCGCTTCGGGCAAGTTAGCAAACATTAACTGAATTTGCCCACCAACAAGATCATTGGTCGCAAGCGTGCCACCTTTGTAGGCGACGTGCGTCATTTGCGCACCGAGTTCTGAATTAAAGAGTTCGCCCGCCAAGTGTGCAGCGGTACCTACGCCACCCGAGCCATAGTTCAATTTTTGAGGATTCTGCCGAACATACTCGGCGAACTCTTTAACCGTATTGGCTTTTAACGAAGGATTCACGACCAACAACAAGGGCGCAAAGGCTAAATTTGATAAGGGCGTGAAGTCTTTTGCAAAGTTAAACGACAAGCCCTTGTAAAGTGATGCATTGATCGCGTGACTTGAAGTGGCCATCAGCAGTGTGTAGCCATCAGGGGTTGCGCGAGCAGCCTCGGCTGTGCCGATGTTGCCATTGCCACCTGGACGATTTTCAACGATGACCGATTGACCCCACTTCACCGCAAGCTGCTGTGCGACTGCGCGGGCAACCATATCAGTCGTGCCGCCAGGTGCGTAGGGCAGGATAATGCGCACGAGTCTATTGGGGTAGTCAGCTTGGGCAAGAGTCGATCCGCTGAAAGTCAGTATTAGCCCAATGACTGTGATCCGCGTAAGTGCAACAAATATTTTCATGGCGATCCTTTTTTGAGATAAACCACTGACAGGCGTTAAGGATAACTTGTAAACTAAAATTAGTTTCAAACATTCTAAACCGTGCGCTGAGCGCATTGCCTTTCTCCCTTACGGAGTATTGCCATGAACCCTAAGTTTTTAATGACTTTTATTTTTGCTGGCGCAATGCTCGTTAGTTTGCCGGGCTGTAAGCAATATGTTGAGACGGTGGCAGATCTTAAAAAATCTCTGACCGATTATCAACAGACTAGCACCAATGAGCTCTCTGAATACAAAAAATCTCTGGCAGCGATGCAAGAGGTTTTTGGTCAAGAGATCGTCGCCTTAAATAAAAAAATTGCTGACCTGCAAAGCAAGATAGCAGCGAATGAGCTTCCCAAAAATTCGTATAACTCGGTGGTGCTTGATCCTAAACTTCTAAAGGTCTATCAGCGCCTTGACGCAAACTTAGGGACTTTTTTAATTTCGTTAGAAAGTGTTGTGGTTGATAAAAATGATTTAAAAGTCACCTTGAACATTGGCAACCCCTCAGCGATGGCATTTCATGGTTTTAAATTAAATGCGACATGGGGCGCGCGCTTACAAAAAGAGTTCAGCCTAACAGAGGTGCTAAAGCCCGGCACCTGGAACAAGGTATCGTTTATCTTGCCAAAAACAAAGCTTAATGAACTTGAGCGCCTTGAACTCGTCATTGTCACCGACCGCGTACATTTGAAGTAGTGCCGGTGACGTCAGCGTTGTTGTCACGGAACTTTAATAAACTTTTGTAGACATCGAACGTAATCGGGCTTTGGGATAGTGGGATACGAGGCCGGCCAAGACGTATAGGCCACCTCGCCCACATACATGTCGCCATGACTATCGACGGCCATGCCGTGTGGCGCAATAAACTGACCGACTCCCGTGCCGTGGGGTTCATCTGCTGCGACGCGGGCTTGTAGATTGCCAGACAAATCATAAATACTGACACGAGGTCCGACGTTGGGCATATTTCTGTTTACGGGCAGATGTGGGCCCAGTTCACCTACATAGCATAACGGGCACTTGCCACCGGTTAGGAACAGCCCGCAAGGCCGATGCATATTGCCCCATTGTCCTTCGTACTTCCCTTTTCCATTAAAAATCTGGATGCGGTGATTTTCGCGATCGGCCACATAGACCAAACCGTTGGTGTCGCACAAAATATTGTGGGCGATGTTGAACTGACCAGGATCTGTGCCGGGCGAGCCCCACGAAAATAATAATTTTCCGTCTGGACTGTATTTGTGTACGCGCGAATTGCCATAGCCGTCGGACACATAAATATCGCCTTCGGGGGACAGGGCGGTATGTGTGCAGCGGTTAAACGGTGTGCCGCTCATATAAGGCGAGGCCTGACCGGGCAAACCGATCTCAAGCAAGATCTTTCCATCGAGCGTGCACTTGCGAACTGTGTGATCACCGTCATCGGTCAGGTAAATCGTATCGTCAGGGCCCATTTGTACGCCGTGAGCGCGCTTGAACACGCCCTCGCCCCACGAATTTAAAAAGTTACCTTCACGATCAAATACCACCATGGGGTGCTCTCCGCGATTAAAGGCGTACACGCGATCCTGACGATCAATCCCGACCGCAGCGACGTCGCCAAATTTCCAGCCTTCAGGAAGCTTGCCCCAGCCCTCGGCGACGCGATATTTGAAGTTGCCTTGCCCAATGATAGTCGTCATGTTTTGTCTCTCAGGTCGATGTTGGTTTAGTCGTTGTTCTTGTTTGTTTATCATAAGGCACTCTAGGCCAGATCACCATCATTTTGTTGACGGGGTACCTGTTAGAGCCTTTTGATGGTAGGCTCTTTTTGCAGTCCTAAAAAAACTAACAGGCAATGTTCCTGTGCGGAGACAAATCATGTTGCGTAACATCTGGCTAAGTGTTGTTCTTGTTTGTTGGTCGGTCTTGAGTCAGGCTCAACCATATCCTTCGCAGGCTTTAAGGTTTACCGTCCCCTGGCCCCCGGGGGGCGGGGTGGATACGACTGCGCGCATGATCGCCCAACCGCTTGCAACCGCGCTAGGACAGGCGGTTGTGATTGAGAACAAACCAGGTGCCGGTGGCAATATCGGGACCGAACAGTTTGCTCGAGCAAAACCTGATGGCTATTCAATCTTAATGGGATCGCTCAGTCCGAATGCGGTCAACGTGCATCTGTATAAAAAACTTGGTTTCGATCCGCTGGCAGATTTTGAGCCAGTCATTTATGTTTCGGCTGTTCCAAACATTCTGGTCGTGCCAACAGATTCGCCAGTCAAAACGGTGCAAGACCTTGTGGCACTTGCGAAGGCGAACCCAGGCAAATTGAACTATGGCTCGGCTGGCGTGGGATCTTCTCAGCATTTGGCGGGTATTGTCTTTGTTCAGTCTACTGGTGTGGACGTTGTGCATGTGCCCTACAAAGGTACCGCGCCGGCTGAAGCAGATCTGATGGCGGGTCATGTTTCCTTCATGCTGGATACGACTGCGTGTTTGGCTTTGATTGCGGGCGGTAAGCTTCGCGCTTTGGCGGTTGCTTCAAAAGCGCGTAACCCGGCCTTGCCCGACACGCCAACGTTCGATGAATTGGGGATACCCGGTGTACACGCCTTGTCTTGGTATGGCGTGATGGTGCCCGCCGGTACGCCCAAACCAATTATTGAGCGCCTGAACACTGAGCTCAATCAGATCTTGAAATCGCCCGAACTTAAAAAGCGCATGGCTGATTTTGGTGCAGAAATTGGTGGTGGTACACCTGAAGAGTTTGGTGCATACATTGCATCTGAAACGCTACGCTACGAAAAAATTGTTCGGTTGGCGGGCGCTAAAGCAGAGTAATCCCCTTAGATTAATTTAATTAAAAACTGTTGAATGGAAACAAAGCATGCGTTCCGAAGCACACCCTAAAACGCTCTTCGAAAAAATTTGGTCGCGGCATCGCATTCTTGAGCGTGAAGATGGCCAAGAGCTGATGTTTGTGGATACACATATGATTCAGGATGGCTCCGCACCAGCGTTCGAGATGCTTCGACAGCGTAAGCTCACCGCACGCTCACCTGAACGTGCGTTTGGCACACCTGATCATTACATCCCAACCAATAGCAGAGATTTAATGGATTTAGCTGATCCTGAAAGTCGTGCAATGGCCGAGTCGCTTGATCGCGATACGAAAGCGGCGGGTATCCAGTTTGTCGGTTTACAAGACCAACGTCAGGGTATCGTACATGTGATTGGGCCAGAGCAAGGGTGGACGCAACCTGGTTTGTTGATGGTGTGCGGCGATAGTCACACTTCGACACATGGTGCGTTAGGCGCGCTTGCGTTTGGCATAGGCACAAGCGAAGTCGCGCACGTGGTGGCGACGCAGGCGATCTGGCAGCGGCGGCCTAAAACGATGCGCATTACAGTAGATGGCACACTCGCACCAGGCGTGTCTGGCAAAGATATCATTCTTGCTATCATTGCAAAAATTGGTGCCGCAGGGGCAGTGGGCCACGTCATCGAGTATGCGGGATCGGCTATTCGAAATCTGTCGATTGAAGGACGCTTAACGATTTGCAACATGTCGATTGAAGCGGGTGCACGTGCGGGGATGATTGCGCCGGATGAGACCACCTTTGCGTACTTAGCGGGCCGGCCGTTTTCTCCAAAGGGTGCGCAATGGGATAGGGCCTTGGCGTATTGGCGCACCTTGCCTTCAGATCCTGGGGCAAGGTTTGATCGTGAAGTCAGTTTGAAGGCGCAAGACATCGAGCCGATGCTGACCTGGGGCAATAGCCCCGAGGATGCGATGCCGGTGACCTCACGTATCCCCGACCCCTCGACGATTGCGGATCCGCAAAGACGTGCTGTCGTTGAGCGTATGCTGGACTACATGGGGTTAAAACCCGGAATGGCACTGACCGAAGTGTCTGTTGATCGAGTGTTTATCGGCTCTTGCACCAACAGTCGTATCGAAGATCTTCGAAGTGCAGCCGCCGTCGCAAAAGGACGCAAGGTAGCCGCAGGCGTTGAGGCATGGGTCGTGCCAGGTTCGGGGCTTGTCAAAGCGCAAGCTGAGGCAGAGGGACTCGATAAAATTTTTGTCGAGGCGGGCTTTCAATGGCGCTTTGCAGGTTGTTCGATGTGCCTTGGCGTGAACGGGGATTTAGTGGCTGCGGGCAAGCGCTGCGCGGCAACCTCGAATCGTAATTTTGTCGGTCGGCAAGGGCCTGGTTCTCGGACGCATCTCATGAGCCCGGCTACGGCAGCGGCCAGCGCAATTGCGGGGCATCTTGCGGATGCGCGCGCGCTGCGCAGCACTTCGCGTTAACAATTTAGGATTAAACATGCAACCATTCGAACACCTTGAGGCTGTGGCGCTGCCTTTAACGCGCGCCAACATCGATACCGATCAGATTATCCCAGCGCGCTTTTTGCAGAAACCGCGTATCAATGATTTTGGTGCGTATCTTTTTCGTGATTTGCGGTTTAACAAAGACGATTCAAAACGCCCTGAATTTGTATTAAATCAGCCACACTATGTTGCATCAAAGATCGTGGTGGCACAACGCAACTTTGGCTGTGGCTCTTCGCGCGAGCAGGCTGTATGGGCGTTATATGACTATGGTGTGCGTGCCGTGCTTGCGCCAAGTTTTGGCGATATTTTTTATTCGAACTCGCTCAAGAATGGCTTGCTGCCGATTGTGTTGCCTGCAGAAGTGATTGATGCAATGCTGTCGGTACTCACAAGTCAACCAGGCGCAAAAATCACCGTCGATCTTGAACGGCAAGTCGTGCGTGCGCCAGGGATCGCTGAACAGTCATTTGAGATCGCCCCATTCTCAAAGCATTGTTTGCTGACTGGAATGGATGAGCTTGATTACACGTTGACCCACGCTGACAAGATTGCTGAGTTTGTACGAAAGTATGAAGCGAACCCGTATGCGTAACGCGTGACGTTTTTACAAAACGTTATTTGATGGTTTAAATAAAAGGAAAAATTTTATGAAGATTGCAGTGTTAGCCGGCGATGGCGTGGGCCCCGAAGTGACCGCTCAGGCAGTGAAAGTGTTGCGTGCGACGATCGGTGACGCGAAACTGCAGTTGACTGAAGCGCCGGTTGGTGGGGCGGGCATTGCTGCGGCGGGCGACCCTTTGCCAGCAGCGACGATGGCAATTGCTAAGGGCGCTGATGCCATTTTATTTGGTTCGGCTGGGTTGCCGGGTGATGAAGGGGTGCCCTACGCGAAGCGTGCGGGCGCAAGTTTATTGAGGTTGCGCAAAGAGCTTGATTTGTTCGCCAATTACCGCCCCGTTTTTATGTTTCCCGAGTTGATTGGCGCCTCATCACTGAAGCCGCACCTGGTCGAGGGACTGGACTTACTTATTTTGCGTGAGCTCAGTAGCGACATTTATTTTGGTGAACCGCGTGGCGTGAGCACGAACGCACAGGGCATTCGTGTCGGGATCAATACGATGTATTACACCGAACCCGAAATCGAGCGCATTATTCATGTTGCCTTTAAAGCGGCCCGTCAGCGTAAGGGCAAAGTCTGCTCGGTGGATAAGGCCAATGTTCTGGATACGATGCAGCTTTGGCGCGAGGTTGCCGAGCGCGTGAGCAAACAATATCCAGACGTTGAATATTCAAACGCGTTGGTTGATGCCTTTGTCATGATGATGATGCGCCAGCCTAAGCAGTTTGATGTGGTGGTGACCGGCAATATGTTTGGCGATATCGTGTCAGATGCTGCAGCAATGTTGACAGGCTCAATTGGGATGCTGCCGTCTGCGTCGCTGAGCCCGGATGGTCGCGGTCTGTACGAACCAGTACATGGCACCGCGCCAGATATTGCCGGAAAAAACATCGCGAATCCTTTGGCCTCGATTCTATCCGCGGCCATGATGCTCGACTATTCGTTCAAGTTACCAGATCAAAGCGCGCGTATTAAACGCGCAGTGGCTGCTGTGCTAGCGCAGGGATATCGTACTGCTGATATTTTTGAACCAGGTGCTAAAGCGATTGGCACCGCAGAGATGGGAGATGCGGTGGTGGCTGCCCTAAAAAGTTAGACATTGATAGTCGCCAAAGGCGGGTGCCTTGGCAGGCCATTTGTCGCTGGTTGCAGGTGCGTTTAAGCCGTATTGTTTTAGATAGTTCACTGCGCGAATGACGCCGGCGTGAGTTACCCAAATCACATCCTGGTGGGAAGCGCACGCGCTGAGTGCTTGGCTTGTTCTAATGAGCAGGTCGCGCACGCTTTCTGCGTCGCCAAACTGATGTGCATCAAAATTGCTTATCCAAGTATCGAAGGCAGCCTGAGGAATCGCATTCCAAGCGATGCCTTCCCAGGCGCCAAAATTTATTTCATTTAAGCGTGGATCTATTTGATGTGAGAGATCGTCGCGTTCTGACTGAATGGCCTGCGCAAGTTGTCGAGCCCGTTGCAGGCCAGAACTGTAGATCCTGGCATTCTTAGGCAAGAGCGGTGCAATTTTTGTTGCCGCTTGCTGAGTTGCACCCGGTTCGGCTGCGATGTCGAGCTGACCATAACAGAGCCCCTCTGCGATCAGAGGTTTCGCATGACGCAAGAGCCAAAGTTTCATTGAGCCAAGGCCAATAGGATGCCTAGATAAAAGGCGAGTTCGCATACTTGTTGCGTAGCGCCGAGTGCATCACCGGTAAAGCCATTTAAGCGACGAGTCAGTAAGTGCAACATCAGCCCAAACGCCAAAAGGCTACAGCCTGTTCCCCAGAGTAAAAGGGTAGGCGAATGCTTTGACGCAAAGGCGACGTCGGCGAGCAGTAGCCAGACCGATGCAACGAGTAACGTCAGCGGGGGGATTTTATTGGCGAGAGGTTTGGTTTTGGTTGTCACGTCATCGCCAACGTTGGGCAGGCGTGCTGCAATGAGTAGAGGCATGACTCTTGAGCAAACGTGCGCCGCAAACAAACTCCAGGCAGCCAGTGAAAGATTTATTTGCCCCAGCATTGTGAGTAGCGCGAGTTTGGTAGAGAGGGCCATGACGAGTGCTGTTGCGCCATAGCTACCAATACGCGAGTCTTTCATGATCTCAAGCGCACGATCTCGCGTGACCATGCCGCCCAAGCCATCTGACGTATCGGCTAAGCCGTCTTCGTGAAACGCGCCGGTGAGCATCACGCTGAGGACTGTGCTGAGGCAGGCCGCGAGCCAAGGCGCCGTACTGAGAGCTGGAAGCAGCGCGGCAAATAAATAGAAGGCCGTACCGGTTAATGCACCCACGATACACCCTACGCCTGGAAAGTGCGCCAAGCTGGCCCGTTGCATCGTAGCGTTAAAGCCTACCCATTGCGCTACGCTTTCAGGCAAAGGGATACGCGTAAAGTATTGCAACGCCAGTAAAAAGTGACGCACGAACTGCATAAAGAGTCTTCCTTGTTATGAATCAGCGAGCGAGACGCCCGCTGATTCGAAGCTGGCCATCTGAGCCAGTACGTTGCAGGCGGACACGAGTAAGGGCCAAGCCAGCGCAGCGCCCGAGCCTTCGCCTAAGCGCAACTGTAGATCAAGCAAAGATTTGGCGTGTAGTTGCTCGAGCAGCAGCGCGTGACCACGTTCGTCAGAGCTGTGCGCAAAGACACAACGTTGTAATACCAGTGGCTCGATTTTGCTGGCAACCAATACAGCCGCACTGGTGATAAAGCCATCCACGACGATGACACGATTGCTGGCGGCGGCCTCAAAGATGGCACCAACCATGGTTGCAATTTCAAAGCCGCCAAAAGCCGCGAGCGCTTGCAACGGTTCATGTGCGTACGCGTGTAAAGCTAATACTTGCTGCAAAATTTTTGTTTTGCGGACGATACCTTGTTGATCTAAGCCGGTACCCGCACCGACGCATTGTTCAATGGGTAGGTCGGCGAGCCGCGCAAGCAGCAGCGAGGCGGCTGACGTATTGCCAATCCCCATTTCACCCAACAACAGTGCATTGCCAGATAAGGATTTGACCAAGTCTTGCCCATTTGACATGGCCAGCGTACATTGTTCGGCAGACATGGCGGCTTGTTGGGAGGAGTCAGCGGTGCCGTAAGCGACCTTGCAGGCGTACAAGCCCTGTTGTGTCGTGAAAGTGTGCATCACCCCGCAGTCGGCAATGGTGAGCGTTAAGCCATGTTGGCGGGCAAGCACACTGACTGCCGCACCGCCGGCTAAAAAGTTGTTCACCATTTGCCAGGTGACATCACTGGGGTAGGCCGATACGCCGTGTTTTGCCAAGCCGTGATCGGCGGCAAAGACGACAAGTTGAGGTGCTTGCAGTACAGGCGACTCTGTTTGAAAGATCAGGCCAAGTTGTTGAGCGAGTGTTTCTAACTGGCCTAGCGAACCCAGGGGTTTGGTTTTGTTGTTGAGCTTTTGCTGCAGCTGAGCCGACAGTGCTGGCTGGGTCAAGTCTTGAATCTTCGGTTGGTTGAAAGTCATGCGCTAGACCTGTGCTTAATCAAGCAATTAATTGTTTCAGAAAGCCTGCGTCGATATTGCGATCGAGGTGGTCCGCTAAGCCCTCAAAGACATTATCTAAGGTGGGTGCCTGCACACCGAACAACGCAGCCAGTACAACTGGGTCTTCAAACAAACCGTGAAGATAAAGGCCTAACACTGCGCCCGAGACGCTTTGCCAAGCGAGATCTTTGATGACTTCGCGCGCTTGACCGACCGCTGAATGTGTATGCCCTTGATGAATTTCATAACCTCGGCACTTGATGTTCGAAAGGGTAGCCCAAGGCCCAGAGACTGAAGCAAACTGCACTTCACTGTGCCGAACGGCTTTAATCTTAGAAAACTCGGTCACGACAGGCAGTAGCCCAAGCCCCTCGGCAGTACCATCAACGCCATGCGGGTCGAGCATACGCTGGCCTAACATTTGAAGGCCGCCGCAAATGCCGAGTACGGCTCCCCCATGTTCAGCGTGAGTCTGTACAACATTCGCTAAACCCTGTTCCTGTAGCCACCTGAGATCAGCGCTGGTTTGCTTAGAACCTGGCAAGATTAGCCAGTCATTTATTGTGAGTTTAGATAACTGATTTAGATGACGCACCCATACCAGTCGTAGATTGGGTATTTTTTTGAGAGGTTCAAATTCATCAAGATTGCTGGCACAAGGGTACGCAATAATTGCAACCGTTCGAGCGTCCTGAGCAAAGGGCAGACTGCGATCGTCAAACAAACCGTCTTCTTCGGGTAGGCCATGTTCGCGCCAGAAAGGCAGCGTTGCGACAGTTGGTACTCCGGTTAACGTTAAAAGCTGTTCTGGCGCGGGGCTTAATAAACGGACGTCTCCGCGAAACTTGTTTAATACGAAGCCGTGAATCAGTGCTTGATCTGCTTTAGGTAGCAAACTCCACGTACCATACAAGTGCGCGAAAGCGCCACCTCGATCAATGTCTGTGATGAGTAAACAACGCGCCTGGGCTTGCTGCGCGACCCGCAGATTGACGATGTCACGATCCATTAAATTAATTTCAGCCGGAGAGCCCGCGCCTTCGATGATTACGACATCGTTCTCTGCGCGCAAAGCGTTCAGTGCATCAGTAATGTAAGGCCAAAGTTTTTCGCTGCGCTCGCGCCAAGGCGTTTGGGTTAGCTCGGTGTTGACTTGACCTAGCAGTATGACTTGACTCGTTGAATTGGCCTCGGGTTTCAAGAGCACGGGGTTCATCCGTACTTCGGGTATGCTTTTTGCCGCCAACGCTTGAAAATACTGAGCAGAACCGATTTCGCCCAAGCCAAGTTCGGTTGCGACAACACGCGCATGATTGCTCATGTTCTGCGCTTTAAAGGGCGCGACTTTGAAGCCGCGCTGCGCGTACCAACGGCACAGGGCCGTTGCAAGCCAGCTTTTACCAGCGCCGCTTGTAGTGCCAAGCACCATGACGCAGCGCGCGGTCATTTGTTTTCAGCTTTGAACAATGCGGGCATTAATCTTCTATCCCGCGTTGTGCCGGGACACCCGCATCGAAGGCGTGCTTGATCATGGTCATCTCGGTGACGGTATCTGCAATCTCAATGATTTCTGCCGGACAACGGCGGCCCGTTATGACAACGTGTACTTCAGGGGGGCGCGTGCGCAAGGTCTGGAGCACCTCTTCGAGAGGAACCCAGCCAAACGTAATCGGATAGGTCAGTTCGTCGAGTGTCACCATAAAGAAATCGCCGCTTAAGATCGCTGCGCTTGCCTTGGCCCAGCCGTCGCGCGCAAGTTGTGCCGAATGTTCAAGATCTTGACTCTTCCAACTAAAGCCATCGCCCAAACCTTCGATCGGTACATTTAATTGTTCAAAGACGCGGTGTTCGCCAAAGCGCGCGCTCGGCACTTTCATAAACTGAAAAATCTTCACGGCTTTGCCGCGCCCGTGTGCGCGCATGGCCAAACCGAAGGCAGCGGTGCTTTTGCCTTTGCCGTCACCGGTATTAATGATCAACAAGCCTCTGCGTTCGCCGGTTGATTTATCGTAAGGTTTTTCGGTTGGGGGTGAAACAATTTCCATATCAAAGTATCCAGTGTTAAACGAGTTTTGGCAGGGCCACCCAGCCGCTGCCGAGAGGTTGTATGGCAATGCGTTGTTCAAAGACGTTTTCTATGTTGATGTGTAAGGTGGTGTCGTCACGCTTGCCCGCATATTGAACTTGTCCGTGAGACATCACGACCACATCATCGGCATATAGTGCGAGCGTCACGTCGTGCAAAACGCTGACCACAGTTTTGCCCTGAGCGACTAAGTCATGCACGAGTTGTATCCAGTCGGCCTGGTGGGGCGGGTCAAGATTTGCTAAAGGCTCATCCATCAATAAGACGTCTGCTTCAACAGCGAGTAGTCGGGCTAGCAACACGCGTTGTTTTTCGCCACCAGACAGCGTGCCAAGCGCTCGGTTGCGCCAGTCCCAGGCGTGCGTGAGTTTTAAGGCGTGCTCGACGGCCGTATGATCCGCCTGACTTTGTCCGTTCAGCCAAGATTGATACGGGATTCGACCCAGCATTACAACATCATAGGCAGTCAGATCGTCGGCGCTTTGCACCGAGCTCTGCGCAAGCCACGCGACGCGACGCGCACGATATTGAGCAGCGTATTGTCTTAAGGGTTGATTGAACAGAAGTATCTCGCCTTGAAAAGGCAGAACCCCCGCCAACGCTAAAAGCAATGAAGACTTACCGGCGCCGTTGGGCCCAATGATGGCACACCAGCGGCCCGTCGATATTTTTAGGTTCAGGCCCGTGATCACGCTGCGTTGACCGCGCTTGATCTTTAAGCTTCGTGTTTCGAAGGCGATGGGCACGGCCTTGAGCGTTGCGCTTGAGTCAGTCATGGGTGGGCCCTTGATGATTCATGAGCCACATCAAATAGCCACCCCCTAGAATTGCGGTGAGCACGCCCACAGAGAGTTCTTGGGGTGCGATTAAGCCGCGCGCCAAGAGATCTGCGAGGGACAAGAGTAAGGCGCCCATCAGGCTCGCGAGCGGCAGTAGCCAGGCGTAGCGGACTCGAACGATTGCACGGACAAGATGTGGGGCGGCCAAACCAACAAAAGCGATCAGGCCTGTTTGCGCGACTGCGGTTCCGGTTGCAAAGGCCAGAATGCCAATTAAGACCACACGAAGCTTGTTTAAGGGCAGTCCTAAGCTCAGCGCGGTGGCTTCGCCCAAGGCTAAGGCGTCTAAGCCTCGGGCCAACGTAACGCCCGCGGCAGAGCAGGTGAGCCACACGACTGCCATGATGACGCAAGCAGCCCAACCGACAAAGGCGGTTGAGCCGAGCATAAAGGATTGCATTGCCTGCAAAATGTCGGGGCGCGTCAGGGAGAGTAACGAGGTGAGTGCACCTAAGACGACGCCGACGATGACGCCAGCCAATAACAGTCTCAGCGTTTGTTGAACGCCTTTGGCCAAGCTGAGTGTTAAACAGACCGCGAGTACCGCCCCCATAAATGCGGCGCCCGTTAACCCAAGCTTCATGAACCAATGCGTCGCTAAGGGCGAAATGCCAAAGCTCACCAAGATGATTGCAACACCGAGCGAAGCACCCGAGGCGCTTCCTAGTAAAAAAGGATCTGCGAGTGGATTACGAAAGAGACCTTGAGCGATAGCACCTGCTAAACCGAGTAGACCGCCAGCGAGTAGCGCGCCGAGTGTTCGTGGCGCACGAACCTCCCAAATAATTTGCGTTGCGACAGGATCAGAGCCAAGGCTCCAGAGGGGTTCAAGGCCTGTGCTTCCCACGCTTAAGCCAAGTAGTAGTGCCGTGGTGCATAGTAAGCACAAAAGACCCGTCAGAAGCAGCGCCCGAGGCTTGGTCGGATAGGAGCGTGAGGGCGAAGTGTTCATGAGGCAAAGCGCTTCAGACAGTCGGCCATCAACCGTGCGGCTTCGGACAAACGCGGGCCTGGCCGTACCAAAATATCTTGCTCGACGGCGGCAAAAGTGCAAATACGATGGTTTTTGATCGCTTTCATGGTCGACCATCCTGGGCGTTCAAGCATCGCGGTTATATCGCGCTCGCTAATCATAATGAGGTCGGGTTGTGCGCGAATCACGAACTCAGGATTGAGGCGTGGAAACGCCTCTGGCAGAGCTTGCAAGATGTTTTGCGCGCCAAGGCGGCTGAGAGTCTCACCGATAAACGAGCGCGGGCCAGCACCGAAGGGGGCGCGATTAACCTCGATGTACACACGAAGTTGTTGAGCATTGATCGGAAGCTGTTGCGCCGCTGCCGACAAGGCGTTGTTCATGTCTTGCCAAAGTTTCTTGGGCTCTGCTGGATCAATCCCTAGGGCTTGAGCGACCTTGTCTAGTAGTTCTTGGACATCTAAGTGGCTAGTTGTTTCTAAAGCAACCACCTTTACACCTAGCGCTTCAAGTCGTTCAGCAACGCGGGACGATTGTGCGACGAAGACGATGTCAGGCTTTAAGGCCACGATCGCTTCAATATTGGGATCCATCCCGCCGCCGAGAGTCGGCAAGGTCGTGACCTGAGTTGGCCAGTTTGAATAACGATCGATGCCGACTAAGCGAGCGCATTGCCCAAGTGCGCAGACGGTCTCGGTGAGGGACGGCAGGAGAGTGATGACCCGTTGGGGGGGTGTGGTCCATCGTGTGGTAACGCCACGATCATCTGTCACAAATGTTTGCGCGTCAGCGGTTTTGCTTCCCAGACTGAGCAAGAAAAGAAAGATCAGTAACACAGACCATACGCGCTCGCCCCACACTTTGCCTGCCGCGGTTGCGTAGCGCGTACGAATAAACGTTGAAGCCTGAGCGGTATTCACGCGTGCCCCTTGAGTGTCAGGGGTAAACCTGCACTCATGAGCGTGACGCGCTCACAGCTTGCTGCCACCATTTGGTTAAGTAGCCCTAGCGCATCGACAAAGGCGCGTACCTCTCGACCTAAAGGAATGACGCCCAACCCAATTTCATTTCCAACCAAGATGAGAGGCCCTGGCGCTTGCGTGATCGCGCTGCATAAGTCTGTTGCTATGGTGGGCCAAGCGGTTGATGCCTGGTCGAGACCCTTCACGCGAGCAGCCTCTGATACAGGTGCAGGATTTGAGTCTGGCGGCATCAGTCGCGCCGTGAGCCATAGGGTCAGACAATCGACCACGATGAGCGTATTGGGTTCACTGTGTGAGGTGATCGTCGCGGCAAGCGCCAGAGGTTCTTCGATGGTTCGCATACCCGGAACGCGCACTGACCTGTCTTGCCGATGACGGTCAATGCGTGTTCGCATTTCGTCATCAAAGGCTTGAGCTGTGGCAATCATAATTGCCGAGCGCTGACCTCCAGAGCCCAGCCAATGTTGTGCAAGCGACTCAGCGCGGCGCGACTTGCCGCTCTTTTGACCGCCTAAAATCAATTCACTGCGCACGACGTGAGTCATGTGGCACGATCCACAAGAACGGCATAGCCCTTGACCGCAATCCCCGACGGTACTTGGGTGTTTCTGCAGCGTGTATGAGTGCACACTACAACCTTGTTGGCCGGTATCCGGGCTAGCGAAGCAACCTCTGTCGCCTTCCCAGTCGTTTGTTCAGGCGACCAGTGGCTCATGTGACAGAAGCGAAGCCCCGAGGCTTGTTCGCTTGACCGTTGCGGGGGCAGCGCAGGCTAGACACTGCGCGCGAGCGCCGAGGTCTTTCTGCTTCCCGTTGAACTGCAGCATGTGAACCACGCCGCGAGCACCAACAACGCCATTTTAGCGGCAAAGTCCGTTTAGGCTTTAATTGCCCAAGGCGGCATTAATTTTTTGGGTGAAGCGAGCCATCTAAACATACCGTCAGGCACCACGGTAGATCGATTCAAGCTGGCGATGACTGAACACTAGATGCTGTGGCTGCAATGCAATGGCTAAGTCTGCTGAATGGCTAAGCGGGCTAGAAAAGTAGTCTAATTGCGGTATGCATTTAAAAATAAAGGGAAACGCATGAACCGAATCGTTAAACGACTTGGCGCCTTGGTGCTGCTCGCGTTGTGTGCTCAAACAGTCGGTGCACAGTCGGCCTATCCAAACCGACCGATTAAGTTGATTGTGCCGTTTCCAGCGGGAGGCGGTACCGATATTGTTGGTCGAATTATTTCGCAGAAATTTGCGGCAGAGTTGAATCAGACGATTGTGATCGATAACAAAAGCGGTGCGGCGGGGATGATCGGTGCTGAACTGGCGTCCAAGGCGACTCCTGACGGCTACACGCTTTTGCTTTCAACAAATAGCACGCATGTGCTCGGGCCCTTGCTCAACCCCGCTACACCCTTTAATCCGTTAAAAGATTTCAGCCCGATCGGTTATGCGGCCCAGTCACCCTCGATGATGATCGTGCCACTGACGTCTGCGGCTAAAACGGTGAAAGAATTTATTCAACTTGCGCAACAACAGCCCGGTAAGCTGAACTTTGGCTCGGCGGGTACCGGTGGCATTCCACACCTATCTGGCGAGCGTTTCCAGGCCTTGGCTGGTATCAAGCTGACGCATGTTCCTTATAAAGGCACTGCTTTGGCGATGCCCGACTTAATGGCCGGACGCCTTGACGTGCTGTTTGATAGCTTTTCGTCAGCGTACCCCCATGTGCGGGATGGCAAGGTTAGGGCTTTGGGTATTTCCGCCGCTGAGCGTTCGGCGCTCGTGCCGGACGTTCCGTTGATTTCGCAAGATTTACCGGGCTTTGTATCGTTGACGTGGTTTGGTGTCTTTGGGCCTGCCGGGTTGGCGCCCGAGATCGTGACAACGCTGAATCAAGCGCTGAACAAAGCGCTTCAAGACCCAGCGGTTGTGCAGCAACTTGCCGGTGTTGGTATTGAAGCGGTTGGTGGCAGCGTTGCCGACTTCAAACAAAAAATTGCAGAAGATACGGCACGCTGGTCAAAGGTGATTCAAGACGCGAACATTACGCTTCAGTGAGCCAGAGCGTGCTCTAGTGAGTCAGAGAGCACCCTTCATTGAGCCAGATCGCAGCCCAATGAGGTCGCTTGCGGTTAAGCCTTGCGATGCAAAAAGCGTTCGCTCAGGTCGCTAAAATTGCCGCAGCCAATTTGCGTGAGTATTGCGTCGATTTCGCGGCGCATGATGGCAAAGACTTGGTCGGCACCAGCTTGACCAAGCGCGGCAACTGCATACAGTGTGGGGCGACCAAAGAAACAGGATTCTGCGCCTAAGCATTTCGCGGTGACTACATCTGAGCCTCGCCTCACGCCGCTATCTAGCATCAGCGTCATCCGATCACCCACCGCAGCGCGAATCGCCGGCAGCATTGAAATGGGTGAGGGTGCGCAATCCAACTGACGGGCGCCGTGGTTAGAAACGATAATGCCATCTAAGCCATGGTTCGCGGATTGAATCGCGTCATCGGGATGCAAGACCCCTTTGATCACTAAGGGGCCTTCCCACTCTCGACGAATGGCAGTTACGGTTTCCCAACTGGTCATGGGGGCAGGCGTCAGCGTGCCATACATGTCGGCCACTTCGTCGGCGTTTGCGCCCTCGCGTGCATAGGGCTGCCAGTTGCTCATCATTGGCATCCCACCTGATTTTAGGTATTGCAATAACCAGCCAGGTCGACTCAACGTGTCAAGCATAATTGAGGGCGTCATACGAAAGGGCCTTGTAAACCCGTTACGACGGTTGCGCTCACGGTTCGAGTTCACTGGCACATCCACGGTGATCACCAGTACGCCGACTTTGGCCTCGCGTGCGCGGCGCACCAGATCCATATTGATCCGGTGATCGCTCGTGGCGTACATCTGAAACCATACGTTATCGGGCGCAATCTTTGCGGCATCTTCAATCCTGAAATTGCTCGCACTTGATAACAAGAAGGGCACATTGGCCTTTTTAGCGGCCGCAGCAAGCATGCTGTCGGCGCCAACGCGAAACAGGCCGGCCATCCCAGTCGGTGAGATGCCGATCGGGCTTGAGTACTTTCGGCCAAACAGGGTGGTTGACTGATCGCGCGTGGTGACGTCATTCAGGTAGCGTGGCAATAGTTGATAGTCGCTAAAGGCTTCGCGGTTGCGCACCATACCCAGTTCGTCATCCGCACCGCCATCGATAAAGTCAAAGGCGATCTGAGGCAATTTACGTCGGGCCATAGCCCTGAAGTCGTGCAAGTTAATGGCAGGGCGCATAGGTGCAATAGTCCTTAAAGGTGTTACCTAACCGCCCAGAGGGTGAAGGCGGCAAAATTTCATGTTAAAAGATTAACAAAATAATACCTAACTGTCGGAGACCCCATGAAATCGTTTGTCCAAAAGCTAAGCGCCGTTGTTGCGTGTTCTGCTACAGCATTGTTTGCGATGGGCGCACAAGCCCAAGGTACCTTTCCAGAGAAATCGATTCGAATGGTGGTGCCGTATAACGCTGGTGGGGGCACGGACGTGCTTGCCCGGGCGATTGCAGTGGGTGCCGGCAAGATACTGAAGCAAACGATCGTGGTCGACAATAAACCCGGCGCCAGCGGCATGATTGGGTCTGACTTCGTGGCCAAGGCCGCGCCTGATGGCTACACTATTTTGATGACTGCGGCCGATACGCATTCGATCAACCCGCACGTTTACCCGAAGATCACCTACGACGCACTAAAAGATTTTGTACCAATCGCTCAGGTCGGCTTGTTGCCCTACGCCTTGGTCGTGAATCCTAAAGTTGCTGCAAAAAATATTGATGAGTTTATCGCCTTGGCAAAAAGCCAGCCTGGCAAACTGACCTATGCCTCTTGGGGTGTGGGCAGCTCAAGCCAGGTGGCAATGGAGATGCTCAAAGTCACAAGCAAGCTTGATATCTTGCACGTTCCGTTTACAGGGGCGGCTCCGGCTATGACTGCGGTGTTGGCAGGCCAGGTTGACTCGATGTTTGTGCCCCTGAGTTTGGCTGTGCCCAATGCTGAAGCCGGCAAAGTGGTCGTGATGGGTCTGGGTGCCCCGGCTCGATTTGTGGGTGCGCCTAATATCCCAACCTTGGCAGAGCAAGGGATTAAAGTCTTTACCTCTCCTTGGATTTCAATTCTTGGACCAGCAAAAATGCCTAAGGCTGCGGTGGATGTGATTTACAGCGCGGTGAACGAAGCTGTTAAAGATCCGCAAATCATTGACTTGATGGTGAAGGGTGGTTTGCAACTCGATGTTTTAAATCCTGAACAGTTTGGCAAAGTTCTCGTGTCAGAATACGAGCACTGGGGTGCAACCGTGAAGGCCGCTGGCATTAAAGCGGATCAGTGATCGGCAGCAGAGTGCGTTGAGCTCCATTCAGTAGGCAAGCGCAACGGCCTGCGAGCGCTAACGCTGACTGAAGCCTGATGCCTATGGAAGTCTAGAATTTGTTCACGTTTGTCTAAATTAAATTAACCAGGAAGTCACTTATGAAATTAGCTTTTTCTCCTGCCAGTCCCTACGTGCGTAAAGTCATGGCTTGTGCAGTTGCACGCGGAATTGATGGTCAGATCGAAAAGTGGGTTATTCCTACAACTGACGCAGCGCTGATACCCGTGAACCCCTTGTCAAAGGTGCCAACGCTTGTACTCGACAACGGCACCACCTTGTTTGATAGCCCGGTCATTTGCGAGTATCTGGACAGCCTAGGTTCGGCTGCGCCACTTTTCCCTGCAGCGGGCCCTGCTCGCTGGGCTGCTTTGCGTCAACAAGCGCTCGGTGATGGCATTTTGGATGCTAGCCAGCCACGTCGCCGTGAAATTGCTTTGCCGCAAGATGAAGGCCGTATTGGCTACATTCAGTTGCAGCAAGGTAAGGTGACGCGTGCGTTGGCAGATCTTGAAAAAGATGCAGCAAACCTGAACAAGCTCAACACCATTGGTGAGATCACCATCGCTTGTGCTCTAGGTTACCTCGACTTTCGCTTTGCGAACGAGCCTTGGCGCCCTGGCCATCCTAAGCTTGAAGCTTGGTACGCTTCGGTTGTGAACTTGCCTGCCTTGGCCCAAACAGCACCTGTTGGTTAATCTTGGCTCTGGTTTTACTAGGCAGCCTCACTTAAGCCGCCAGATTTCGAGTCGAAACCATCTGAAACACATGGGGTTCGACTCGAAACATTGTTGAAATGAGTGGCGTGTGAAGATGTGCCTGCGTAACAACACAGGAGTTCACGCCATGAAATACACTTCAACTCGTTCACTGATCGCAGGTTTGGGTTTGACACTTGCAGCGGCAGGCGCCTTGGCACAATCGAGTGCTGGTCAATCCGCGTCACCGTCAGCGACACAGACACCAACTGCCCAGACAACACCCGCGGCACCATTGCCAGGCTCCGGAATGGGCCCAGGCTCTGGCATGGGTCCTAGTGCAGAGACGCGTGCGCCAATGCAGCAAGGAGCAGGCCCACATGGCGGTATGCATCGCCAACAGCAGGCTGTTGGCAAAGGTGGTGGCGAAGGCCCGATGGGGCAAATTCCTCAGGCTATTATTGATCAGCTCGCCTTAACGCCGGTTCAAAAAACACAGTTCGATTCGGCTCAGGCCGCACGCAAAGAGATGCAGGCCAGCAAGCAGTCGCTGCGGGCCGAGCAACAAAAGGCGATGACCGAGCAGTTTGCGAAAGAGGTGATTGATCCGCGCGCAATCCTAGCGCAGCACAAGCAAATGCGCTCAGCACTGGAAACCAAAATGGATGTCGTACAACAAAAGTGGCTGACGTTTTGGGATGGTTTGTCAGCGCCACAAAAAACGACGCTTTCAAATTATCTGAAGTCTAAACACGCTGCGCATACGCAGAAAAAACCGGTGGCAGCGAAAGGTTGAGTTGTGGTGAATACGCGGGCGGTCTAGCGCCCGCGTATTCAAAGCAAGCGCCTACTTTAACCACGAAGCAATTTCAATGAATGCTTTCGTGTCCGAAGTAGGCGTTTTCTATCCGACGTGGTAAGTCTGACTCGCTGGTTGATGCCTCAAGTACGATTCGGCCTTGTACCAGCGCATAGACGCGATCTGATGCCGCTAAAGCTTTTTCAATTAATTGCTCAACGAGCAAAACAGCAGTGCCCTTTGCGCGCAACTGCGCCACAACATTTAACACACGATCTACTAATACAGGCGACAAACCCGCAGAGGGTTCATCGAGCATCAGCAAGCGCGGACGTCTGACAAGCCCTTGTGCAACCGCTAGCATCTGTTGTTGCCCGCCGCTTAAGGCGCCACCACGCTCGTTGCGCTTTGCTGCAATCTCGGGAAAATAGCTGAGCGCTTCATCGACACGTGCTGCACGTTCGCCGCGTGGTAAGTCATAGCCGGCTAATAACAAATTGTCATTGACTGAAATCTGGGTAAATACGCGATGCCCTTCGATGACGTGGACTAAACCTGCGGTTGCGGCTTGGCGAGGCGTTGTTTGCTTAAACGGCTTTCCATCAAAGGTGACAGTGCCCGCTGTCACAGGTAACAAACCCGATAGCGCACACAACAAGGTCGATTTGCCCGCCCCATTAGGGCCGAGTAAACAAACGACTTCGCCTGCAGCGATCTGCAAGTCAACGCCATGCAAGACTTGAATCTTGCCATGACCAGCCTCAAGTTTGTTTACGGATAGTAGAGATTGTTGCTGCATGTTAGCCGCCGAGGTAAGCATTGACGACCTCCTTGTGTGCTCTGATTTCGTCGGGTGTCCCCGCTGCAAGAATTTTGCCAAGATTTAAGACAGTGACGTCATCACAAATCTCAAAGATGAGATCAACGTGGTGCTCGACAAGCAGCACGCCAGTGCCGCAGGCGCTGATCGCTTGAATCAGAGCGCCGAGTTTTTTGATCTCGTCGTTTGACAGACCAGCGGCGGGTTCATCAAGCATCAAAAAATCAGGCGCAATCATTAAGGCTCGCGCAATTTCGATAAAGCGCAGCTCACTGTGTTGAAGTCGATCTGTTCGGACGTGCGCCAACGCGCCCAGACCCACCACTTGCAGCAGCGCCATCGCTCTTTCTTTGAGCGCTTTGCGCTCGCGTCGCTCTTGTGGCATCGCGAGTAGCGCTTGAAGAAAATTCGCATGGCCCTTTGTTGCGCCGCCAATCATGACGTTTTCAAGGACCGAGATCTCGCCAACGATCCGAGGCGTTTGAAAGGTTCTGGAAATTCCGCGACTCGCGCGCACATGTGGCACGCCGGCCGGCAGTGATTCTGCACCGAGCGTTAAAGTGCCTTGGTTTGGGCTGTAATAGCCTGAGATCACATTGAGGGTTGTGGTTTTGCCGCTACCGTTCGGGCCAATCAGACCGTGAATTTTTCCTGGCTTGACGTCGAGCGTTACGCCATCAATTGCACGTACACTTCCAAAAGACAACACGATATTCTGTAAACCTAGCGACTGTTGCGCAGAGTGATGTTGGTTTAATGCAGCAAGCAAAGCGGTTTGAGGGGCAACGGTTCGGTGCTTTTCGAGTGGACGTCGGTTATTAAAATCGAGTAGCACCGCGATGCCACCTGGCATCGCCAGCACAATCACCAGTAGCAAGAAGGCATATAAAAATGTCGACCACGCGGCTAACGGCGCAGCGATCTCTGGCAAGATCACTAAAATAATGGTGCCAATCATTGGTCCATAAATTGAACCCCTGCCACCAATCAAAATAGAGATGAAGAAGAGTAGGGATAATTCAAAGGTGAATGCATCAGGGGTGATGTAGGTTTGTAGTCCGGCAAACAATCCTCCTGAGACCGCGGCCAACGCCCCGGCCAAAATAAAAATAGGAATCAGCAGGCTGCTTTTTGAAATCCCACAGGCCTCAGCGGCGACCTCTGCATCGCGCACTGCAATGAGGCCACTACCAAAGCGACTGCGTGCAACGTTGGTGCTCAACCAAGTGCATAGGGCAGCAAAGCCCAGGCATAAGTAATAAAAGCCAAGATTGCCGTCAAACGGTGCGGGCATCTCTGGCCCTGGTATGCCAATACCACCGCCTGTGACACTTTGCCAAGCCAGTGCGATTTGAGTCACGATGGTTGCGAAACCCAACGTGGTCATTGCAAAATAAAAAGTGCGTAGCCTGAGTGCCGGCAAACCCACAATGACGCCAAAGACTGCTCCCATGACCGCCGCGATCGGTAACGCAAAAAATACTGAAATAGGATCGAATAATTTTCCTGCAGTGAGCACACTGGTCGTGTAGGCGCCAATCGTCAGCAGTGCAACATAGCCAATCGCGAGTTGTCCTGCAAAACCTACGACTAGATTTAAACCAGAAATCAGCACCCAGTAAATCGCAGCACGTGTACCAATGGATACCCAGTAGTCGTTACCAAGATAAGGTAAACCAAGTGCAACGACGACTGCGGCAAGTAGCCAAAAGAGTTGAGTGCCGACGGGTTGCTGCGCTGAATTGCCAGAAGTCTGGGCATGGTCAGTGGTCTGAGTGCTCATTACACTCTCCTCGAGGCAACAGAGCCAAACAGGCCTTGTGGCGCAACAAGTAGCACCACAATAAACAAGGTAAATACAGCCACTGAGGCAAAAATCCCGCCAACTAAAAAGTTTGCAGCCTGCTGAAACAAGCCTAAGATTAAGCCGCCAATTACTGCGCCGCGATTATTGCCTAAGCCGCCAAGTGCGACCGGGACAAAGCCATAAAAATTTAATAAGGCACCATTGGCAAAGAACGCGAGCAGCAGTTCACCACCAGAAAAACCTGCGATACCACCGACGACGGCAGCCAACATATAGCTGGCTACGCGTAGATTTCGTTCGGGCAGGCCCAGGGCCTGCGCCGCAAAATTATCTTCAGCGACTGCAACAAAGGCACGGCCAACGAGTGTGCGTCGATATAAATACTCAAGCCCAATGATAGTTAACGCGCAAGCGACCACAGGGATCCAAAACTTTTCGTCCCAAACGCCTTCACCAAGCCCGACCAGTTTCGGAAACGGTCGTGGCTCGGTCCCCCATTCGATTGCGGTGACCTGTTGAATCATCAGCGCCAAGGCAAGTGTTGAAAGCACATACAAGTGCTGTTCAAGGCTTTTAAGCACGGGTCTGACGGCAACGATTTCGGTGATAAAGCCAATGATGGCGCAACACACCAACGTGGCAATAAAGCCCACAATGATCGGCAAGCCAAGTTTCAGGATGAAATAGGAGCCAAAGACTCCGCCCAACATGCCGAGTTGCCCCGCGGTGAAACTCATCACTCGCGAGGTGGAGTACATGGTGTTGTAGGTAATGCCGACGAGCGCGTAAATCGCGCCCGCCGCCAAGCCGGCGGCGAGAATCGATGCAAACATGTGTGCTTCCTGAGGGTTCGACTGACTTAGTAGCCTGGTGCCAGTGCAAAGGTACCGTTTTTCGCAGAACGTGCTTCAGACATCACGATCTCATCGGTTGAGTAACCGTTGTGTTGATCTGGTGTGTAGTTGTAAGTACCAAAATGCCCTGGATAGTTTTTCAGAGAATTCCAGTACTGCACAATCCCTTCGGGCTTGGTTGAGCCACTTGCCCCAACTGCCTTGGCGATCAGATCAATGGCGTCGACCCCGCAGGCTACCCACCAAAGCAAGGTATCGTCTAGTCTGACGTTTGCTTTCAGCAGTTTGCCTACAAATTCTTCGCTTGCGGGTGGCAGCTTGCCTGAGGCGTCGTAGCTACAGCTCTTGTAGCCAATTGCATAAACCTTAGCCCAATTGTCTGGCTTATCTAAGAGGCCGGCAATCTCGCCCGAAGACACTGAAGGATGGCCCACAAACGAAACATCCCAATTCATTTTGGCACGCGTGTTGAACATACGTGAATACATACCGGTGCTGACGCTCCAGACAACAATGACCTCGGCGCCGCTATTTTTTGCGCGAAGCATATCTGGCGTGAGATCCGACTGAGTTGAGTCGATGTTGGCTTGATAGGTCACCTCTGCGCCGTCCTTCTTAAACGCAGCAACAGAGGCGTTGACTGCGCTCACGCCGTAGCCTGTGGTATCGCCAATGACTGCGATCTTTTTAACTTTTAAAACTTTCAAACAGTAATTACGAACAGCATCATCCCATTGTGTATTTGACGGGGTAATGCGAAATGCATTCGGGTATTTTTTTGTGTCGATCAGTGTATCAACCACACAGGGATGGATATTAGGCATTTTGGCGCGCGCCATAATTGGGGTCACCGCTAGCGATTCGCCTGAGTTTGTGGGGCCCCAGATTGCATGCACCTTTGCCTGACTGATCAGTTCGTTGGTGGCATTCACCGCTTTCGTGGGATCACCCTGCGTATCGCGCGTGATGATTTCGATCTTTCGACCACCGATTCCACCCGCTGCATTAATAGCGTTTGCCGCAAATTGCACGCCACGATCAAAGCCAATCGCCGGTGCTGAGCTTGGGCCCGTCATTGCTGCGAGCCAGCCGATTTTAATATTTTCAGTTTGCGCCAGGGCGATTCGTGGAAAAGACGAGGCTAAACCCAAGGCGCCCACGCTCGTTACGAAATTTCTACGAGAAATACTCATTTGTCTCTTCCTTTATATTCTGATTATTCAGATGGTTGTCTATTTCCCGTCTGTGTGCGGGACTTCTGAAACGAGTATATCTATCCAATCTGTAAAAGACAACACTCGATTTGATCTATTCTTCAAGGCAGTTAGGGTATTCGATAGTGTCCCATTCGCTCTCTAACAGCGGATGCGCTTTAAAAAACAAAAAACTAAAAATTAAGGTCGTTAAGATGCAAAAATATAAGTGGGTAGCTGTATTTTTTTTGCTTTCCTGTTGTGCGAGTGCGTGGGCTCAGCCCTCATACCCCGCTAAACCGGTTCGCATCATTGTCCCGTTTGTGCCGGGAGGGCCTACCGATGTCTTAGCCCGTGCTGTCGCACCCGAGCTCTCTCAGTCGCTGGGTGTCCCGGTCATTATCGAAAACAAAGGTGGTGCGGGTGGCGGTATCGGCATGGAGGCGTTGGCAAAGGCTGCGCCGGATGGATACTCGTTAGCCTTAGGGTTGACAGGAACGAACTCGATTAACCCGTACCTGTACAGCAAATTGCCCTACGACCCTATCACTAGCTTTACCCCAGTCGCCCCGCTGGTATCGTTTGTGAACGCGTTCATGTGCAATTTGAAATTGCCAGTTTCGAACGTAGCCGAGCTTGTTACGTATGCGAAAGCAAATCCCAACGCGATTTCTTCTGGCTCGGGTGGCAATGGCACGACAGCTCACCTGTCGCTCGAAGTACTGAAGTTTATTTCAGGTGCACCGATTCAACATATTCCGTACAAGGGTACTAGCCCCGCCATGAATGATGTGATCGGAGGCAACCTCGCTTGTATGTTTGATGTCTTGGCCACTAGCATTCCACAGATTAAAGCAGGGACGGTTAAGGCTCTTGCGGTGACGGGCGGCAAGCGTAGTCGTTATTTGCCAGAGATTCCAACGATGACTGAGTCTGGCTTGCCTGGCTATGATGAAACCGTGAGTGATCTTTGGTATGGCTTGTTCGCGCCTGCGCAAACGCCTAAAGTGATCGTCGATCGCTTGAACGCAGAGGTTGACAAAGCGATGAACACGACGGTAGTCAAAGAACGAATGGCAGCCCAAGGATTTGAGCGTTTAAAAATGACCTCTGACGAGTTTGCGGTGTTCTTGCGCGCTGATCTAGACAAGTGGGGGAAGGTTGTCAAAGCAGCTGGGATACGACCTGAATAATACTGTGTGGCGGCCACCGGCTCATTAGGGGCTGAGTCGCTCATGATCCCAAGAAAGTGACGTTGGTCGTAACCAACAACTCGTTAAGTGAAGATAAGGAAAAAACATGAAACAAAGCACCGGCCTGATGGCTTTTTGGGCAAACATTGAACCTGAAAACTGGCTTGAATATCAACAGTGGCATAACTGTCAGCACATCCCTGAGCGCGTCGCGATTGAGGGTTTTCATATCGGGCGTCGCTATCGCTCGGCGGCAGACCCTTCGCGATTCATGATGTTCTATGAAACGGAGTCGCCCGAGAGCCTGCAGGGTGCTGGCTACTTGCACGCGTTAAGTAACCCCACCGCTTGGACAAAAAAATCGTTAAGCTGGTTTCGCAACGGAGCGCGAAGCGTTTATCGTCGCCGCACAGTTACAAACGAAGCCTATCAGCACGAGGCGCCACTGTTGATTGTGATTCGGTACGATGCGGATCAAGAATGGGCCGCACGTACCAACGCGACTGTGCGCCGCGTGCAACAGTATGTGATGGATGACTCTGGAAGCAACGTCAAGACAACCGAGCAGTCGATTCATGGCGCAGTACCAACAGCACGACGTTGTTTGGCACTCGCTGAGAGCGACGACTCTTCAATCCTTGAGGCTGCCCGCGCTGGAGCGATTGATTTGTTAGCACTCGCGCAAGCGATTGGTCTGCCTAGCGGGCAAAGCGCTGATCTCGAGCTGTATTGGCTCGAGATTGCGATTAAGAGCCCCAACTCTTAGTTATTTGCTCTTAGGCGCTTGCCCTGGCCGCCGCGACAGTGTCTGCCCAGGCAGGCACATCAATACCTGCCGCTGCGATTTCCATGGACACCATGGTGTAGTAGCCCACGACACAGACAAGATCAGAGTATTGTTGGTCGGTCAGTAAGGATTTTGCGCGGTGAAATGCCTCGGTACTGACCCGTTTTGTCGTAAGCAGTTCTGTCACGAAATCATAAATAATGTCTTCGTCGTCTTGTAAGCCTGCAGGCTTCCCCCCTCGTGGTAACGCGGCAACCACCGCAGGAGCTACCCCATCCCTGACCGCCCATTTGCTGTGTAGACCCCATTCGAATTGGGATTCCATATGACGCGCGGTCAGCAAAATCGCGAATTCGTTCAAACGTGCTGGCAGCGAAGATTCATTGCGAAAATAATTGCTGACCGGCGTGACCACCGCAGCAAACTTAGGTGAGCGCAAGGTCATCCAGTGATGCTTTGGTAAGTCGGTTAATTGTGCTTGCCAACCCGAGCGATAGAGCTTCATGACCTCTTGTTGTTCAGGCGTTAGATCTTCGGATGCGATGGGCGCAAAACGTACGGGTTCAAGCGGTGCAGTAGACATAGAAATTTCCTTGGCAGAGACAGGCTAAGATGTAGAAAATAACGAAGTGCCTAACAGTGGGCACCGATTAACAGACGGTAATCAAAATAAATTAATCAAAAGACAATGGGCTAAATACTAGCTTAGAACAACAAGGAGCACATATGGTTATCACTGACGCACAGGTTCATCTTTGGGAAGCTCATCGCCCTGATCGCCCTTGGCTGCCCGAAGATGTCGGGCACACCGTGATCATTGCTGGTGAGGGTGCGCGTCCGCACCGCGAAAAACCATTTGAAGCGGCAGAAATGACCGAGCTCATGGATGCAACGGGTGTTTCGCGCGCGATCATCGTGCCTCCGTCAATGGTCGGAAGCAAAAATTTGACTGCGCTTGAAGCGGTACAAAATTACCCCGGCCGCTATGGCATCATGGGGCGTTTTGACCCAGAAGATCCTAACGCACGCAGCTTGCTTGAAACCTGGCTGACGCAACCCGGAATGCTTGGCATTCGTATGACGTTTCACAAACCGAAGTGGTCGCGCTGGCTGGCCGATGGTTCTATCGAGTGGTTTTGGGCGGGCTGCGAGCGGTTGGGTATCCCGGTGATGGTCTTAATGTCTGAGCAACTTGATGTGCTTGATCAAATTGCAACGCGCTATCCTGATCTAAAACTTATTTTGGATCATATGGGGCGTAAAAGTGCACTGCGTGATGATGCTTGCTTTGCCGACTTGGATATTTTGCTCAAGCTGGCCCGGCATAAAAACTTATCAGTGAAGGTTACCTCTGCACCAGGCTATAGCACTCATCCGTATCCTTTCAAAAATATCCAGCCTTATCTGCAACGCATCATTGAAGGCTTTGGCCCACAGCGCTCAATGTGGGGTTCAGACGTGTCACGTTTGCCTTGTACCTATGCGCAATGTGTCAGTCTTTTCACGGAAGAGATGGCTTTTTTAAAGGGTGACGATCTGGCGATGGTGATGGGCGGTGCACTGGCCAACGTGCTGAATTGGCCTGCGGCTTAAGGTCTACGCGCTTTCGTAGTTGTTATGGCATTGCGCAAAGCAGGCACCTATAGTACAAAAAGAGTTGTTAGACGAAGCACGAGATTGCCGCACTGATAAATTGATTCAGCAAGTTAATCAACATCGTGACATAAAAGAAAAATGAGACAAAAACTTTTGTTGTGCTTCTCGGCGCTGGCCGTGTTTGTCGGGGCAGGCGTGAATGCGCAGAGCCAGGTCTACCCCAATAAGCCGATTCGTATGATTGTTGGATTTGCGCCAGGCGGTTCTGCCGATATTTCAGCAAGATTTTTTGCCGAGGCGATGTCGCGAGAACTCAAAGAAACGGTTGTCGTTGAAAATAAAGGAGGCGCGGGCGGTAATATCGCGGCAGCAGAGGTTGCGCGCTCCGAGCCAGACGGCTACACAATTTTTTATGCGACCTCAGCCATTGTTTTAGGGCCGTTGTTGTATCAAAACGTTAAGTACGACCCCTTGGTTGACTTTGCACCAGTCATGTTGACGGCAACCAATCCGTTGGTATTTTTAACCGCTCCAAGTTTGGCACCGCGCTCTCTAAAAGAATTTTTGTCGTATGCAAAAAAGCACGGCAATATGAATTATGGTTCAAGCGGCGCAGGCACTATGACGCACTTACCTAGTGCAGCGTTTGCGCGCGAATTTGGCTTAGAGTCGACGCACATTGCGTACAAAGGCGAGTCGCCTGCGCTAGTCGACGTGGCGAGCGGTCGTACTCAATTTATGATTTCAACCCTGAGCGCCGCGGTTGCCATGATGTCCGATGCGCGTGTACGCCCCCTGGCAATCGCAGCGAGTCAGCGTAGCGCGCTGTTTCCCGACGTGCCAACGTTTAACGAGGCACTCGGTACTCAGGATTGGGTGATGGGTGCCTGGCAGGGCATCGTGGTGCCTAAAGGTGTTGCGCTCGAGATCATCGTTAGGCTGAGGGCCGTACTAGATATTGTGCTGAAAGACCCAGTTCTTAAAGAACGACTCGCCCCCCAGGGTACCGAGCTATTAGGTGGGTCACCCGCTCAATTCACTCAGTACATGCGAGACGAACAAACGCGTTGGAAAAAAATTATTATCGAAAGTGGCGCGAAAGTTGAGTAGCCTATTTCATACCGATTTTGTTTTCACGAATCAATTTGTCTAATGGTTTGGCCTCGTCGGTCAACATCTTTTCAAACGCGGCAGTTGTCATCGCGGTTGGCGGTATTGCCTCGTTTGTCAGCCAGGCTTTCATCTCTGGCTCTTCGATCACCCGATTAACTTCTTTGTTTAAGCGCGCGATCAGTCCCTCTGGCAGTCCCTTTGGTGCGAAGATTCCCAGACCGTCGATCAGCTTGACCCCTGGTACCGCGCGCTCATTGACGGTAGGTAAGTCTGGCAAGCTAGGCGACCGTTCGCCGTTGACAAGAGCTATAGCGCGCGCACGCTTGTCTGAAACGTAGGGTTTCGCAAACAGCCATGTTGCCAGCATGACATCTACACGCCCACCCAAAAAATCGGCCATCGATGCGGCCCCACCTTTGTAGGGGATGTGTACCATATCTAGTT
>CALFXX010000020.1 GCA_937952975.1 uncultured Alcaligenaceae bacterium
CATCAGCAATACGAACGGTTCGTGAGCCAAAGCTTTAACAACCCTCAGCCCGTGTGGTTTTATGTGCCCGTGCTGTTTGGCATGACCATGCCGTGGTCGCTTGGCTTGCTTGTGGCGTTTAATCGCCGTTTTTGGCAAAGTACCTGCCAGTCGTTTGGCTTGCTGATGCTGATCTGGTTGTTGCTGATTTTTATCTTTTTTTCGATTCCAGCCTCAAAGTTGATTGGCTACATTTTGCCGGCGTTACCGCCATTGGCTGTGCTTAGTGCTGAGGCGTTGCTGCTTGCCTTGCACGGTCGCTGGGCATCGCATATCCCTCGCACGATTGCCACGTATTTTGTGATTGCAAGCATTGCCTGCGTGGCTGGGATGGGGGTGTTTCGCTTCATTCAAACGGATACTGCCTACATCATGGGCGCGCAGATTGCTGCGCAAAAAAAGCCGACAGACGTGTTTGTCTATGTGCGCAGCTATCCGTTTGATCTCGCTTTTTATTCAGGGGCGACTGAGCCTGCCTGGGTAGTCGAAAACTGGGAAAATCTTCCAAAGCGCGATAACTGGCGTAACGAGTTGGCAGATGCCGCGCGATTTAACCCAGTGGTCGGTCAGCAGACACTGATCAATTTCAAAGAGTTTGTTGCGCGCCTGTGTTCGAGCGAACAAAGAGTGTTTTGGGTGCGTGGTGACCGGTGGATTGTTCAGTATCTGCCCTTTTTGTCGCAAATCCCCACCTTCTTTGATCAGCCAGATGATGGCCGTCTTTGGAAAATTGAAAACGATGCTGCATTTAAGACTAAGCTGTGTAACAAAGCAGAATAACAAACACCGAATAACTGACTAACTTTCTTCTACCCCGGAGACGTGTGCATGACAACTGATGTCAAAAAACCAAAAATTAAAACCCCCGAGTCTTTGCGCAGCGCACGTTGGTTTGCGCCCGATGACCTGCGTTCGTTTGGACATCGCTCGCGTGCGATGCAAATGGGCTATGGCCCCGAAGACTGGGCAGGTAAACCTGTGGTCGGCATTATCAACACTTGGTCGGACATCAATCCTTGCCATAGCCACTTCAAGCAGCGCGTTGAAGACGTTAAGCGCGGTGTGTTGCAAGCTGGCGGGTTTCCGATTGAGTTGCCGGCACAATCCCTGGCTGAGCAGTACGTCAAGCCCACGACGATGCTCTACCGCAACTTACTCGCCATGGATGTCGAAGAACTGTTGCGCTGCCATCCGATTGATGGCGCAGTGCTAATGGGTGGCTGTGACAAGACGACGCCAGCACTGCTGATGGGGGCGACCAGCGCTGGCTTGCCAACAATCTATGTACCAGCAGGCCCCATGTTGCGTGGTAATTGGCATGGCAAAACCCTTGGCTCTGGCTCTGATGCCTGGAAGTTTTGGGATGATCGCCGTGCAGGCCTGATTAATCAAACGCAATGGCTAGAGATCGAAGGCGGTATTGCTCGCAGCCATGGTACCTGCATGACGATGGGTACGGCTAGTACGATGACCGCGATCGCCGAAGCCCTAGGCATGACCTTGCCAGGCTTCTCGTCAATCCCAGCGCCTGATTCAAACCACATGCGTATGAGTGCCGAATCCGGTCGTCGCATTGTTGACATGATCTGGGAAGACCTCACCCCCAACAAAATCCAAACGCACGCTGCCTTTGAAAATGCGATTGCCGTGGCGATGGCGATGGGCTGCTCAACCAACGCGATCATTCACGTGATTGCACAAGCTAAGCGCGCTGGGTGTGACATCAGTCTTGACGATTTTGATCGCTTTAGCCGAATTGTGCCGGTGATTGCGAACGTGCGCCCCAGCGGCGAAGAGTATCTGATGGAAGATTTCTTCTATGCAGGTGGTTTGCCTGGGCTGATGACGCGTATCACTCAGCATCTGCATCTTGATGCACTGACTGTCACCGGCAAGACCCTTGGTGAAAACATCGCAGGCGCAGGTGTATACAACGATGACGTGATTCGCCCTATTGATAACCCGATTTATGCCGAGGGTGCACTCGCTGTGCTCAAAGGTAACTTGGCCCCTGATGGTTGCGTGATTAAGCCTAGTGCCTGCCCCGAGCATCTCCATCGTCATACGGGCCCAGCCCTGGTGTTTGACGACTATCCCTCAATGAAGGCTGTGATCGATAGCGACGATCTTGAGGTGACGGCCGATCACGTGTTGATTTTGCGCAATGCTGGCCCACAAGGCGGCCCCGGGATGCCTGAGTGGGGCATGTTGCCGATGCCTAAAAAGCTGCTCAAGCAGGGCGTGCGCGACATGTTGCGCATGTCCGACTCGCGCATGAGTGGTACAAGTTATGGCGCCTGCGTATTGCACATCTCGCCCGAGTCGTATGTTGGTGGCCCGTTAGCGCTGGTTAAAAATGGCGACATGATCTCTGTTGATGTGCCTGCCCGCACGATTAACCTCGAGATTTCTGATGCAGAGATGGCGGCCCGTAAAGCCGCTTGGAAAGCACCTGAACCGCGCTACGAGCGTGGCTATGGCTGGATGTTCTCCAAGCATATTGAGCAGGCCAACGAGGGCTGTGATTTTGATTTCTTGCGCACTGATTTTGGTGCTCCAGTGTCTGAACCCGATATTTATTAAGCGAGATCCTCAAGAAGTACTCTTGACCCGACTGTTATTCAGCGAGCGACTAGATGAGTACTCTTCACCCGATTGTTACTAAGCGAGATTCACCATGAGCACTCTTAAACCAGAGACCCGCGAAAAACTGATGGGCATCAGCACGGCAACGTTGGCAACCTGCCTCTTTAAGCGTGGCTTACGCAATCAGTTTATTCAAGGCGTTCAACGTTTATCAAAGTCCACTAAAAATATGGTCGGCGAGGCGTATACGTTGCGCTACATTCCTGCGCGCGAAGATCTCAACACCATGGAGGTCTTTAAAGACCGCAGCCACCCGCAGCGTAAGGGCATTAACGAATGCCCAGAGGGTGCGGTGTTCGTCATTGACAGCCGTAAAGATGCACGGGCCGCCTCGGCCGGTGGTATTTTGGTGAGTCGTTTGATGGCTCGCGGGGTAGCGGGTGTGGTCACAGATGGTGGTTTTCGTGATTCAGCTGAAATTGCAGAGCTCGGTATTCCTGCCTATCATCAGCGCCCCTCGGCGCCCACCAATCTAACGTTGCATCATGCGATCGATATCAATGTTCCGATTGCCTGCGGCGACGCGCCAGTTTTTCCGGGGGATGTGATTGTTGGTGATGCCGATGGCGTCATTGTGTTGCCTGCACATCTGGCAGACGAATTAGCAACTGAGGCCTTTGAGATGACGATTTTTGAAGACTTTGCAACCGAAGAAGTCAGGGGCGGGCGCACGATTATGGGGTTGTATCCCAATACCGATCCGCAGACGACGATTGATTTTCAGGCCTGGCGTAAAAAGACAGGGCGGTGAAGAACATTGCGGTCTGTGCCCAATGCTTAGCGTTTGGTACAGCGTGATGAGAGGGTTCGGTGCCCAAGCCACCGTTAACGGGGTAGAGCGACGGGGCAGGCCTAAGCCAAGCAATAAAAATAAGAAGGGGGGTGGGGTGAACGACGGGGCTCGAACCCGCGACAACCAGAATCACAATCTGGGACTCTACCAACTGAGCTACGTCCACCACAGAGCGAAGATTCTAGCATGTTTGTGCCCAGTTTGCCCCCTTGTCGCGGTTCGACGTTTTATCTGTAGGCCTATTAAATGACCGGATTACACGCACTTCTCGCTGAATATTGGCCGCACGTCTTGTTTATCTTGTCGGGAGTGGCCGGTGCGACCGCTGCCGTGCACGCCGCCATGACAAAGCAAGATGTCCGGGCTGCGATCGCTTGGGTTGGGGTCGCCTTGTTTTCGCCTATTTTTGGTGCCATGCTGTACTTGGTAGCTGGTATCAATCGCGTACGCAAGCAACGAATCACACAGCCACGCGCCGGTACGATTTACGCTGAAGACGTGATTGAGCGGGTCTTAGTACACGACGTCTGCGCTGCCGCAGGTGCGCAGTTTGCCACCCTCAAGGTGTTAGGTGATCGCGTCAGTCATTTCAATGTTTTGAACTTCAATGAAATTCAGACGCTTCGTGGCGGCGATGAAACCTACCCCGCGATGCTGACAGCGATTCGTGGTGCGACTCAGTCGATTGCCCTACAAAGTTACATTTTTGATCACGATGTCTTGGGTGTCGAGTTTGCTCAGGCGTTGATCGAGGCGCAGGCGCGCGGTGTGCAGGTTAGGGTATTGATTGACGCAGTTGGGTCAAAGTACTCGCACCCGCCAATTATCAATATGTTGCTTAAAGGCGGAGTGAAAGCCGCACTGTTCATGCGCCCTTTGTTCGGCCTGCGCCTTGCATATGCCAATCTGCGTAGTCACCGTAAATTGCTAGTGGTCGATGGTATGCACGGTTTTACTGGGGGAATGAATATTCGCGCAGGGTTTTTGACCGCAGTAGCAAAAACAGAGGTTACGCAAGACACGCATTTTGAACTGAAGGGCCCCATTGTGCATCAGTTGATTATCAGCTTTGCGCATGACTGGCAATTCACAACACAAGAAAAGCTAAAAGGCCCTGAATGGTTTGCACCTGCTTTAGGGCAGCTGATCGAGCAGGGTATCCCGATGCGCTGTGTGGCCTCTGGTCCCGACGGTACCTTGGGTAGTACGCACAACATGTTGCTGGGCGCTTTATCGGTGGCGCAGCATCATGTGCGTATTCAATCGCCGTATTTTTTGCCAGATCTTGTCTTGATCGCGGCGTTGTCGACCGCCGCGCGCAGGGGGATTTTGGTGGATATTGTTGTGCCGGGCGCTAACAATTTGAAGTTGGTCAACGCGGCCATGATGGCGCAGCTTGATCAGTTGATTTTGACAGGATGCCGGATATGGCAAGCCCGAGGTAACTTTGATCACTCTAAACTGTGCACGGTTGACGGCGGTTGGTCTTATGTTGGCTCATCAAACATCGACCCGCGTAGTTTACGGTTGAATTTTGAGCTGGATCTTGAAGTGTACGACCGCGGTTTTGCCGCTGGGCTCGAACGCCAAATCGATGGCGTGATCGCACGGGCAGAGCGCATTACGATTCGTACGCTGCGCCGACAGCCGTTTTGGCTGCGGCTACGCAATAAGGTGGCGTGGTTAGCATCACCTTATCTTTAGAAGATGGTCTCTTCGCATTCAAGACTCGTTGATAAGTATGGTCGCGACGCTCTAGCTCGGCGGCCTTGATCGCTAAGCCTTGATCGCTACGTACAGTAAGCCTTAACCCTTCAACAGGTGAAGGGGGCCAAACGACGGTTGATCAAGAAGCCGTGAGCGGATCCACTTTTGGATCAGCCGCAGGCCCCACGCCCGCGCCTTGAATGTCATGGCGCGTCATTGAGGCCTTCACGAAGCCTTGCGCTTTCATCTCTTCAACAAAGGTGCGCAAAAATAAAGCCGCCTCAGGGCCTTTGGTTTTGGGTACGCCCATTGCTTGATTAATCACCATAAAGCGCTCGTTAAGCATGCGAACCCCCGACACTCCCTTAGTGTCTGCCTCAAGCTGTTGCTTGACGCCTGCAGCGACTTCAAAGCCTTTTTCGAGAAAGCTTGAAACCACCACTTGCGATGAGGCAACACGCTCGAGTGGCGCATTTTTTAAGTGTCGTGTTAGATATAAATCATAGGCACTGCCCTTGCCGACCACCACGCGGTTGGTCGCGACGTCGACTTGGTCGTTGCGTTGAATGGTTGAGTCTGCACGTACCAAGTAATACCCTTCGATCTGCACGTAAGCGGCCGTAAATGCGATGTCGCGGCCGCGCTCGGGGTCAATGGCAAAAAAGCCGATGTCGGCACGACCCGCTTCAATTGTTGCAACCGATTTGCCGGCGGTTTCATTGACGATCAACTCAACGGGTACGCCAAGTTTTTTGCCGAGCTCAAGCGCCAAGTCGATTGAGATCCCGAAGGGTTTGCCCTGCGCGTCAAGATTGGCCAAAACAGGATTGCCCACGTTAAGCGAGGCGCGTAAGACTCCAGTCGGGGCAAAGGCTTTAATAAGATCGGCGTGCATAGCTGAAAAATCCTTAGGGTTAGATAGTGCCTGAGCGCTGCAATGACTGCTTGGGCCGCACAGCAAAAGCGCACTTAGTGCGAAACTAGAAAATAGTGCCTTCATCAATCATCCTTTTGCCTGCAAAGCCTGTGCAAACGTCTGCCCAAACTATAATAGGCGTTAATCGACCGTAAGTTCGAGCCCTCTTACCAAGTTTAAACAAAAAACATGCTGCGTCTCTTTTTAAAACTTTCGGTCGTACCTCGTGCACTCGTTGTGGCGCTGTCTGTGGGCTTGGTCTGCGGCAGCAGTCTGGCCCAAACTAAACCGCCCGGAGCCTTCGCAACGGTCAATGGCGTGCCCGTCCCACAGTCTTTGATCGACACAAATGTGAAAGTCAACGTTGCGCAGGGTCAAAAGGATTCGCCTGAGTTACGCCAGGTGATTCAAGATGAGTTGATCAATCGTGAAATTCTTGCGCAAGAGTCGACTCGTCTGGGGCTTGATAAAACCACGGATGCACAAGCGCAGTGGGCGCAAGTGCGTCAGACGTTTTTGGTCGAGCTTTTGCTCAATGATTACATGGCGCGTAATCCTATCCCTGATGCCACGCTCAAAACAGAGTACCAACGGCAGATGGGTTTGATGAAAGATCAACAGCAATATCGCTTGAGTCTGATTGTGACCTCAACCGAGGATCAGGCCAAGGCAGTACTCGCGCGGCTGCGTAAGGGCGAAGCATTTGCAAAACTTGCGGCCGAGACGTCTCTTGATCCAAGCAAGAAAGATGGCGGCAATGTTGGGTGGGTGGTACCGGCTCAGATTTTGCCCGCGATTTCAAACGTGATGGTGAACTTAGCAAAAGGTGCTTTATCAGCCGCGCCGATTCAAACCCCGGCTGGTTGGAACATCATCAAACTTGAAGAGACTCGTCCTTTTAAAGCGCCTACGTTTGACGAGGCCAAAAACGATATCCGCCAAATGCTGGTGCAAAAGCAGCGCTTTGATTACGTTAAAACGCTACGCGAAAGCGCAAAGGTCGTGCAGTAACGGCAGCAGATTCGAGACGACGATCACAGGGCTCTTCGCAGCCTAGATTATTTTGCTGGTGAGGGTGCTGCGTCTTGCCCCCGAACGCGTACATTTAATAGTTTGGTGCTGCCGACTGGAGTCGAACCAGTGACCCACGCCTTAGAAGGGCGTTGCTCTATCCAACTGAGCTACGGCAACACGCGCCAAGAGTTTAACCGAAGCCGCGGCTGAGCCACGGCAACATGGGCAAGGTTTGTTGTGTCATGCTTAGAAATTCTCATCGTTCAGGGCAAGGGCTCTGACGCCTCCAGACCCTTTTAGATAAAGAGCCATGTCGCAACTGTTCGTGGTGCACCCTGATAACCCCCAGCCCCGACTGCTGAAGCAAGCAGCGCAGCTTCTGCAACAGGGCGGCCTGGTTGCAGTGCCCACTGATTCGAGTTATGCGGTGGTTGCTCGCCTCGATGATAAGGGGGCGGCCGACGCACTACGCAAGCTCCGAGGGCTTGACGACCGCCATCACCTCACTATTTTGTGTCGCGATCTGGCCGAAATTAGTCATTTTGCGCGTGTCGATAACGCTCAATATCGACTGCTCAAACTGGCGACTCCCGGGCCCTGGACTTTTATCCTTGAAGCCTCACGCGAGGTGCCGCGTCGTGTGTCGCACCGGTCACGCAAAACAATCGGGATCCGGGTGCCAGCGCATCCCGTCACGCTTGCCTTGCTCGAGCACGCAGAATCGCCCCTCTTGTCTACCACCTTGATCCCTGAGGGCGAAGAACTCGCCTTGGCTGACCCCATCGAGATTCGTGAGCGTTATCAGCATTTGTTGGCGGCGGTGATTGATGCCGGCGCCTGTACGCTTGACGCAACGACGGTCGTTGACCTGACGACCTCGCCACCGGAAGTCGTGCGCCTGGGCCGTGGCGAGCCAAGTTTATTGGGGCTTGATTGAAAACTAGCTCAATCAGCAGCTGAATCCAATTGAGCGTGGTCTTGACGCTCGTGAGACTGCGCTTGAATAAGATTTAGCGGGGTAAGCCGTTGGGCCGCCATTAAGCTCTACAATCGCCGCATGGAAGATCTGATTCAAACACTGGCTCTATACGCCTTACCCGTACTGCTGGCGATCACCTTGCACGAGGCCGCTCACGGCTATGTCGCCAAACTCTTTGGTGATCCAACCGCCTCGCTGGCCGGACGTGTCAGCTTGAATCCAATTCGGCATATTGACCCGATCGGCACGATTGCGGTGCCAATAGGTATTTTGGCAATGTCTAGCCTCTTCGGGGGTGGTTTTTTGTTTGGCTGGGCCAAGCCCGTCCCAGTCGATTTTGGTCGTCTGCGGCGCCCCAAGCAAGACATGCTTTGGGTTGCTTTAGCTGGGCCCGGCGCCAATCTTCTGATGGCGATTTTGTGGGCGATCGGACTGCGTTTATTGTTTGACGCTGGCGAGCGCGACAGCTTCTGGTTTGAAATGGCGCGCGTCGGTATCCATATCAATTTAGTGCTTATGGCCTTGAATTTATTGCCTATTTTGCCCTTAGACGGTGGTCGTGTGCTGTTTAGTCTGCTGCCAAATCGGCTGGCTTGGCAATATGGCCGTGTCGAACCCTACGGCATGCTGATTGTGATTGCCTTGCTTGCCACCAACGTCCTCAACGCTTTGCTCAAACCCTTGGTTGCGCTTGGCGAACAGGTTGTGCGTCTTTTTTTATAGTTTGCCTCGCAATCCGGTAAACTGTTGCACTAACTTCTTATAGGTGCTTTTGCGCCTTGACTCGCCTTCTGGATCCATTCATGGCCACGATTTCGACTTCTAAAGTACCCCAATTTATGGGCAGCATGGTTGCCTTGGTGACGCCAATGCACCCCGATGGTAGTCTTGACTACAAAAGCTTTAAAGCCCTTATTGATTGGCATGCCCAAGAAGGTACCGACGCACTCGTGATTGTCGGCACCTCGGGCGAGTCACCCACCGTTAACGTGGATGAGCATGCCGAGCTTATTCGCGTCGCGGTTGAACACTCTGCAGGTCGAATCCCTGTGATTGCAGGTGTAGGTGCCAACTCGACGAGTGAGGCGATTCATCTGGCCGAGCACGCCCGCAGCGTGGGTGCACATGCTGGCTTATCTGTTGTGCCTTACTACAACAAGCCTTCGCAAGAAGGTATGTACCAACACTTCAAAGCTGTGCAAGAGGCCGTTGATCTGCCCACGATTCTGTATAACGTGCCAGGCCGTACTGTTGCTGATCTGGCGCACGATACCGTTCTGCGCTTGGCTCAAGTGCCAGGCGTGATTGGTATCAAAGATGCCACCGGCGATATTGGCCGAGGGGCGCTACTGATTCGTGATGTGCCCTCTGACTTTTTAGTGTTGAGTGGCGACGACGCGACTGCTGCTGCGCTTATCTTGCTAGGCGGCCGTGGCAATATTTCGGTCACTGCCAATATCGCCCCGCGCGCAATGCACGAGCTGTGTAGCGCTGCACTGAAGGGCGATGTCGCAACCGTTAAACGTTTAAATAATTTACTGGGGCCTTTGAACAAGTTGTTGTTTGTTGAAGGTAACCCAGTTCCGGTCAAGTGGGCGTTGACACAGATGGGGCGTATTCCTAGCGGTATTCGCTTGCCTCTGGTTCAACTCAGCACGCAATTTCAGGCTCCCTTGCGAGCTGCAATGTCAGAGGCGGGGTTGCTCTAAATGAAAAGTTTGTTGAACAAAAAGTGCGGTGTCGTAGCCGCCTTCGCTGCAACGCTATTGCTATTAAGCGGTTGCGGTGGTTTGCGCTCAGTAATGAGCGGCGATGATTCGATCGATTACAAAAGCGTGGTCCGTACCGATCCGCTGAGTATCCCCCCCGATCTGACCCAGGCTGCAAATGATCCGCGTTATCGTTCACCAACAACCGGCACGACAACGTTCTCGCAGTATCAGCAGGCGCAAACGGGTGGCAGAGGTGTGCCAAATGCCGCTCAGTCTGGTGTGTTACCAACGCGCAGCGATATGCGCGTGATGCGTGATGGCGAGCTGCGTTGGCTCTCTGTTGAGATGTCACCAGAGAAAGTGTTCTCGATGACCGCCGATTTTTGGACAGATGCTGGCTTCACGCTCGATGTGACTGATCCCAAAGCGGGTTTGATTGTGACGAACTGGGCTGAAAATCGCGCCAAAATTCCCGAGAGCTGGCTGCGTCAAGCCTTGGGATCATTGCTTGATAGCCTGTATGACAGCGGGACGCGCGATAAATTCCGTACCCGTATCGAGCGAGTAGGCTCGCGTACTGAAGTCTATATTTCGCACCGTCACATGGAAGAAATTGCTCGAGTCAACCTCTCTGACGTCGATGTGAAGTGGACCAATGGCAAAGAAGACCCAGGCTTGAACGCAGCGATGCTGGCGAGGCTGATGGTCTACTTGGGTGAAGATGTTGACGGTGCGCGTAAAAAAATGGCGCAAACGACTCCTGGCGCGCAAGAGCCAAAGGTTAGCGCAGCATCGGGTGACAAGAGCATGCTGGTGGTTGCAGAGTCCTTTGATCGCGCTTGGCGTCGCGTGGGCGTGGCGCTTGACTCAGGTGGTTTCACCGTTGACGATCGCGATCGTGCTGCGGGCGATTTCTACGTGCGTTACGTTGATACCGACACTGGCGAAAAGCGTGAAGAGCCTGGCTTCTTTGCTCGCATATTTGGCACTAAAGATCCTGCTAAGGCACCTACGCTGCGTATTCATCTGGTTGAACAGGGTAACCAGACGCAAGTTACCGTGCTCGATGCACAAGGCGTGCGCGACAACAGTGCTACGGCCCAGCGGTTGCTGAGCGTGTTGAGCGGCAAGATGTAGTTTGATTTTTATGTAGGCTAAAAAACGACGGCTTTGGCCGTCGTTTTTTTTGGTATGCCGGGCGCGCTCGCGCGAACCGTCTCTGACCACCACTCAGCACAAGATACGATGCGCATCGCATCGATAAGCGAGACCGTGCGCGCCAAGGCGATGCACCTTTTTGCCGTCTGGCATGTACCAAAATGGTGCATTTTTGAACTGTCACGTCTCACCTTCGTGCACGATCATAATTCTCTTTGCATCTGTGCCAAAGATTCGTCATGATGATGGTTTAATTAGCGACAGGAGTTTTGTGTTTTTGTCAGATCACTACCACTCTAGACTGAGCCTGCGTCACAACAGCGAAGGCACTTAGGCATTGCTATTTAACTTTTAAGTCATCAAATTAATGCACCTCGGCGATCAGCGACATTGGTCTACTGACCCAGACCCAACAGGCTCCTCTGGCCCCTTAGACCCCTCACGTTCGACCGAGGCTGAGTCGACGCTCGCGTCATGGACTGCTCGCCTTTCGCTCGACTTCAATCTGGACCCTCAGCCGCCTAGTCTGAAGACACGGCTCAATCATCAGCACCTCGGGCCCTTGCGTATTCAAAAAGCCTTGTACCCAGAGGGTGCCTCCCCTTGCCACGCGATCATCGTGCATCCGCCCGGCGGGATCGCAGGTGGCGATCGACTTGAAGTGTTGATCAATAGTCAACTGGGTAGCCATGGCCTGGTCACAACCCCCTCTGCTGCCAAATGGTACGGCGCCAATGCTTCGCTTGAAGCTTCGCAATTAATCGATATTGACTTGCAGGGTGCTTTCGAGTGGCTGCCGCAAGAGACTATTGTGTTTAATCGGGCGCGGGTGCGTTCTGATCTTGATATCAGGGTGGGTAAGCACGGGGCAATGTTAGGTTGGGATCACCTCATCTTTGGTCGTCATGCCTCGGGCGAATCTTTCGCTGAGGGTCATTTTCGTCAATCATTAAAAATTCAGATTGATGAGCAACTCATTTGGCATGATCGCTTAGCCTTGGTGGGCGATGACGCGTTGTTTGCTTCGCCCATCGGTCTGCGGGGGCATTACACCTGTGCGACGTTATGGGCGATTTTGCCTGCGCCTGAAACATTTAGCGAAGCAACCGTGCAAGCCTTGCGTGAGCAGGCTGCTCAGTTTGCCTGGACGCTTCTTCATCCTCGCTTATTGGTGGGTCGGTTGTTAGCCGAACCGCGTGAATTGAAGTTTTTATTGCAAGACGCTTGGGCGCAGTTGCGCCCTGTTGTACTTGGTTTACCGGCTGTTGCGCCACGCTTGTGGGCGACTTGATGATTAAGATGATGAACGTTGTTAAGGGGACACTATGGATCTGACACCGCGCGAAAAAGACAAACTGCTCATTTTTACTGCGAGCCTGCTGGCCGAACGTCGGCGTGCTCGTGGCTTAAAGCTGAATGTACCCGAAGCCATTGCCATGATTTCAGCCGCCATTATGGAGGGTGCACGCGACGGGAAAACCGTCGCTGAACTCATGAGCGAAGGTCGCAATATTTTGAGTCGCAAAGATGTGATGGAAGGCGTCTCTGAAATGATCCCCGACATTCAAGTCGAGGCGACGTTTCCAGATGGCACCAAGCTTGTCACGGTTCATCAGCCTATTCAGTAGTCATCCGCCGAGATTTTAAGGAGAAAAAGATGAGTACCACACCAATCATTCCGGGCGAGATGATCGTTGCGCCTGGCGAAATTGAAATTAATGTAGGCCGCAGCTTAATTAAAGTCTTGGTTGCCAACACCGGCGATCGGCCTGTGCAGATCGGCTCGCACTATCACTTTGCCGAAACGAATGCAGCCCTGCGTTTTGACCGTGCTCTGGCTACTGGTTTTCGCTTAAACATACCGGCGGGTACAGCCGTGCGTTTCGAACCGGGTCAAGAGCGCGAGGTTGAACTTGTTGCCTTAACGGGTGATCGACTCGTGTATGGTTTTAGAGGTTTGGTGATGGGGGCTTTAGACAAATGAAGATTTCAAGACAAGCATACGCTGAGATGTACGGCCCCACTACAGGTGATCGAATTCGCTTGGCCGATACGGCTTTGTTTGCGATGGTTGAAAAAGATTTCACCATCTACGGCGAAGAAGTGAAATTTGGTGGCGGCAAGGTGATTCGTGACGGCATGGGTCAGTCGCAACGCATGAGTAAAGATTGCGTCGATACCGTGCTGACCAATGCGTTGATCATTGACTACTGGGGTATCGTCAAGGCCGATATTGGGATTAAAAATGGTCGTATCTCGGGTATCGGTAAAGCCGGTAATCCAGATATTCAACCAGGCATCACGATTGTGGTGGGGCCTGCCACTGAAGTGATCGCAGCCGAAGGCATGATTGTTACCGCCGGCGGCATTGACAGTCATATCCATCTGATCTGCCCGCAACAAATCGAAGAGGCCTTGAGCTCGGGTGTGACGACCATGATTGGCGGCGGCACGGGCCCAGCCACCGGCACCTTTGCCACCACGGTGACACCAGGCCCTTGGCATTTGGCGCGTATGCTGCAGGCGATGGAGTCTTATCCCATCAATATCGGTTTGTTAGGCAAGGGCAACGTATCAGTGCCCGGCCCCCTGCACGAACAGATCGAAGCGGGCGCCGTTGGCTTAAAGTTGCACGAAGATTGGGGTAGCACGCCAGCGGCCATTGATAATTGCTTGAGCGTGGCTGACGAAACCGATACGCAAGTGGCAATTCACACCGATACCTTGAACGAATCAGGTTTTGTTGAAGCGACGATTGATGCGATCAAGGGGCGTGTGATCCACACCTATCACACCGAAGGTGCGGGTGGTGGTCATGCACCTGACATCATTCGTATTTGCGGCGAAGCAAATGTGTTGCCCTCATCGACCAACCCCACGCGGCCGTTTACGATCAATACGCTCGACGAGCATCTTGATATGTTGATGGTGTGCCATCACCTAGATGCCTCAATCGCCGAAGACATTGCGTTTGCTGAAAGCCGCATTCGTCGCGAGACCATTGCCGCAGAAGATATCTTGCATGACATCGGTGCGTTTTCGATGATCTCGTCAGATAGCCAAGCGATGGGACGTGTAGGCGAAGTGATTATGCGTACTTGGCAGACCGCGCACAAAATGCGTGAGCAACGTGGCTCGATGAGCGAGGCTGGTTTTTCAGATCCGTCAACCAGCGACAACGCACGCATCAAACGTTACATCGCCAAGTACACGATCAACCCCGCGATTACGCATGGGATGGACAAGGAGGTCGGCTCGATTGAGGTGGGTAAGTTTGCCGATTTGGTGTTGTGGCGCCCAGCATTTTTTGGTGTCAAACCTTCTACTGTGATTAAGGGTGGTCAGATTGCGATGGCAGCAATGGGTGACCCTAATGCGTCTATCCCAACTCCGCAACCGGTGCATTTCAGGCCGCAGTTTGGCGCCGCGCAAAGTGCGATTGCAACGAGCTGCATTACCTTTATGTCGGGGATTGCCATTCACAAAGGTTTACCCGCTGAATTAGGCTTAAAACGTCATGTGGCCGCAGTGCAAGGCATTCGCAGTTTGACGAAGGCAGATATGAAACTCAATGCCGCGACACCCAAGATCACTGTCAGCCCCGAAAACTATAAAGTTTTTGCAGATGGTGTCTTGCTTGATTGCCCACCGGCCAAAACGTTGCCGATGGCGCAGCGGTACTTTTTGTTTTAGGGTGAATGATGGCAATCATGTTAAATGCGCGTCGTGCGCACGATGATCCGCAGTTACGCAGCGAAAGCACGGCCTGGCCAGAGCCTTGGCCAGTGCTTGAACTGACGCTCGAAGATCGCCAGCGTTGGCGCTTGGCTGCGATGTTGCCCAATGGCCGTGCCGTGGCCGTGATCTTGCCACGAACTGAACACATGCAGCATGGTGATGTGTTGTGCGGCGAGCAAGGCGAACGCGTGGTCGTGCAGGCTGCCGTCGAAGAGCTCTTTCGAATTCAGGCGAATAACCCCTTTGAGTTGATGCGTATTGTGTATCACCTGGCCAATCGCCACGTGCGAGCAATGCTCTCTACCGAAGCAGTGTGGATCCAGCCTGATCCTGTGCTGGCTGACATGGTGCGACGCTTGGGTGGCACCGTGACGGTGGTGCAGCAGGCCTTCATCCCCGAGGGTGGTGCCTATGCGGCAGGGCAGGGCGGTGGGCATCATCACCATCATCATGCCACTGAGTGTGGTGTTGAAGAACACGACCAAGCCATGGGTAATCTTGGCGAAGAACTCTCAATCGCAGCGCACGCGCGCGCAAAGTCGTAAGGTGATGATGTCGCTGCAATCATCCAAGGCGCATGAGTCAGATCAGCCTGCGCCACTCAACAACCCTGTCCTCACTCAAACTCAGTCGTTGTTAGCCGCGCTACATTTGGCCAGCCCTGCCTTACCAGTCGGTGGCTTTGCCTACTCACAAGGCTTAGAGCAGGCGATTGAAGATCGGTGGGTGACTCAGGTCGAGCAGGCCTATGTTTGGATTCGAGACGTACTACTCTTGAATCTGGCGCGACAAGAGTTGCCATTATGGTTGGCGTGCCATCGTGCGGTCATACAACAGGATTGGCCCGCCTTAGCCACGGCCAATCAAGAGTTGTATGCCCTGCGCGAAACCGCTGAATTCAGGCTTGAATCCGTACAGATGGGTCATTCGATGACCAAGTTATTTGCGCAATGGCCTCAAGGCGCAGCGCTCAATGCGTTATCGATTGAACAATGGACATATCCCGCGTCGTATGCCGCTTTAGCCGCCATCTCTGGAGTCGATGAGACGATGGCCTTGACGGCCTATTTGTGGAGCTGGGTTGAAAACCAAGCACTCGCGGCGGTCAAGATTATTCCGTTGGGGCAAATTGATGGGCAGACGTTGCTGCATCGCCTAAAAGGCGATGTTGAACGCGCGACTGACATTGCGCGTTCAACCGACCCCGCGCACGCTGGCTCAGCAGCCTTTGGCCTGGCACTGGCGAGCGCCAGACATGAATCGCAATACAGTCGATTATTTAGAAGTTGACTTTTTTCTTGTAGTTGTCATTTTTTAGGATCGCACCATGAACGCATCTACTCAAACAAATCCCTTACGCGTTGGTATCGGTGGCCCCGTTGGCTCGGGCAAAACCACGCTCGTTGAAGTTTTATGCAAACGCATGCGCGACCAATACAAACTGGCTGTCGTCACGAACGATATCTACACCAAAGAGGACGAGCGTTTGCTAGTGGCTGCCGAGGCCCTCACCGCTGATCGCATCATGGGTGTTGAAACCGGTGGATGCCCCCATACGGCGATTCGCGAAGATGCCTCAATCAATCTTGAAGCGATTGATCGCATGCAAAAGCGGTTTCCTGATCTGGATTTAATTTTTATTGAATCAGGTGGCGATAATTTAGCGGCAACCTTTAGCCCCGACTTATCTGATCTCACCATTTATGTGATCGATGTGGCAGGCGGCGAAAAAATCCCCCGTAAAGGTGGCCCCGGCATTACACGCAGCGATTTGTTAGTGATTAACAAAACTGATTTGGCCCCCTACGTTGGCGCCAACCTTGACGTCATGCGTCACGACACTGCCCGCATGCGTGCCGATCGCCCCTGGGTGATGACAAACCTCAAAACCGGCGATGGCTTAGATGAGGTGATTAAATTTATCGAAAAGGCAGGGTGCTTGACGGCGAAGTGATTGTTGTGTCTCGCACTTGCTCGTGATTGGGTGACGTTTCGAGAAAAGACCCTTACAAGTCCTTACTAAATCTAACAACTATTTCTATTGTTTTTTGCGAAGATTGCACTGCTCCGTTTGCCTAAGATCTTGGTTGACAGTAGTTCTTTTTTGTACATACAATTAGATAGCTGAATGGTAATTGAATTTGACTGGGTAAAGTGTCAACGCAATGTTGTTGATCGGAATTTGTCCTTTGAAAGAGCAAATGAGGTTGATTTAGAGACCGCTTTGATTTCACGCGACGAAAGGAAAAATTATGGTGAAGACCGGTATGTGGCACTGTGCCACTTAGATAAGCGACTGCATGTTTTATGTTTTACAGAGACAGTTCGCGGAATCCGCGTGATTAGCTTTCGTAAAGCGAATAAAAGAGAGGTTCTTCATTATGAAAAAAAACAGGCCACTGACTGACCAAGAGGGTGAAGTTAGGGATTTGTCACAAGTGGATCAAAACATCTTTAAGCCTGCTAAAGATGTTTTGCCTGAATCGTTGCTAAAAAAAATTGCTGTTCGGGGGCAGCAAAAGTTACCGGTTAAAGACCGAATTACGATTCGGCTATCTCATGACGTTGTGAGTCGATTTCGTGCGACGGGTCAAGGATGGCAAACACGCGTAGACGCTGCGCTGAGGGATTGGTTGAGCAGTCACTCGCTGAATTAATTAATTTGATCGTTGATGAGAAGCTACCTTCGCACCAAATGAATCCACCCGGCCTCTAGCCATTCGGTAAGCGTATCCACAGCTTCGGGGGTGAGTTTTTGCGCGACTGGATCGGCGCCCGATAGTTCGCGCGCGTCGGCCAAAATTTTTAAGCCTGCCTCAGCAGCGACGGGCGCGACCTCGCCGTTGATAAACAGGTGCTTGCCGCGATACAACATACGGGTGCGGCGGTCGAGCGCCCAGTGTGTGTAGGGTGCCTCTTGAGTTTGCGCCGTCTCATCCTCAGGCTCGCCATCGTGCATGTTGTCGTGCATCGTATCGTGATCGTCGTCGCCACCGTCACCATAGTCACTATCAAAGACTGCAGCCTGATTCGGCTCAGTCAGCCAGCACCCTAAAAACCGCTGTGCCAGTGCAGCATTAAATTGAACCTTAGATACCGCTTGCACCGCAGCGTCGATCAAGCCGTCTGGGATTTTGGCAGGGTGTGCGCTAGCCTCTTGCCCAGCATCGCGATACAAGGCATCAAGCTTTGGCCCCGGCAAGGGTGGATCGCCAAAGGGCCCGCTCGCTAGCCCCGCGCGTGCCACGATTTGGTCCGCGGCCGCCTCAAGCATCCCTCGGGCCAGTGCAGCTTGATCGGGCGCCCGAAAGCCGATTGAAATGGTCATGCAATCATTGTCGAGTGCGACCCCGTCGTGCGCCGCTTGTGGCGGCAGATACAGCATATCGCCAGGCTCTAAAACAAACTCTTCTTCTGGGATAAAGTTTTTTAAAATCTTGAGCGATAAGTCTGGGATCAGTGTGAGATCACGTTGTTGACTGATCTGCCAGCGTCTGCGCCCCTGGCCTTGCAATAAAAATACGTCGTAGCTGTCAAAGTGTGGACCAACACCACCCCCCATTGTTGCCAGACTAATCATCAAGTCATCCAGGCGCGCATCGGGTACAAAGCGAAACTGGTTCATCAAAGCGCAGGCGGCGTCGTCTTGAATGTCAACACTTTGTACTAAGAGCGACCAGTCGGGCTCTGAAGCCTTTGGTAAACGCGCAAAGGGGCCACGATCCATTTGCCATTGACCTTTTTCTCGCCATACCAAGCGCGATTCGACATCGTCGCGGCGACTCATTTTTTTAAGCGCGGCAGTCGATACTGGTGGTTTGAAACTAGTAAATGCCTGCCGAATCACCAAGGGCTTGCGCTGCCAGTAAGTTTTCATGAACTGGGCGGGCGTTAAACCACCCAACAGGGCGAGAGGTTTATTTGGGTTCATGGTGTTAGTTTTTTAAGTTGATACAACGCCTCAAGTGCTTCGCGCGGGCTTAGAGTATCCGGGTCAAGTGCGGCTAACGCCTGTTGCAGCGCCTCTTGCGCCTCACTCATTTCTGCCGCAGCGGCGGTCTGCGCCTCAGCATCCACGACCTCGCCAAACAGGCCAAGTTGCGGCGTCGGTGCACCTTGTGCCTCAAGTCGTTCAAGCTCGCGGGTGGCGTGGCGAATCACCGCTTGTGGGATCCCAGCGCGTTGTGCGACTTGTATACCGTAGCTGCGGCTTGCTGGCCCATCTTTGACCTCGTGCAAAAACACAATGCCTGAAGGGGATTCAGCAGCGGCAAGATGCACGTTTGCCGTATTTGCCTGCTCGCTAGGCATACGCGTAATTTCAAAATAATGTGTGGCAAATAAAGTCAGCGCGCGATTGTGCGTGACGAGGCGTTGCGCAATCGACCACGCTAACGCTAAGCCATCATAGGTTGAGGTGCCGCGCCCAATCTCATCCATTAACACCAAACTTTGTGCTGAACTCGACGCCAAAATAGCGGCCGCTTCTATCATCTCCATCATGAAAGTTGAGCGCCCACCAGCCAGGTCATCAGCAGCGCCGATGCGCGTAAAGATTCGGTCAAGCGGCCCAATCGAAGCGCTTTGTGCGGGCACAAAGCTGCCCACGCGGGCCAACAACGCGATGAGCGCAACCTGCCGCATATAGGTTGATTTGCCGCCCATGTTGGGGCCTGTAATCACAAGCAAGGCGCGGTGCGCATTCAACGAACAACTATTTGGTGTAAAGCGCTCGATCGCACGTTCGACGACGGGGTGACGGCCAGCAGTGATTTCAATAGCCGTGTGCGCCAGCAGCGTTGGCGCCACCCATTGATGGTGCTGAGCGTGATGCGCCAAAGACACCAGGGTATCAAGCTCAGCGCAGGCCGCTGCACACTGCGCCAGTTTTTTAACTTGCGAGGTGAGTTGCTCAAGTAATTGTTCAAACAGCCATTTCTCACGAGCGAGTGAACGGTCTTGCGCCGATAAGACTTTATCTTCCCAAGATTTGAGTTCGGGCGTGATGTAGCGCTCGGCGTTTTTTAGCGTTTGGCGCCGACGATAATCTTCAGGTACGTTGTCGGCCTGCGCGCGACTGACTTCAATAAAAAATCCGTGTACGCGATTGAATTCAACCCGCAATGTAGCGATGCCTGTGCGCGCACGTTCGCGCGCTTCAAGCTCAAGTAAAAAGGCGCCGTTATCGGTTGAAATAGCGCGTAACTCATCCAACTCAGCATCAAAGCCTGTCGCAATGACTCCGCCATCACGTGCGAGGGCCGCAGGCTCTGGGGCGATGGCGCGCGTTAATAACTCTTGCAAGCCTTCTGGTGGTGTAAGTGCTTGAGCGAGAGCTTGCAAGCGCGGTATCGAATTTGTCTCGAGCCTATGCTCTTGTTGAGTCGTGGTCGTCGATTGACTTGGCTGCGACGACATGTCAGCAGTTGCTAAAGGTTCGGACGACTGCGATGGCGCCAAGGCAGAAAGTACCTGCTGTTGCACAGCCGGTAACGCGCTCAAGGCATCGCGCAAACTGGCAAGCTCACGCGGACGCACCGATAGCAGTGCGATGCGGGTGGCAATACGTTCAAGGTCTGGGAGCTTATTCAGTTCGGTACGAAGCGCTTGCAGCAGCGGTGTTGCATGCAGTAATTCGCTGTGAGAAGCGCTGGCCGACATCAAACTAGAGATTGCCTGCTGGCGCTCAAGCACTGGCGCATTATCACGTAAGGGGTGATGCAACCATCGTCGCAATAACCGGCTTCCCATCGGCGTGCAACAGTTATCCAAAATCGAAAATAAGGTTGGTGCTTCTTCACCTGAAAGGGTGCGGGTTAACTCAAGATTACGACGTGTTGCCGGATCCATCAACACATACTGACTGGCCCGATCAGCCACTAAGGCTTGTATATGCGAGAGTGCCTGTGCCTGAGTACGTCCTGCGTAACGCAACAACGCACCTGCTGCGCACAACGCAGTGGGCAAGTCCGCGATATCGAAACCAGCAAGCGATTCGGTTTTAAAGTGCGACAGTAAATGTGCCTGAGCCTGTTCGGCCTCAAAGTGCCAGGGCGGTATCTTGGTTGCCGCACAATGCAGTGTCAGATCAAGTTGGGCATCATCAGCAAGAATGAGTTCGGCGGGATCAATGCGATGGAGCTCAGAATCTAGTGCCTCAACCGCGCATTCAGAAAGCTTGAATTCACCACTTGCCAGATTGAGCCAAGCCACGCCAGCCCGTTGCGCTTTGTTTGCTTTACGCGGCACAAATACGGCAGCCACGCAACGATCAGCTTTTGAGGGCAATAACGCTTCGTCTGTTAGCGTGCCGGGCGTAACAATGCGTACGATCTTGCGCTCAACGGGGCCCTTGCTTGCAGCGGGGTCACCAATTTGCTCGCAGATCGCAACAGAGACACCTTGCGCAACGAGTTTGGCTAAGTATTGCTCGGCAGCGTGATAGGGTAGGCCGGCCATTGGGATCGGCACCCCATTAGACGAACCGCGCCTCGTGAGCGTTAAGCCCAGTAACTTTGCACCTCGCTCGGCATCTTCATAGAACATCTCATAGAAGTCGCCCATGCGGTAGAGCAGCAGCAGCGGCCCCGCTTCAGCTTTGAGGCGCAGGTACTGTTGCATCATCGGCGTGTGTTGATCCACGCTGGCAGGGCTAGGTGTGTTGACTTGATCTTGCATGTAAGGGGTGTTAGTGATAGCGATGCGCTCAAAGGTTAAGTGTAAGGCAGGTCTGCAGCCCCTTGTATTAAAATCGAGGACTTGACGATAAAAGGGCTCTAAGATGAACACTCTGCAACTACGCCGATCGCTGGCTCTCAGCGCCTTCTTTTTGTTTGGCGCGTTAAGCGTGGCGACGATGCCTGCTCAAGCGCAAGCCCAACCCTCATATCCAACCAAACCCGTGCGAATTGTGGTCGGTTTCTCTGCTGGGGGTTCGACAGACGTGCTCGCCCGGCTCCTTGCCAAAGATATGACCGAAGACCTTGGTCAAAGTTTTGTGGTCGAAAACAAACCTGGCGCCGGTAGCAATATCGCGGCCGAACTCGTGGTGCGCTCACCGGCCGATGGCTACACCTTGCTGATGATCGCTGTGACGAATGCGATTAATCAAACGCTTTATCCGAATTTAAAATTCGATGTCGTGAAAGACTTTAGCCCTGTTGGATTGGCGGCTAAGGTGCCAAACATGCTCGTGATTTATCCGAAGCTGCCGATCAATAGCGTCCAAGAACTCATCGCATACGCCAAGAAAAACCCTGGCACGTTAAATTTTGCATCATCGGGTGCAGGAACCTCGATTCACATGACGGGCGAGTTGTTTAAACTGCAAACCAAGCTTGATATTTCGCATATCCCTTACAAGGGCAGCACGCCTGCACTCACCGACTTAATTGGTGGGCAAGTACAGATGATGTTCGACAATATGCCAACGGCTTGGCCAATGGTGCAAGCAGGTAAGTTACGCGCGCTCGCGATCACCTCGCCCAAGCGTTCGCCTGCAGCGCCTGACGTCCCCACCATGGAAGAGTCTGGTTTTCCGGGCTTTGATGTGTCTTCGTGGTTTGGCTTGGCAGCGCCTGCAGGTACGCCCAAAGAGATTGTCGCGAAGCTAAATGCTTCGATGAATAAAGTCTTGGCCAAGCCCGATGTTCAAAAGCGCTTGGATGACCTGGGCGCGATCAACGGTGCCGGTTCAGTCGAACAGTTTGAGCAGTTTGTGAAGTCACAAACCGAAAGCTGGGGTGTTGTCGTAAAAAGCGCTGGCGCCAAGGCTGAATAAGAGCTGACCAAACGCGCGCAACGACTCTTTAGAGTTCGCGCACGCCCCTAGTGACCTGTTCAGTGGCGTCTTATTCGTCAACCAAATTGTTCAAGCGCTGGGCATCAAGCGGTGCATTTTGAACTTTGACCTGCGAACCCATTGCTTCAATGGTTTGGCAAAGTTGCGCAATGCGAGCATCTTGCGCCGCTGCGTGATTGATGAGCTCGTGCAAAACTTTTACCAAAGGGTCGCCTACACCTGGATCAACAGCGTAAGCAGTGAATCCCGTCTTGTCGGTTGCCGAGTCGCCAGTCGCTGTCGTGCTCACAGGGGGTGCCCCTTTGTCGAGCAAGGCTTTTAACGGTGCCGCATCCCAACCTGCATCGCAGGGTGACAGCTGGGGTGAAGCGGTTTGAGCGCTAGCGGTCTGAGTGTTAGCGGTTTGAGTGCCAGGCGCAGCGCGGGCTGCATCGTTGGCCTGAGGCCGCGCAGCAGGTGCTTGCTCTGCAGGCGCAGCCCCTTCAGTGGAATTATTTTTCGCTTCAATCAACCGCGCGGGGTTGCCCACCGCAGTTGCACCTGCGGGCACCGGTTTGACGACTACCGCGTTCGAGCCGATCCGTGCGCCGTCGCCAACAGTGAACCCTCCAAGCACTTGTGCACCGGCGCCAACCACAACCCCCTTACCAAGAGTCGGATGGCGCTTTGCACCTTTGTAGAGTCGCGTACCGCCCAAGGTCACGCCTTGGTAGATCGTGCAGTCGTCACCGATCTCGGCGGTTTCGCCAATCACCACACCAAAGCCGTGATCGATAAACACGCGGCGGCCAATTGTGGCCCCAGGGTGAATTTCTATCCCAGTCAGGATCCGGCCTAAGTGCGAAATAAAACGCCCAAGCCAAAACCATTGAGCCACCCACAGTCGGTGCGCCACCCCGTGGACCACAATGGCATGAAAGCCCGGGTAACAGGTGATGACCTCTAGCTTGCTACGAGCAGCTGGGTCACGCTCAAGGATACAGGCGATATTTTCGCGAAGTTTATTCAGCATAAAAGCGATGGTAGAGCAAAGATGACTTCGACCTGATATTAACCGGATGACGAAGGGGGGTTCGCACGCCGAGCCGTGGCGACCATCGCGGTACACACCCCCCTCCACATATCCACTTCGTCAACGGTGAGGTCGTTACGGTTAAAAAAATGCTGCATCCGCGGCATAAGTTTTTTGGGATGAGCTGGGTTCAAAAATTCGACCGCGATGAGTGCCTCTTGCCAGTGCGCCAACAGGGCTTGAAGCGCCTGACTGCTTGCTGGCCGACTGCCCGGTGGCTTGGATTGCTCGGGCAAGGCATTGATATCAATCGATTTATTTGGATCAACGGCAAGCGCCATCACAGCAGCCCGACTGAGTGACGAAACCGCCTGACCCGCCTCGAGGCCGAGTAGGGCGTAGCGCAATTCAAAAGCCCCGAGCTGCATGGCTTGTGCCACGTTTAAGGAGCTGTACAACGGGTTGGCAGGGATGGTGCAGGCCCGATGGCACAGGCTCACCTGCTCGTTGGTGAGGCCTGAGCGCTCAGTACCCACCACGAAGGCGACACGGCCCTGTGGGTGCTCGCGCAGGTGATCGCGTGCCATCTGCGCCGCCTGACGGATATCGCATACAGGTGGGCCCAGATCACGGGCGCGGGCGGTTAAGGCGAAAGACAAGGTGACAGGCTCAAGTGCCTGGCTAAGATTGGCATAGGTTTGGGCGTGTTCAAGCACATCTGAGGCGCCGCTCGCCAAGGCTTTAGCGTCAGGTTCTAGCGTGATATCGGGCAGTTTGGGGGCCACCAATACCAGTTCGCTAAACCCCATTGTCTTGATCGCGCGGGCCGCCGAACCGACGTTTCCGGGGTGGCTGGGCTCGGTCATGATGAAGCGAACACGAGAAAAATCCAGAGTCATCTAAAATCCCTGTTTAGCCTAATTAATAAAGCACCCTTTTATGCACCCGATGCTTAATACCGCCATCAAGGCGGCCCGGCGCGCCGGCACCATTATCAACCGCGCAAGCCTCGATTTAGATCGCCTTCAAGTCGCCCGTAAAGGGCCACGCGATTATGTCACGGAAGTCGATCGTCTCGCCGAAGACGAGATTATCAATCTTTTAAGAACGGCCTACCCAGACCATACCTTTCTGGCCGAAGAATCTGGTCAGCAAGGCGATACACCCGCTGGCGAACTCCCTGAAAACGAATGGGTCATTGATCCGATCGATGGCACGACCAACTTCATTCACGGGTTTCCGAACTATGCGATTTCGATTGCTCTGCGGCAACGCGGGCAAGTGATGCATGCTGTGATCTTTGATCCCTCGCGCAACGAAATGTTCACGGCTAGTCGTGGCGGTGGTGCGTTTCTAAATGACCGTCGTATGCGCGTCACCTCGCAAACCAAATTTCATGATGCATTGCTTGGCGCACGCTGGCCCGGCTCGGTCGGCCCTGACGACTTATCGGCACCACGTTTTCTCGACATGGCGCGTGGGTGTGCAGGTGTTCGCCGCACTGGCTCTGCTGTGCTTGATATGGCCTACGTTGCCGTTGGCAGGCTCGATGGCTTTTGTGGTCTTGGCCTTAAGCAATGGGATATGGCTGCAGCAAGCTTGATGGTGCTGGAAGCCGGTGGGCTCGTGTCCGACTTAGAGGGCGAGCAAACCTGGATGGAGTCTGGCAATGTGCTGGCTGCCACGCCCAAGATCTTTACGCAGATGCTTGGCTTCGTGAAGGTTTGACGCCAGCGCTGTACGCAGCCTTCCCTTGAACCGGGAGGGTTTGCGCGTTTTGGGTTAAAGCTTCAAAAATGTTGAAGTGTTTAAGCCTTTAAGTACCAAGCGTTGCGCACATGACAGCCGATCAAAGAATTTATCGGCTACCATCTAAGCCTTAGTAACTTTCGGAGCCCTCAATGGAGTGGCTGCTTGATCCAACCATATGGGTCGGCCTTTTTACCCTAGTCGTGCTCGAGATCGTTCTCGGTATCGACAACCTGATTTTTATCGCAATTCTTGCCGACAAACTGCCGCCGGCTCAGCGCGATCGGGCGCGCATCATTGGCCTGCTACTCGCTCTTGTGATGCGCTTGGGCCTGCTCATGGGAATCTCATGGCTTGTTCAGCTCAAAGAGCCCTGGCTAAGCTTTTGGGGGTTTGAGTGGTCAGGTCGTGACCTGATCTTGATGGTCGGTGGTTTCTTTTTGTTACTCAAAGGAACCCTTGAGCTGCACGAACGTCTCGAAGGTACCCGCCAAGCTCTAGGTCAGGCCAGAACGTACGCCGATTTTTGGGTCATCGTGACCCAGATCGTCGTGCTGGATGCGGTCTTTTCTATCGATGCAGTGATTACTGCGATTGGGATGGTCGACCATCTGCCCGTGATGATGGCTGCCGTCGTGATTGCGGTAGGTATCATGTTGATTGCCTCAAAACCCTTAACGGCCTTTGTCAACGCACACCCAACTGTGGTGGTCTTGTGCCTGGGCTTTTTGCTGATGATTGGTTTCTCGCTCGTGGCCGAGGGCTTTGGTTTTAAAGTACCCAAGGGTTACCTGTATGCCGCAATTGGCTTTTCAGTGTTGATCGAGTTGTTGAATCAGTTGGCCCATTACAACGGGATCAAGCTTGAGGCGGGGCGCCCAATGCGTGAGCGCACGGCCGAGGCCGTGTTGCGAATGTTAGGCAAGCGTTTGCCCGACGAGACCTTGATGCCAGCCCCTTCGCAGCAAGGTGACGCGCAGGCGGTGACCTTCGGAATTGAAGAGCGCAACATGGTGAGTGGTGTTCTGACGCTTGCCGAGCGCTCGGTTCATTCTGTGATGACGCCACGCACTGAGATCTCGTGGATTAACCTTGATGACAGTCCGCAAGATATTCAAAAGCAGATTGCTTCGGTGCCTCACAGTTTTTTTCCGGTGTGCCGCGTGTCGGTCGATGATGTGGTGGGTATCGGGCGCGCTAAAGACATGATTGCGGATCTGCTGACCCACGGCAATATCCGGAAAGTTAATTTGCGTGAACCGATCATCGTTCACGATACGATTAGTATCATCCGCTTGATGGACACCTTGAAGCGTTCGCGCGGGCAGTTGGTGCTAGTTGCCGATGAGTTCGGCACGATTCAGGGGTTGGTGACACCGATCGATGTCTTCGAGGCCATTGCAGGTGAGTTTCCAGACGAAGACGAGGCGCCAGATATCGTTTCAGATGGGGCAGACCAATGGCGTGTGGATGGCGCAGCCGACTTGCATCACCTTGAGCAGCTGCTGGACACTGAAGGTTTGGTAGACGCTGATCAGGACTACACAACCCTTGCGGGTTACTTGCTTGAACGCTTTGGGCAACTCCCCGTGGCTGGCGATCAGTGCGAATTTGTCGGGCCGCACGCGCGATTTAATTTTGAAGTCGTGCAAATTGATGGCAGACGAATCGCGCAGGTGCTCGTTAAAAAATTAACGCAGTCTGTCGACCATACTGTGCAATAGCGTTGCGCTCAAAGCGCTCAGCTAGCCTAAGCGCGCATCTGAATTAAGCGCGATCTAAGTCGAAGAGACTTGGTCCGTCTTCGTCGATCACCATCCAACCGCCGCGCGGGCTTTCGTCTTTTTCAAGGTGATCGCAATCCCAGTCTGGCAACACCCAGCGCTCGCACCGGTTGCCGTCTACGGATAAAACGTTACGCCCTGGGCGGTGCGTGTGGCCATGCACCACCATTGATACGTTTGCTGCGCGGATAGCGGCTGCAACGGCATCAGCGTTGACATCCATGATCTCGCTACTTTTATTTTGATTTGCAGCCATACTTTCGCCACGCGCCTGCGCCGCTAGCGTCAGGCGCTCAGGGATGCTTCGCGCTAAAAAGCCAGACTGCCATGTAGGATTGCGCACCATGGCGCGAAACTGCTGGTAAGGAAGGTCGTCGGTGCAGTATTCGTCGCCGTGGCTAAGCAGCATCGTACGGCCACCGATCGTGACTAAAACTTGCTCGGGTAATAAACGGGCACCCAGGCCAGCGGCCAGGGCTTCGCCCATTAAAAAGTCGCGATTACCGCGGCCAAGCCACACTGGTATTTTGGACGCGCAGGCTTTGATCGCCATCAAATCTTGCGCGAGCCAGGGCGGAGCGACTACGGCAACATCGTCGCCAATCCAGGCATCAAAAATGTCGCCTGGTAATAAAAGACCAGCAGCCTCTTTCGAGGCTAGTTTTAGAAAGTCCCGAAAGGCTTCTGAGGTTTGAACGGTGTTCTGCCCCAAATGAACATCTGAAGCGAGCCAGACCGGACCTGCAAGGGCAATCTTATTCAAGGACGACAGCCTTCGTGATAACGAGATCAGTAGTGGGTACGTTTTGATGAAACCCACTGTTAGCTGTTGCGACAGCTTTCATTTTGTCGACTACGTCTTTGCCTTCTGTGACTTCGCCAAAAACAGCGTAACCCCAGCCTTGTGCTGTAGGAGCGGTGTGGTTCAGAAAGTCATTGTTAGCAACGTTAATGAAGAACTGAGCGGTTGCCGAGTGTGGGTCGCTTGTGCGGGCCATCGCCAAGGTGTACTTGTTGTTTTTCAGGCCATTATTGGCTTCGTTTTCAACATTTGCCTTGGTAGGCTTTTGTTTCAGGCCGGGTTCAAAACCGCCGCCTTGAACCATAAAGCCATCAATGACACGATGGAAAATCGTGCCATTGTAAAAACCGTCATTCACGTAGGCTAAAAAATTAGCAACTGTTTTGGGGGCTTTAGCGGCATCTAAGGTGATGACGATATCGCCAAGACTGGTGGTCATTTTGACGCGTGGGTTGGTGCTCATTTTAGTAACGCCTTGTTGAGGGGTTGAGGTAGAAGGAGGCGCCGCCTGGGCGCTCAAACACACTAGCGGCAGCATACCAACTAGTACAAGGCTGCGCACAAGACGCAGCCAATTTAAAAAAATGGTCATTTAGCAGAGCCCTCGATTAGAGTTTTGACGCTACGAATTTTGGGATTGAGGCCAGGTACCCCGGCGGCGGCAGCCCGTTGGTACGCCCGCAGTGCCAAACTCATTTGCACATCGCCCAAATTGGCCTGTGCGACGGCGTATTTTGGGTTAATCATAATGGCTTGTTCAAGGGCGCGGCGCGCCTGATCAAGCTCGTCGCGACGAACATACAACGCTGCCAGATTATTCCAGGGCTCAGGAAGTTCTGGAAATCTCATAGTCATGCGCTGATAGATGGCTTCAGCCTCAGGCAGGCGGTTCATTTCTGTAAATAAACGAGCCTGCATAAACATGAGCTGTACGTCGGTGCCTGGGGTGGCGCGGTTGGCTTCAACAACTAGACGCTTCTCGACCTCGGCAAGGGCTTCAGGCAGACGATCGGCCCGGATGAGGCCCTCGATACGGGTGGTCACTTCAGCGGGCGTCAGGGGCACTCGTGTATCAACAGGAGGTGAAATCGCATCTAAAACTTTCGCCAGGCCGTCCCAACCTAATTCTTTGGGTTGGTCGCCCAAAACCTGATTGGCCGCGGCGTCGGGTATTGCCGACGGCATCGGCATTTGCGAGTTTTGATTAGGCTGTTGCATCATCCCATTGGGATTTAGGGGATTAATCGCCCCTTGCGGTAACCCGCTGCCGTAATTCACCTGCGCAAACCCCGCCCCTGGCAGAAGCCCTGCGGTGCTAACGAATAACAGAATCGAACCTATGCTTTTTGGCAGCTTCAAGGCGTAAAACCCTCAATTGCTATACTTGACCACTCGCATTTTAACGCTGCTTTTGCTCGAACATCTTGCGGCGTCTAATTTTCTCTATTTCGGCCTTTGATCCTCTGCTAAGCATGCTTCAGATTTACGACTCGCTGTCACGCTCTAAACGTCCCTTTACCCCACTGCGGGCTGGGTTTGCTGGCTTGTATGTCTGCGGCATGACGGTTTACGACTATTGTCATCTGGGCCACGCTCGCATGCTCGTGAGCTTCGATGTGATCCAGCGCTGGTTGCGTGCCTCGGGCTTACAAGTGAGTTATGTGCGCAACATCACCGATATTGACGACAAAATCATCAAAAAAGCCGTGCAATCCAACCAAAGGCTTGGTGAGGTGACGCAGTTTTTCATTGAAGCGATGCATGCCGATGAACAAGCCCTAGGGGTTCAGGCACCCGATCATCAGCCCCGTGCCACAGAATATGTCGGCGATATGCTCGATATTATCGGCACGCTCGAAAAAAAAGGCCTGGCTTACCACGCAGCTGATGGTGACGTTAATTTTGCGGTGCGCGAGTTTTCCGGCTACGGCAAGCTTTCGGGTAAATCGCTCGACGATTTGCGGGCAGGTGAGCGCGTGGCAGTTGGATCAAGCAAGCGCGATCCCCTCGATTTTGTCTTATGGAAATCCGCCAAAGAACACGAGCCCGACGACACACGCTGGCCTTCAGTTTACGGCTGGGGGCGCCCGGGATGGCATATTGAATGCTCGGCCATGAGCAAGGCCTTACTAGGCGTACCGCTCGATATTCATGGTGGCGGACCAGATTTGAAGTTTCCGCATCACGAAAATGAAATCGCCCAAACTGAGGGTGCATTTGGCGGCACGCTTGCCAATACATGGATGCACTGCGGACCGTTGATGGTTGACGCAGACAAAATGTCTAAGTCGTTGGGTAATTTTCGAACGATTCGTCAAACGATTGGTGCCAGCACTGATTTACCCGGCCATAGCGCCGAATCTGCGCAGTATCAGGTCAATCCCCGCGAAGCCGAGATGTTGCGGTTTTTTATTGTGCGTAATCATTACCGTAGTGCACAAAATTATGCGCCCGATAACTTAATCGATGCGCAACAGTCGCTCGATCGTTTGTATCAAACCTTGCAAAACATCCCGACGAGTGGCTCGGCAGACATTGATTGGTCGAGCCCTGCTGCGCAAGCCTTTAAAGTGGCGATGGATGATGACTTCAATACCGCGGGCGCGGTCGCTGCTCTCTTTGACTTAGCCAGTCAAGCGAATCGCAGTAAAGACGCCGGTGTGTGCCTGCAACTTCAGGCACTCGCCTCGCTACTGGGTTTGCTGCAGCAAGATCCGAAAGTGTATTTTCAAAGCAGCACGCGTTATACCCGACGTGCGCTTGAGCAGGCGACTGCTGCGTCTGTAGGCGAGGGCGTTGTTGCCAACCCAAACGCAAACGCAACGCTGTCAGAGCAGCAGATTGAAGAACACATTGCTGCGCGCACTCTGGCCAAGCAACAAAAAAACTTTGCCGAATCTGATCGAATTCGTGCAACACTGAAAGCCGCAGGAATCGAGCTTGATGACAAGCCCGGTGGCCTGACCCAGTGGCGACGCGCTTAAGGTCAACGATCATGGCAACGAAGACAGTCAAGACTGCAATTGTTAAAACAGCAGTTAAAAAAGTAACGAAAACAGCAAAGAAAACAGCAACTCAGGCGGCGCCTAAGCTCGCGCCTAAGGCTGTGGCCAACGTGGCAGCTCAAACTGATAAACCCGAATACTGGGATGACGCATTAACGCAGCTTGTTAAGCGTGATCGCATTCTTAAAAAAATTATCCCGCAACATCCCGATATTTGGTTGACTACGCGAGGTAACCCCTTCATCACCTTGGCACGCTCAATCTGTGGACAGCAAATTTCGGTCAAAGCGGCTGAATCTGTTTGGCAGCGCGTGTTGCTTGAGTGCGGGAAGCGGCCAACCCCTGCCTCGGTACAAAAAGCGGGACTCGAGCGCTTGCGTGCAGCGGGTTTGTCTGCGCGTAAGGCCGAATATATTCTTGATCTATCCACACACTTTAGCGACAAGCTTGTGCAGCCCGCTAAGTGGGCGCGTATGCCTGACGAAGAGATCATCGAAGAACTCACCTCAATTCGCGGTATCGGGCGCTGGACAGCCGAGATGTTTTTGATTTTTAATTTGCAACGCCCCGATGTCTTGCCGCTTGATGATGTCGGCTTATTGAACGCAATATCGTTACACTACTTCAGTGGCGAACCGGTTTCTCGTTTCGAGGCGCGCGAAGTTGCGCAGGGGTGGCAGCCCTTTCGAACCGTCGCGACGTGGTACTTGTGGCGTAGTCTTGATCCGGTTCCGGTCGAGTACTAAATACGTCACCCCTTAGGGCAAATGAATATGCGCAATACCTACTTAGATTTTGAACAACCGCTAGGCGAACTCGAAGGCAAGATCGAGCAGCTACGCTATGTACAGGCCGATTCAGCGGTCGATATCTCAGAAGAGATTAGTCGTCTGCAACAAAAAAGCCAGACGCTTACTAAAGACATCTACGCAAAATTAACGCCTTGGCAGACTTCAATGGTGGCGCGGCATCCGCAGCGCCCCTACACGCTGGATTATGTGCGTGAAATTTTTACCGATTTCCATGAACTACATGGCGATCGGATGTACGCCGACGATCTGTCGATTGTCGGTGGGATGGCGCGCTTTAACGGTACGCCCTGCATGGTGATCGGTCATCAAAAGGGGCGTGATACCAAAGAACGCGCTGCGCGTAATTTTGGTATGCCTCGCCCCGAGGGTTATCGCAAGGCCATGCGCCTGATGCGTTTAGCTGAAAAATTTAATTTGCCCGTCTTTACCTTCGTGGATACCCCTGGCGCGTATCCCGGCATTGGTGCTGAAGAGCGTGGTCAGTCAGAAGCGATTGGGCATAATTTGTACGCGATGGCTGAACTCAAAGTGCCAATCATCTCAACGATTATCGGTGAGGGTGGCTCGGGTGGTGCGCTGGCGATTGCGGTCGGTAATGTGGTCATGATGTTGCAGTATTCAACCTATTCGGTGATCTCGCCCGAGGGATGCGCTTCGATCTTATGGCGTAGTGCCGATAAAGCCTCTGAGGCTGCCGCTGCGTTGGCCATTACGGCAGATCGCTTAAAAGAGTTTGGGTTGATCGATCGGGTAGTCAACGAGCCAATCGGTGGCGCTCATCGCGATCCGCGCGTCATGGCGCGTTTGTTACGTCGTTCGTTAGGCGATGCGCTTCGGCAATTGTCTGGCATGACGCCTCAGCAACTCATCGATCATCGCCTCGAGCGCTTATTGTCGTACGGGCGTTTTCAAAGCTAGTCTCGACATCGAGTGCGGCCTATGTGCTTAGGCTGCGAGGCGTTCGATGCGGTCTACCTATTCGACGTATGCCATCCTACGACCCGGGCTAAACCTTCGACGCGAGTCATACCTGCGACCTAAGCGATGCACTCGAACCTTTCTGCGTTACTGAAAACAGCCTTGTCCGTACTGGCCCCGCAGGTGCCCGTTGCCGTGGCATTGAGCGGTGGCGCAGATTCGGTTGCCCTGGCGCTTGTTGCGGCAGAGCATTGCGCGAGCACCGCGCGACCACTCCTTTTTTTTCACGTCCATCATGGCCTGATGGCGCAGGCCGATGTCTGGGTTAAGCACTTGCAAAAGCTTTCGCAAGATTTAAACATCCCGCTACACGTGCGTCATGTGCAGGTTGATCTGGCTGCTGGCTTAGGCGTTGAGGGTGCGGCGCGCGACGCACGTTACACCGCCTTAGCTCAGCTTTGCCTTGAACATGGCGTTGCCGCCCTGTTATTAGCCCATCATCGTCAAGATCAGGCCGAAACCGTCTTGCTACGACTCTTGCGCGGTTCGGGGGTGGCCGGGCTAGCTGCGATGCAATCTGAGGCGCAGCGCGAGGGCATGCGTTTGCTCAGACCCTGGCTGGATGTAGACCGTGCCGAGCTGTTGGCTGTGGCGCACGCGTACGAGCAACGCACAGGGTGGGCTGCGGTTCAAGATCCCAGCAACATTGACCCAAAGTATGCGCGAGGCGCCTTGCGTCACGCGCTGACTCCTGTTTTGAACACCTATTTTCCTGCCTGGCGCCAAACCTTGGTGCGACATGCCAGGCAGGCGGGCGAAGTCAACGAGGTACTGGCTGAGGTGGCAGCGCTTGATTTGGCCGCCCTGGATGTCAACCCAGAGGATCAAAGTTTTAGCCTGCTGCACTGGCGCGCACTGAGCCCTGCCAGGCAGGCGCTGGTGGTGCGCCACTGGCTGCAAGGGCAGGGTGTGGCCATGCCGGGCGAGCGCCGTTTGGCCGATTTGCTGCGCCAATTGAGGCAATTGCATGCTTTAGGCCACGATCGCGAGCTGCTTTGGCAGCATGGCGCTGTAGTCGTTCGCTGTAAGCAGGGGCGTGTCGCGCTGTCTTCGGGCTAAAATAGTCGACTTTGTGGCTTATACGCTGACTTCGTGGGCCTGATCCCTCGAATCTACTTATTTAACATCATGTCAATCATTGTTCATAAATACGGCGGCACCTCAATGGGGTCGGTCGAACGCATTAAAAACGTGGCGCGTCGCGTGGCCAAGTGGCACGCTGCGGGGCACCAGATCGTGGTTGTTCCCTCGGCAATGTCTGGTGAAACCAATCGTCTGCTTGGGCTTGCCCGCGAACTGTCTGCCGAGGCCGATGGCCGCGAGCTCGACGCGATCGCCGCCACGGGTGAACAAGCTTCAAGCGGTTTGCTGGCAATTGCCCTGCAGGCCGAAGGCCTCAACGCCCGCAGCTACGCGGGTTGGCAGGTACCGATTCGCACTGACTCCGCCTACACCAAGGCACGTATCACCTCGATTGATGACGCACGTATTCGCAAAGATCTTGACGCCGGTTTTGTTGTGGTTGTAACGGGCTTTCAGGGCGTGGATGACTTGGGCAATATCACCACGCTCGGTCGCGGTGGGTCTGATACCTCGGCCGTTGCCGTGGCTGCGGCCTTAAAGGCGCACGAGTGCTTGATTTACACCGATGTAGATGGCGTGTACACCACCGACCCACGCGTCGAGCCCGATGCTCGCCGTTTGAACGTGATCTCTTTTGAAGAGATGCTTGAGATGGCCTCGTTAGGCTCAAAGGTGTTACAGATTCGCTCGGTTGAGTTTGCTGGCAAATATCGCGTGCCAACCCGTGTGCTGTCATCGCTGACAGATCCCAACATGTCGCTAGACGAAGAAATGCGCTCTGGCACCCTGATTACTTTTGAGGAAGACGAAAAAATGGAAGCAGCCGTTGTTTCAGGCATCGCCTTTAGCCGCGACGAAGCCAAAGTGACCCTGTTGGGTGTGCCCGATAAGCCTGGTGTTGCTTTTGCCATCTTGGGTAAAGTGGCTGATGCCAATATTGACGTCGACATGATTGTGCAAAACCAGTCAGTGGCGGGCACAACAGATTTCACCTTTACCGTGCATCGCAACGAATTCAACCGTACCTTGACGTTGCTCAAGGGCACCATCGCACCAGCCGTCGGCGCTAGCGAAGTTTTATCAGACGACAAAGTCGCCAAGGTGTCGATCGTTGGTATCGGCATGCGCTCGCATGCGGGCGTAGCAAGCTTGATGTTCAAGACCCTAGCTCAAGAGAATATCAATATCCAAATGATCAGCACCAGCGAGATCAAAACCTCGGTACTGATTGAAGACAAGTACATGGAGCTCGCCGTTCGCGCACTACATAAAGCCTTTGGGCTTGAGACTGCTGCGCCGACTAAGGTTTAGTTGGATTGAAGTTGTGCTGTGTTAAATATATTTAACTTATTTTAATAATGTTAAATATATTTAACATTTAATTATTCTATAAAAATCTGTAATGTGTTAAATTTATTTAACTTATTTTGATAAGTTAAATCTAATGAACACTCTAAAAGCAGTTGCCAAGGGCTTAGTCAGTGGGCGTAAACCCTTGACCGACATTGATCTCGCGCGTCAAACTGGGCTAACCAGACAAAGCATCAGTCGGGCTCTGAGCGGAGAGCATAATTTTGGTGTGACAACGCTATTGGCAATTGCAGAGGCTAATGGTCAAGAGGTGCTGATTGTTCCGCGCGACGTCGCCCGTGCCTTTGAATACTCGGGTCAACTCAATGTCCAGCACGTGGCGAGCATGACAGAAGGTCTTCAAGATATCTAATGTCTAACGTAGAGATTCTGGATATTTTTTTGGCGCAGAGGTTGATCGGCAAGCTTTTTCGTTTTGATAACCGCGCATCGACTCCGATGATTCGGTTTGTTGCCGACAAACGTTTCTCTGCTGATGCTCAACAAGCTACCGTATCGCTGAGTATGTTGGCGCAACATACTGCACAGCAAGAGTCGCTCTGGAACGATCTTGGTAGTTCGCTGTTCAACGGTAGAGATGGACGCTTACCCGCATTTTTTCAAAACATGCTGCCTGAAGGTGTTTTTAGAACCCACCTAGCGCAATTGCGAGGATGTCGAGAAGATGACCATTTTGCTTTGTTTGCTGCCTGCGGACTTGACCTACCAGGAGCAGTCAAGGCGCTTCCTGCGGCGTTAACCAAAGACCAGTTGGCGGCACTGCTCACGCAAGATAATACGCCGCTAGACATGTCGGTGACTGCAGATCCGCTGCCGTTAGGGGTATCAATTTCTGGTGTGCAACCCAAGTTGGGGTTGATTGAATTAGGTGGGCGGTATGTTGCACGTAAACGCCAGGGCGTCACTCGAATTATTGGCAAATTGCCGCAAATTGACCGGCCAAGGCTTCCAGAGGTTGAGCACTTAAGTCTTGGGCTGGCGCAAGCTGCGGGCGCGAATGTTTGCGACCATAAGTTAGTACCTTTAGCGCAGATGGATATCGAGCATGAATACACGCTCGGGGGTAGCAGTCATTTTTTAGCGGTGACACGGTTTGATCGCGATGGCTCCAAACGGATTCATTGCGAAGACTTTGCTCAAGTCTTGAATGTTGATCCCCAACAGAAATACACGGGTGCATCGTATGCAGCAATGGGATCGCTGCTGATGCGCTTTCCTGAAAGCTTAGGCGTGAACGCTGTGCATGAGCTCTTGAGGCTCTTGGTCATTAACGACCTAATGGGTAATTACGATGCACATCTGAAAAACTTTTGTTTGATCTACCCTGATGGTCGAACCCCTTATTTATCGAAAGCGTTTGATATCGTTGCGTGGTCTGTTTATCTGGGCGGACAGGGCAGCGCTTTGGCGCTTTACCGAGACACTACCGCCGGCACAAAGCCGCCGATCGGGCTAAGCCCAACAACGCTCAGAGTCTTCTGCGAGCGAGTTGGCATCGCAGAAAAACCTTGTGCCAGCGTGATAAAAGAAACGGTGTCAAAAGCGCTGGAGCTGTGGCCTGAATTAATTGAAAGCAGCTTGATGTATGACACGCAAAAAGAGAAGCTGTTGGCACGTTTAGCGTCGCATCGGTTTGCGAAAGGATCGCGAAGGTACTCTTAATGAGGATTCGTTTCGAGCGTTTCCAAACTACCGTGCATTTGCTATCCCAGATTGCCGTGCGATTTTCAAAGCGCAATGGGTTTTATTTTTAGCAGCTTTGCACTTTTTAACAAATCGACATCCAAACTGACTAAGCCTTTGGCTTTGTTTGCGGTGGCACTGGCCAAATGCAAAGCATCTCCTGCTCGCACGTTAATTGTCGTGTCGATGGCCAGTAGCGCTGCGTCATAAAAATGTATCGCGGCATTGGATAAGAGTCGCAGGTCTTGTTGGCACAAACGTTCAAATTTTGTCCATGAAGCGTGAGCTTGCGTTTTCGTCAATTGGCCGGTTTTTTGCTTCAGGCCAAGGGCGCTGGCAAATTCAGTGACGCACCAGTGAGAGGACGCAAGATCTTGTTTGCAATTGCCGTACCACTTTATGACGTCGGAAGTTTTGCTTTCTTGAGTGAGTAGGGCCACTAACACACTAGTGTCGACGTACAGCATTAATAGCGTGCGCCTTGCCGTAGTGCTGCAATCACAGACTCACCCATCGGCGTGTCATGTTGTTGAGCAGTCAACTCAAGTGCGAAGGCCTTTCTACTGAACGCGACTGATCTTAGCGTGAGCGCACCATCGGCATCAAAATTTGCTTCAAGATGGTCGCCGGCCTTCATCCCGGTAAGACGTAAATACTCGGTGGGGATGCGTATTCCCACACTATTGCCCCATTTTGAAAGACGCAGGCTTGGCATAAACTTTTTCTAAATGATATCCATTAATGTATATCTATACTAAATGGCGGCTTGTCAAAAATCAAGTGTTTTTTTGTAAAAGTATGTAAGCAGATGTTGCTGCTGTGATTCAGCCTGAAACATCTGATTCACGCAAACCCGCTTCGGTTTACGAAAATCTGTACCGCCTGATGTTCTGCGAAGTTTTGCTCAGTACTATTGAGGGCACAGAAAAAACTGAGCACAAAACATGTCAACGCCACAGTCCCGCAAGGCCATTGCTGTCGGAGCAATCGGAAACATTCTTGAGTGGTATGACTTTGCGATCTATGGGTATTTTGCGACCTCAATTGGTCTCGTGTTCTTTCCCAAGGCAGACCCCGTTGCACAAGTGTTGATGGCCTTTGGTATTTTTGCGATTGGCTTTTTGATGCGACCGCTTGGCGGGATTGTGATTGGGTACATCGGCGATCGTATTAGCAGGCAAGCCGCGCTCACTGTGTCGATCGTGGCGATGGCGATACCAACCTTTCTGGTTGGAATCATGCCGGGCTATGACACGATTGGGATCGCAGCCCCAATCTTGTTAACACTGTGCCGCATCATCCAGGGGCTTTCGGTGGGCGGCGAGTACCCGACCTCGTTGGTTTACATGATTGAGAAAGCCCCTGCAAATAAGCGCGGGTTTGTAGGAGCAATGGGTTCTAGCAGCGCCTATATCGGGATGCTCTTGGGCTCTGGGGTCGGTGCAGCACTCGGGGCGGTCTTGTCGCCCGAGCACCTCGAAGCCTGGGGATGGAGGATTCCGTTTCTGTTTGGTTTGGTCATCGGCTTGGCAGGCTATCTCTTGCGCCGCGGCTCGCCCGAGCATTCTGGTCACACGCCTGCAGCCATGACGAACCCTGTTATTGAGACCTTTAAAAATCATCGCCTTTTGCTTGTAAAACTCTCAGGAGTTTCAGCATTTCTCGCGGTATCTTTCTATTTGATTTTTGTATATATCGTGAGTTGGCTAGAGTTGGTAGACAAGATTCCACCTGGCAAATCTCTCGAAATCAACACCTTAAGCATGATCGTGTTGGTGCCTCTCACACTCTTAGCCGGTGCGTTGTCTGACCGTATTGGTCGAAAACCGGTGTTAATCATCGGTGCGCTCGCTGGTTTGATTTTTTCAATCCCACTGATGTACGGGATGTATCACCAAAGCGCTCTGGTCATTCAGTTATCCCAAATCGGCTTTGCTCTGGTGGTAGGCCTGTTTAATGGCGCCATGCCTGCCTTGATCGTTGAGTCAGCCCCTGCCCATATCCGCACCACCGTTGTAGCGCTGGGCTACAACTTAACGATGGGGATTCTTGGCGGCCTGACTCCCTTAGTCGCCTCATGGTTAATCCATCGAACTGAAAACGAGATGGTGCCGGCGTATATGATTGTCGCGGTGGCCGCCATATCGTTGGTTGCAGTGCTGTTTGTCTCTGAATCGTTTAAAAAAGACATTTGATTGCCGGTGTGGTAAACCGAGCCGTCTTTGGGCGGTCAGCGGGCTTTTGCGCTGCACCGCAGTAACCCCCGCTCATGCTAGAATGCGCACTTGGTTTGGAGGCGTGCCCGAGAGGCTGAAGGGGCTCCCCTGCTAAGGGAGTATGTGAGCTAAAACTTGCATCCAGGGTTCGAATCCCTGCGCCTCCGCCAAGCAGTAAATGAATATGCGCCTTTCGAGGCGCTTTTTCTTTTCTTATGCCATTTTGCATGCCTATGATCGGCCGATGCCTTCAGGCGCACCGCCGCGGTAAAGATTGCAGCGGATGCACCAGCCGTCGATGCCAAAGATGAGTTGGCCGTTGGTTTCTACATCAAGCAACCGCAGGTGTTGGCAACCTAGCAGTCTTTGCGCTTGATACAGACTGATTCGCCGCATCAATCACGCCGCTTACCATCTCGGCAGTCACAGCAGATAACGTCCATCCAAGGTGACCATGCCCAGTGTTGTAAAAAACATTGGCATGACGACCGCGACCAACGCGCGGCATCATGTTTGGCATCATTGGACGTAGACCTGCCCACGGCACAACTTGCCTGGTATTGACGCCCGGAAAACATTGCTCGACCCAATCAATCAGTGGCCGAATACGGTCAGCGCGAATATCTTTGTTGTAGCCATTGAACTCTGCAGTGCCCGCGACACGAAAGCGCTCAAGCCCGAGACGACTTGTGACCAGTTTCGTCTCGTCATCCAGCAAGCTGACCTGAGGCGCAGAGGCTTGACTCTGTGCATCAAGTAAATTGACCGTGATCGAGTAGCCTTTGACTGGATACACATTGACACGATCGCCAAGTTGCGACGCCAAGTTGCGGCTCGCAACACCCGCACACACCACCACGCCATCAAATTTAATATCTTGAAGATTTTGTTCTTGCTGTAGCGTGATAGTTACTTGGGTGCCGTTACTTTGAACCCGCGTAACGTCGTGCCCGAAAAGCATATTCACATCTAGGCGCTCAGCGGCTGCGGCAATCCCGACCGTAAATTTATGGATGTCACCCGTGCAATCGCTCTCGGTGAAATAACCCCCGTAATAGTTTCCGGCTAAGGTTGGTTCAATCGCGCGCATTTCATCCGGGGTTACTGCGCGACGCTCAAGCCCACCCGCGGCAAGCAGAGTTGAGACTTTACCGGCATGCTCAAAGCCTTTCTTCTCGCGATAGATATGCAAGATACCGAGTTTTTTTAAATCAAAATCAATGTTTTCATTTTGTGCCCACGCAAACAAATGATCGCGGGCCGCGATCGCGAGTTGGGTCGTTTCGATTGTGTGTTTACGATAGTTTGGAAGGTTGCCAATAAATTCTGCAAACCAAGAAATTTTGTGCCAGCTTGGTTTTGGATTGACAAGTAAGGGGGCGTCGCTTTTCAGCATCCATTTCATCCCCTTGAGGATGGTTGACCAGTGATTCCAGACTTCAGCGTTTGAGGCCGAGAGTTGGCCACCGTTTGCAAACGAGGTCTCCATGGCCGAGTAGCGATGTTTTTCGATGAGTGTGACTGTGTAGCCACGTTTTGCTAAAGCGTAGGCCGTGGTTGCGCCAGTAATGCCACCACCAATGACAGCGATTGATTTCATGAGAGCGAGCTCCAAACGTCGATAGGGTTGGGTGCGAAAACCAGATGTTTTCTACACGCCCCCTCTGTTTGGTACCTGAGAGATTCACATTCAGACACGAAAGTTGAATGTTTGCTCCTGCGGTGTGACGCATGACGAATCGCGGCAGCTCTTCAGAGTGCAAGATCTAAATCGGTCCTTTTGCCTGAGAGTTTCCGGGGCGGTTGCTCCTTCGGCGCCTGATGTTTATTCAACATCGAGGGCTCTCCCGATCGAGATTTGACGAGTATTATGACATGCGCTCAATATCTCTTGCTATTTAGAAGCAAAATTGCTGAAAAAATTCATAAACTCAATTGTGCGTTGAGTGCATGGGCGTTGGCGCAAGCCGAGATCGTCCGAGTTTATGCAGAAGGCGTAGAAAAAATTTTGTGTAATTGCTAAAACGATACATTACCAGCCGGAGTAAAGTATGCATCCTCATCTTGAGAGCTTGAAGTTAATTGCCGATGAGTTCACGGCCGTTCGTCGTGACATACACAAACACCCTGAGCTTGGCTATCAAGAACGTAGAACGAGCGAGCTAGTTGCCAACCAGCTCAGATCCTGGGGCTATGAGGTCACAACAGGCCTTGGCCAAACGGGTGTTGTTGGGCAATTGAAAAAGGGAACTGGCACTAAATCCATCGGCATCCGTGCCGATATGGACGCCTTACCGATTGAAGAAGCCACGGGCCTGGCGTACGCAAGCTGCCATACGGGTGTCATGCACGCATGCGGGCACGATGGGCACACGGCAATGCTATTAGCCGCCGCAAAGTTTTTAGCCGAGTCCGGACACTTCAACGGAACCCTGAATTTGATTTTTCAACCTGCCGAGGAGGGACTCGGCGGTGCAAAGAAAATGATGGATGATGGCTTGTTTGAGAAGTTTCCTTGTGATGCGATCTTCGCGATGCATAACATGCCAGGGATGACGCCCGGACACTTGGTTTTTAAAGATGGTCCGTTTATGGCTTCAAGTCAAAACATCACCATTACGCTTGACGGCGTCGGTGGTCATGGAGCCATGCCCCATTTCGCTGCTGATCCAGTCGTTGCCGGGTCTGCCATTGTGATGGCGCTGCAATCAATCGTCTCTCGTAATACGCCGCCGCTCGAAATGTCGGTGATTACGGTGGGATCATTTCAGGCAGGGCAGGTTAATAACGTGATCCCGCAGCGTGCTGTACTGAAGCTGAGTGTGCGCGCGCTCAGTCGCGAGGTGCATGCCATGCTGAAAAAACGAATCGCTGAGTTGGTACAGGCTCAGGCGCAAAGCTATGGCGTTACCGCTAGCGTTGATTTTGTGAGTGGTTACCCAGTTCTGGTCAATACAAAAGAAGAAACAGACTTTGCGCGGGCAGTGGCGTGTGAGTTGGTCGGCGCATCGAACGTTAATTTGAATGCTGCGCCGCTGACAGGAAGCGAGGATTTTGCGTTTATGCTCGAGCAACTGCCAGGTTGTTATTTACTGATTGGCAACGGAGACCAAAGCACTGGGGGGCATGGTGCTTGCATGGTGCACAACTCAAATTATGACTTTAACGATCATAATGTGAGTATCGGCTCTGCCTATTGGGTGTTGTTGGCGGAAAGATTTTTAGTCTAACCGAACGCGCGTCAATCCCCTGAGCAGCAAGCATTTACGCGCCTTTGGTTAAATCTCGATCACTCCGCTTTGATGCCCGCAGTTGCCAACGCCTTGCGCCATGTCTCAAGTTGGTCTTTCAAGATGACATCAAGATCCTCTGGCGACCCTGCTGCGCTTTCCATCGACTGACGCTCAAGCTGTTCGCGCACTTCGGGCATCTTGAGCACTGCATTGAGTTCTTTATTCAGCAGATCAACGATTGGCCTTGGCAGTTTCGCAGGGCCTACCAGTGCCATCCAGCTGATGTTAGTGAAATTTGGTAACCCAGCTTCTGCCATTGTCGGTACGTCCGGAAAAATTGGGCTGCGCTTATCAAGTACAACACCTAGCGGTCGTAACCTGTTTTCTTTGATGAAGCCTGTTGAGGTAGCTGGTGAGGTAAAGGCGAGCTGTATGCGATTCGCCAGCAAGTCAGCGGTTTGCTCAGGTTCGCCTTTATAAGATACCTGCACGATGTCGACCTGGCCTAAGGATTTAAGCTGTGTCCCGTATATCAGCGCTGCGGTGTGTCCAGACCCAAAGTTCAATTTGCCTGGATGTGCGCGCGCATAGGCCAGTAGCTCGTTTAGGTTTTTGACTGGCAGCTCTTGATTGACCAACAGAAAATGCGTGAAGTTGCCAATAAATCCGATAGACGTGAAATCAGTCAGTACGTTATAGGGCGGATCTTTCATCAGAAAGGGGATCCCTGCTAACGGGCTATTGGTGCCCATCATCAAGGTGTAGCCATCTGGTGCAGCGCGTGCAATGAACTGACCGGCTATGGCGCCGTTGGCCCCAGCCTTGTTTTCGACAACGACGTTTTGACCTAAGCGCTGCGAGAGCTTTGGAGCGATCACGCGGGTCAGGGTATCGGTCACCGAACCCGCCGGAAATGGAATGATCAGGCGTATCGGTTTGTCTGGATATTGCGCATATGCTGCAGCCGAGGCGAAGGCGAGGGTGCAAGCTGCAATAATTGTCGCGAAGCGGTTGTACATGGTGTGTCTCGTTTGTTTTTTGTTTTTATAAAAATTGACGCATACATGATATTCAACTGTTGCTATCATGTCTGCATATATTTTTAAAGTCATCATAATACAAACTGTGGTGGTGCTTCTCGTGGAGCCATGCCCTCCAATTTTTTAAAACTACTCGCATCAAACGACGACTTCCTATTTTAGAAGATTGCGACGGCGAAGCCTCAGTTTTTTTGATCACAAGAATTTAAGAAGGCAAATATCATGACGCTAAGTACTCCAAACGCCCCTGTTGCCCTAATTACCGGGGCAGGTAAGGGCATCGGCAAGGCAATGGCCTTGGGTTTGCTTGCAAAGGGTATGCGCATCGCTGCCGTCGACCGCGACGAGCAAAGTTTGCTTGCGCTTCAACAGTTAGCCAAGCAATCAGCACAAGACAAACATCTAGAACTTTTCACAGAAGATCTCACCCAGTTCGATGCCACGTTTTTAGTAGACCGCGTTCAAGAACGTCTAGGTCGTATCAATATATTGATCAATAACGCGGGTCTCGGTCAGGGACAAGTTCGAAGCGACTACCATCGGCATCCACCAAAGTTTTACGATGTCACTCCCGAACAATGGACCAACGCGATTGCGGTGAACGCGAATGCGGTCTTTTTGCTCAGTCAGGTTGTTTCCAAACGAATGCTTGCAGATGGTTGGGGGCGCATTATCAATGTCACGACAAGTTTAGGCACCATGCTCAGAGAGGGCTACTGCCCCTATGGCCCGACGAAGGCTGCTGCCGAGGGGCTCAGTGCTGTGATGGCTAGTGACTTAAACGGATCCGGCGTGACGGTGAACGTGCTGATACCGGGCGGCATCGTGAACACACCCATGATCCCTGGCGAGGCGCCTTTCTTGCGAGAAGAGCTGATTCAACCCGAGGCGATGTTGCCGCCACTGTATTGGTTGTGTTCTAGCGAGGCGAATGACGTGACCGGCTTACGTTTTTTGGCAAATCGATGGGACGAGAGCCTTGCCGGGACAGAGGCGGCAAAACGGGCGGGCGCACCCATTGGCTGGAAGGATCTCGCCGTTTTACCCGTCACGCCAAAGTTCACACCCGTGTGAACTTATTCGACATAAAACTCTGTGCCATTGGCAAAGATATTGGGTTTCATAAACATACCCAATAAAACAGCACCATTCGGTGAGTAGGCTTGGTGGACGTTGCCACCCGGACGCCAGACGAATTGACCGGCCGACGCTGCACCATCTAAGTCGACAAGGCTACCTTCGATAATCCAAGTTTGTTCAAGCGCGGCGTGCTCGTGTAGGGGCACAATCGCACCGGGCTCCATCTTGAACAGAATGCTTGAAATACCAGAAGCGGGGTCAGCGAACAAGACCTTAGAACTGATGCCCGGAAACTTCGAGGGTACCCACTCCATCTTGGCGGGATCGACTAAGGTCGACTTTAAGTGTGCGGGTAATTTTTGCGGGTCTAGCCAACCTTCTGGAACTTTGGGTCGTAGTGCGGCTTCAGCAGCATTCATAGTTGTCTCCGGTATGTAGGTTATTTAAGATAGATTGAATTTAGGTGTTTTGGGTTTACTTATCAAGCGTGATGTTTCTGCTTTTAATAATTTCACCTAAGTCTTTTTCACTTTTAATAAATTGCGCTTTGAATTGAGCGGGTGTACTGGGGCTAGGGATATAGCCGCGCGAATTCAAGTCATTTGCAATCGTCGGATTATCTAACGCTACTTTAATCGCGGCCGATAATTTAGCTACAAGATCAGCAGGCGTGCCTTTTGGCAGGATCACACCTTGGTAACTATACAAGTCGAAACCAGGGAAACCAGACTCTGCGATGGTTGGCAGGTCTGGTAGTTGCGTAATCCGAGTCGCAGTTGAAACTGCTAAGGGTTTGAGTTTGCCCGCTTGAATTTGTGGCAAGGCTGAACCAAGATCGGTAAAAAGCAAATCGATGAAACCACCTAACAAAGCGTTAATCGCTAAAGGGGCGCCTGCGTAAGGAACATGCAACGGCGTTGCTTTGAGTTGGCCGGCTAGCGCCTCCATGGTCAGGTGATTCATACTGCCATTTCCCCAGCTGCCGTAACTCATTTTCTTTTCATTTTTTTGAATATAGTCAACTAGCTCTTTCATTGTGCTGACAGGCAAATCGTTACGAGCCAAAAGCACCAATGGCGTCTTCACTAATGAACTGACAAATTCAAAGTCTTGATTGGCGACGTAAGGCAACTCTTTATACAACGAGGTATTCGCAGCAAGTTGGTCTGCGGTTTGCATCGCAGAGTAGCCGTCTGGCGGCAATTTACTTAAGGCCTGAGTCGCAATAATCGTATTGCCGCCACCACGGTTCTCAACAATAAATGGTTGCTTGAGATTCGTTGACATATTCTGCGTCACAATTCGCGCCACGATATCTGTCCCGCCGCCTGGTCCGTAAGGCACGAGCCATTTGATGGGGCGGTCTGGATAGTTCTGCGCCTGTGTGAGGCTTGGAGCGATCGATAGCCCGGCAACGATCGCAGCTAACAGTGTGATCCCGCGCCGTTTAATATTTAACTTGAGGCCTTTCTTCAACATGATTTGTCCCTTTGCTCGCTCGTTGGCGTATGTTTTTATTTATTCGAGATGCAGTCTTGACCCGAGTCGCGATCAAAAGATTGCCGCAGGTCGTATTTCCCGAATAATACTTATTGTTTTTACGATCCTATTCGACGCACGTCAAGATAAAAATAGAATATTTTGAATGCAAGACGAGTTTAAGATTGGCACTTCCTCGAAACAAGCTTTGGCTGAAGCCGTGTTTACTCAGGCAAGTTGTCGCCGTGCAGGGGCTTTGCGGGGCTTAAGCCCAGTAACGCCTCGGCTCCAAATATCACCATTAAAAACCCCGAGATCGGCAGGCATAGGTAAGGGATGCTCATTGGGATTTGGGTGCCCGTTGCGAGCTGCATTGAGGCAAGATCCACAAGAATCAGACCTTGCCAAAATAAGAGCATACCGATGCCGATCGCCGCGCAAGAAGGTAATCGATCGAGCCACCTAACCGAGATGCCAAACTGTGTGGATAAATCCATTCTGAAGTGGGCACCTCTGCGCACTGCCATCGCTGCGCCACATAGGGCGGCCCAGATCATCAGAAAGCGAGCAACCTCTTCGCTCCAAGAGAAGCTAGCATTGAAGACGCTGCGCGCAAAAATGTTTGCGCAAACAATTAAAGTCATCGCGATGAGAGCGCCGATCGCAATAGCGCTCGTCAGACGATAAAGCAGACCCGATATTTTTATAAAAATTTGCATCATCAATCTATTAAAAGCTTTGGTAGTACCAGAGTGATTGCCGGTATTAACGCAATGATGACTAAGGAAACAATTAGCACAAGTAGGTAGGGCATAAAAACTTTAGTCACACTGCGCATGCTGCAGCGGGCAATGCCCGCTGACAAAAGTAAGCCAATCCCGATAGGCGGTAAAAAAATACCGACGCCAACCGTACCAATGGCAAGAATGCCAAAGTGAAGAGGGTCGACGCCTACTCGCTCTGCGACTGGTAAGAGAATTGGCATCAAGATGATGAGTGCGGGCAGACCTTCTAAGAACACGCCCGCGATCAAAAAGGTGATGATACTGAGTAAGAGAAAACCGATCGCACCGCCTCCAATGATCGACATGAGGTGGGCAATCGCAGCGGGCGTTTGCTGACTGGCTAAGATCCATGAAAACGTCATGGCTAATCCAATAAGCAATAGTGCTGCTCCTGTCAAAATAATGGTTTGCTCGCAGATCTCGTGTAGATCGCGCCAAGATACCTCGCGATAGGTGAACAAACTCACGACCAAGGCATAGATTGCACCGATGGCTGCAATTTCTGTGGGGGTCGCGATGCCCAACAAAATCCCCCCAAAAATAATGACGGGCAGGAGTAAGGCGAGTGCACTGTTTTTGAACGCAGCATAGATTTCGCTTCGCGTTGCTCGCAATTCGCTTGGGGGTAAGATCCCTCGTCGTGCCTGAAAGGTAATTAAGATCATTAAGCCAAGCACCATGACTGCCGAAGGCAAAAATCCTGCGATAAATAAGCGTCCGATCGAGATATTGACGAGGCTACCGAGCACGACCATCATGATGCATGGTGGAATCAGCACACCCATGGATGAGGCCGCCGCCACAATCGCTGCAGCGCGTTCAGGCGAATACCCAGCCCGTCGCATCGCCGGAATCATCGTCGAGCCAATCGCTGAGATATCAGCGGTCGTCGAACCAGATATCCCAGAGAAAAACATTTCGGCAAGCATGACGACCATCGCCAGGCCGCCGCGTACGTGTCCAATGAGTACCCGGGCAAGAGTCACTAAACGAGCCGAAATTCCACCGGAATCCATTAAGAGTCCGGCAAAAATAAAGAAAGGCACTGCCATCAATGGAAATGAATCGATCCCGGCAAACAGCCGCTGAGCGATGAGTGCAAGCGGGAGCCGACCTTCAAGCAGTAGGAAGGTGACTGACGCGGCACCCATCGCAAAGGCAATGGGTATTCCGATTGCAACGAAGGCAATAAAAGAAATAACTAGAGCGGCGATTAGCATTGGGGCGTTAAGCTCTCATGTCTCGAATGACAGCGTGAAGCGTTGATGACTCCAATGGCTGCGTTAAACCTTGATCGCTCGAATTTGCTCAATGATCTTTTGATTTTTAGCGAGATCCTTGTAGACGGGAGCCATCGCAGCAATCAACGGAGCCTTATCAATCGTATCGACTTTGACGCCTTTGGCGGTCAATTCGGCAGAAGCATCCGAATCAAGCTTTGCGGCAAGCTCGCGCATGTAGCGTCCGGCTTGCACGCCAGAGTCAGCGGCCGCCTTTTTTTGCTCTGTATTTAATTTTTTGAAGGCGGGGGCAGATATGCCGAAGACTAAGGCAGAGTAGGTATGCTCATCTAAAGTGACAAATTTTGCGACCTCATTTAACTTAGAACTCAACATGACGTTTGGCGGGCACTCAAGTCCGTCAATCACGCCTTGTTGCACGGCGGTATAGACCTCGCCCCAATTCATTTGAATCGCGCTAGCACCCAGGGCTTTAAACATGCCGATGAAGACAGGTCCGCCGGCGACTCGAAACTTCATGCCAGAGAAACCTTCTTTGGTTGCGATAGATTTTTTTGCATTCAAGCATGAACGAAAACCGCCCGCACCCCAGCCTAAGCCGATGATGCCGCGAGGCTCTAGAAGCTTTAGCCAGTGATCGCCGATGGCACTTTCAAGGCACTTGTCGGCGTGTTCTTTGGAGGTGTAAAGAAATGGTAAGTCGCAGTCACCAATCTCTGGTGCGATGGCGGTTAAGGTTGAGGTGCCGTAAAGATGTAAATCGACAATGCCCAAAGGCATACCTTCCATGGCTTCACGCTCTTGACCAAGTTGGCCACCAGGAAACACATTGACTTTGACTGCACCGTTTGTTTTTTGTTCAAACAGCTCAGCGAATTTTTTTGCACCCATATCAAATACTGAACCCGCTGCAGTGACGTGGCCCATTCGAAGCGTGGTGACAGTTTGTGCGTTAGCGACAAAAGGGGCAGCGACAGAGGCGGCGGCGATCGTGAGAAAGTTACGGCGACTAGTCATGATGTTCCTAAAAATGAGTGTTGTAGAGAGAAGAAGATGGCGTCGACCTCGGTCACGGATTGCTATGCCCAGTAGAGGCCATGCGAGACTGACAAAGGCAGCCAGAGTTGCTCAAGGTTAATTGGTCAGGCCAAGTTTGTTTGTCTATAAGCATACACTTCAAGATACCAACGGTCATTAAAAAATAGCCATAGCGTTTGGGGGCGAACCAATTGCACCCCGCAGGTTTAATGGCTTAGAGGTAAACAGAAAGGTGTTTCGTTTGTGCTTGTGCACCGCAGCACGCAGCGCGTCAAGATCAAACATTTCGCCCAAGACAAGACCAAGACGCGCGATCGCAAGATGCAGGCTAGGTTTGCCTCGTTCTAACGGCCAAGCTTCGACAGTGACAGAATCGCTTGCCACTGCAGCAAAGCCAGAATCCCACAAGAACTTCCACATAGACTCGTCACCTGCCAAACCAGAATAATCACGACCCTGAAATATCGTTTTCTTGCCCTCAGGGCTTGCCGTGTTGAAGGCTTCAAGCCAGCCTGTCCGAACACAGAGCACATCACCGAGCTGTGGTTTGACTTCACTTTGCTCGAGCGCTAGTTGTAAATCATCGGCACTACATATTTGAGAGCCTAAGGCAGACCACGAGCGGTGGTTGTTTTTATAAAAGTCAGGCAAATCGATGTAGATACCGCGCGTAAAGATTCCAAAATCCGCGTAACGATCAACTCCGTTGCGAGAGCCATCTCCTAAGTGAATTTCTGTGCTTTGCGTGCCATCATAAAAGCCATGCACTGGATCGCCAACGTGAGCTAGGCTATCCCATTGTGAAGAAGCCTGCGGGTGAAACGTCACGCAGTCATCGCGTATGAGTAGTCCTTCATAGGTGTCAGTGACAAGCTCATGAACGGGCGCCTCTCGGATGCGGTGCGAATGCGCGGGTACGGCACCAAGAGGTAGGTGCAGAGGCAAATCCAGATTAACTCGATCACCGCTTTGCACCAACTTGGCAGCCTGTGCAGCATAGTCGGCGCTAATCGCTGCCAGCATGCCGACATTTTCTGTTTCAAGACCCCAGGCAAGGGGTAGGTTCTCACCCGATGGTTTGGGTAGGTCTACAAAGGCAGGGCGTCGGTACATGGTGAGTCCGTGAATGAATGAGGGGTGCTGCTAGTGTTTTACAACAGGTTCAAATTTACACGCATCGCGACATATCGTGAAATGACCGTTGTGTGGTGTGTTAATTTATCAGCGTATAAATTATGTAACTCTTATCAAAACAATAGGGTTCCAGTCATGATTCGTCAATTTTTTTCACTAAGTTGTATCGCCATCGTTGCGCTAATAAGCGCGCCAGCGACCACTTTTGCGAATCCGGCTTGGCCCACCTTACCGATTCATATGGTGGTTCCGTTTCCCCCTGGTGGTAGTAATGATGTCATCGCCAGGCGCCTGGCTGATGGTCTGAGTAAAGTCCTTGGTCAGTCTGTCGTAGTCGAAAATAAAGGCGGTGGAGCTGGCGCGATTGGTTCGCAAGCGGTCGCAATTTCAAAGCCCGATGGCTATACATTCCTCTTCATTTCAAGCTCGCTTGCAACGTCGGCGGCGGTTCAACAAACACCTTATGATCCGCCCAAGGCGTTCATGGGGGTGGCGCAAGTCGCACGTTCGCCGTTTGTCGTGCTCACCAGTACAGAGTTCCCAGTCAAAGACATCAAAGAGCTGATCGCTTACGCAAAGGCGAATCCGCGCAAAATGAACTTTGGCAGTGCTGGTTTGGGTGACAGTACCCAGATGGCGACCGAGCTCTTTAACGATATCTTTGATATCAAAATGACTGCAGTACCTTATAAGGGAATCTCGCCGGCTCAACTAGATCTGGTGGCGGGACGACTCGATATGATTATCACTACGATTGCGTCGATTAAAGGGAATGCCGCCGATAGTTTGCCTAAGCTTGCTTTCACTGGTGCAAAGCGCGAACCAGACTATCCAAATATTCCCACCGTCATAGAGGCGACAGGGACACACTATGAGGTAGATGTCTGGTGGGGCTTGTTTGCACCGGCAGGTATTCCAGTGCCGATCTTACAAAAGATGAATGCTGAGGTGAATAAGATCGTCACCGATACCGCGTTTGCCGACTTTTTAAAAACAGTGGGCGCTTCTCCCGCTATTGGCACACCAGAGTCCTTTCAGCAACTGTTAATCAAAGATCTAGAGCGCTGGCGCGCGATTGCTAAGCGTGCTGGTGTGCAGAACTAGGAGATACGCGATGAGTGATCGCAAGCATCAGGCTGATGTAGAGGCAGTGCAAGTAGCGTTGAAGCAAATCGGTGAACTCTTGCACGGCATCGTTTCTCGCTCTGATATCAAGCAGATTTCTGCAGAAGTTTTACGACTTAACGAGGCCGTCCGAAACGGTGCGGCAGGCCGTGTTCAAAGTGGGGATCACCCGCAAGACTTTTCGAAGCTGCTGTTGGCTGAGGCAGATGACACGAACCGGATGAGCTGAAGATGATGCCCTTACCGTTAAATCAGCCGACGGATATTCTTGAGGCCTCAATTACAGAAGTGGGTGCGCGCTTAAGGCGCAAAGAGTTAACAGCTGAAGAGTTGACTCGACACGCACTCGACCGCGCGGTAAAGACACAACCGATGCTCAATGCGTTTATCGATATCTGGGCGGAAAGCGCGATCTCGCAGGCAAAACAGCTAGACCTCGAGGCCGCTTCAGGAAAATGGCGGGGGCCGCTACATGGTATTCCTCTGGCACACAAAGACTGCTTCGAGCGACAGGGCTTACCCATGACGGTTGGGTCAAAAGTGACAGGCACGGATCTGGGCCGCGTGACTGCCACTACGCTACAGAGGCTAAGCGAAGCCGGCGCGGTAGATTTGGGCCCGCTCAATATGAATGAAATGGTGGCCGGGCCAACCGGGCAAAATCCGCACTTCGGTGATTGTCGTAATAGCTGGGATCTAGAGCGTATTTCTGGTGGATCGTCGAGCGGTTCGGGTGCGGCGGTGGGGGCTGGGGTCATCTACGGTGCGCTCGCCTCGGATACGGGCGGTTCAACGCGCTTGCCCGCATCGATGAATGGACTGTTTGGCTTGAAGGGTACCTACGGCCGTGTTTCTCGAGCCGGTTGTTTTCCAAGAGCATTTTCACTGGATTGTGTGGGCCCCATTGCGCGTTCGGCTCAAGACTGCGCCATCTTGCTACAGGTTTTAGCAGGCTGGGATCCACGCGATGCTTCTAGCCTTGAGGCACCCGTGCCCAACTATCTCTCGGCCATCGAGACCGCAGGTCGCGCAAGCCGCTGGGCCGTGTTGGAAGGAATCGCTCCCTGTCATCCAGACATTACCGAGGTCTTTGAGTCATTCATCGAAGTGATTCAAACAAGATACGGTCAGGTCGGTCGGGTGCAGTCGAACCAGATTGCCACGTGTTATGCCATGGCGGATGTTTTTTCAAAAGTTGAAGCTGCGACCTTGCACGGCCACTGGATGCGCGAGCGACGCGATCTCTATTCGCAAGCTGTTTTTTCTAGAACAGAGCCTGGTTTGCATGTGCCCGCGGTACGCTACTTAGAGGCGCTTCAGATGCGCGCCAAAATACTGCACGAGTTTTTGCATGGCACGATGCAAGATCTCGACGTGCTGGTTTGCCCGACTATGCCGATACCCGTTCCGACGCATGAAGAAGCGGATGTCGAAACCCCTGGCAAGGTCTTTGGCGTGGTCACTGCGTTAACACCACTAGTGCGTCCCTTTAATTATTTAGGGCTTCCCTCGCTCACGATGCCCATTGGCGTCGATCGTGCAGGGATGCCGATTGGTGCTCAACTTGTCGGTCGGCCCTTTGCAGAGGCTCGGCTGTTGTCGGTCGCCCACCAGTTATCAAAAGATATCGCTTGGGATCGTTTGGCCAACATGAAAAAAGCGCAAGCGCGTAAGGTAGAAAATCGATGAGCAGGCTTTGGGATCAATTTTTAACAGAAGCGGATAAAGCGGTACTTGCTCGTGGAAAATTCGGTCGCCGCATGGGGTTTGGACAACAGCCCGTAGTCTTAGTGATCGATGCCCAGCGTTACATGGTTGGTGAACCAGAAGACGAAAAAAATTGGCCGTCAAGCTGTGGTGAAGTCGGTCGCGAGGCGATGCGACACATCGCGCAGGTTGTACGTACAGCCCAACAGGCAGAGGTGCCCTGTATCTTTACGCGGTTTGAAATCGATCCCTCAGGTGTGGATATGGGCGTCTACCGTCGAAAGAGGGATTTGCTTGAGTCGGACAGATGGTGTTTGGCAGGGAGTTTGGGGGCAGAACTTTCACCACAACTGGTGCCGGCAGCGCGTGACCTTGTCTTTGTTAAAAAGAAACCAAGCGGTTTTCACGGCACACCTTTGTTAGGTTATTTGATAGACCGTGGTATCGATACTGTGATCGTTGTAGGTGGGGCAACAAGTAATTGTATTCGCGCAACCGTTTTCGATTGTGCGTCATATAACTATCGTGCGATCGTGCCGCAAGAAGCTGTTTTTGATCGCATTCCAATTTCACATGCGATCTCGCTTTTTGATATGGACCGCCAGTTTGCAGATGTTCTGCCAACTCCCGAGGTGATTGAGTATCTGTTAGCGTGTCGCGGTGGCCGTTTCGAAGCGGGCAAAAGTATTTAAGGATTTGGGGTCGGACGGCGCGTGAGGTGTCAGGCCGAGAGTGCTCGTCAAATATGAGCTCGGCTCTTAAGCTGGCAGATACCGCGCCACATAAAACACGCCAGTAAACGCCATACCAACCACGACAGTCATCCAGCTAATCATTTTCCAGGTGCACGAGGTAATTTCGTGATGGATGGTTTTGGTGAGTTTGAGCTCCATATATTTGAGATCTTCTTTTGTTGCAAGTGTTGGGATAACGGTGTCAAAGCGTGTTTCGAGCATTGTCATTCTTGTTTCCATTAAGCCATCCTAGACGTTGCGACTCGTTGATATTTAAGCTTTTGAATTAAGTTTTGCCGCTAAGCCGGCAGGTATCTTGCGACATAAAACACACCAGTAAAGGCCATGCCCACTACGGCGGTCATCCAGCTAATCATTTTCCAGGTGAACGAAGTGATTTCGTGATGGATGGTTTTGGTGAGTTTGAACTCCATGCTTGTCAGTTTGAGCTCTACACTTTTGAGATCTTCTTTGGTGGCTAGTGTCGGAAGAATCGTGTCAAAGCGAGTTTCTTGCATCGTCATCGTGGTTTCTATTGGGTTATCCTTCATGCCACGGCGGTTCGGCATTTTAGGATTTTGGGTCTCTTTTACCAAGGGTACGGGATCGATTTGTCTATTAGCAATCCTCCTATTACATTTGCTTACACTTTAAGAAAACAATGAAAAATTCAAATATAAAAAATTCGATTATTCGTAAGGTGTCTGCAGCGCTTCTCGCGACTATGTTTGCGGGCTGTCTTTCTACGTCAGCATTCGCGCAGACGGCCCTTTGGCCGAGTCGCCCCATAAAGATGGTGATCCCGTTTGGCGCGGGTGGTGGCACCGACGTGATTGGTCGGTTTTTGGCGCAAAAATTATCTGAAGGTCTGGGTCAGACCGTGGTGGTTGAAACCCGTCCGGGAGCAGGCGGCAGTCTTGGTAGTGCTGAGGTTGCACGCGCGCCGGCTGACGGTTACACAATATTGTTGGGTTCTAGCTCAACGCATGGCATCAACCCCGGCATGTATGCCAAGCTTCCGTATGACCCGATCAAAGATTTTGAACCGATCGGTTTGATCGCGACCAATTTGTTTGTGATGTCTGTACCTAAAGACTCACAGGCACAAACTGTAGCCGACTTGGTGAGGCTTTCGCAGGCCTCACCTGGGCAGTACGATTATGCGTCATCCGGAAACGGCACCACGAGCCATTTGGCTGCTGCTTTGTTTGTTTCGATGTCTGGTGCCAAGCTCACGCACATTCCTTATAAAAGTAATGTGCCGGGCTTAACTGATTTGATGGCAGGCCGTGTGGCGATGATGTTCGACAACATCACTGCGATGCAACGGCAGATTAGCGCCGGAACAATCCGCCCACTTGCTACAACAGGTTTGAAGCGGACGACGGTATTAAACGACGTACCCACTTTAGACGAGGCGGGCGTTAAGGGCTATGACTTAAGAGGGTGGTTTTGTTTGCTTGCGCCGGCCGGCACCCCTAAAGAAATCGTATTGAAGCTCAATCAAGAGCTAGTCAGAGTGATTACGATGCCCGAGGTGGCAGAAAAATTGATTTCTTTGGGCGCAGATCCTGAAACAAGTACACCGCAAGAACTTAAAACATTAATTGCCTCTGAAATTGTGAAATATAAAAACATTATCGATCTCGCTGGTGCCAAGGTAGAGGTGAATACAGTCTTTTGCGGCGTCATCATCTCCACAACATCCATTATTCTCAATTAGGCGGCGTGTCATATGTCTGAACGATCAAGCGGCAACCCCGTAGTCGTAATCTACAAGGCGATCAGAAGTCGTCCGCTGCTGGCGATCAGTGCGTTCGCCGGTTTGATTGCTGCAATGGTGCTGCCTATTGCGGTGCAGACCGGAGCTTGGGTGCGCTTGATCGTCGGCTGGAATATTGGTTCGGTGTTGTATTTAGCTTTGATTATGACGCTAATGACCAGGGCAAACCCAGACGATATTCGAGCACGAGCTCTACGCCAAAACGACGGTAAGCGTGTGATTTTGCTGATGGCGGTTGTATCGGCTTTTGTGTGCTTGGGTTCAATTGTTGAGTTGCTGGCGATCGCAAAAGACTTGCAAGGTTTTCATCGACTTTGGCATATTGCTTTGGCCGTGTTAACCGTACTCACCTCTTGGGTGTTCACGCAATTTATGTTTGCGACGCATTACGCGCACGAATACTATTCAGCGCTGTCACTTGGACTTGAACCTGGCTTGCAGTTTCCGGGTTCTACCTCACCTGATTATCTTGATTTTGTTTATTTCGCTTGTGTGATTGGTACATCGGGCCAAACGGCTGACGTCAGCGTGTCGAGCAAGCCGATGCGTCGGGTCAGCTTGACTCATTGCGTACTCGCGTTTTTTTTCAACACTACCTTAATTGCGTTGACAATCAACATTGCTGCGAGTTTGATCTAGTGACGGTAACAAATTGTTACGCTTTTATTTTTGTTGCTTAGCTTAAAAATTCTTGTAGGTACGATTAGAACTTGAGATAATTTCTGCGTCGCACTTAGGGAGTTGTTTGATGGAAGCTAGAATTATTGCGTTAGAAGAGTTTGCTGTCGAGGCGCGTGATCGTCTCGCACGCATTGAGACTCGGTTGGATACGTTTGCAACTAAGGCAGACCTCCATCGCGAGCTGCACGGTATGACCTGGCGGCTCTTTGGCGGAGCCTCAGCCTTGGTCGGTATCGTCTATTGGATCGCTCGCAATATTCACTAATATCTTTGACTGCGCTGTCATTGCATGCCAGCGCACGTCTAGCGTCACCGCCGTCTAGCTTCTGCTCAACCTATTTTGCAATTGCGCAGTGCCCACCGCTCGAGACCTTGCCAGAGCCTGCCGCGATCAACGGTGGTTCTTGACTCACATCTATCCTTCTTCTCATATAACCAAAAGAAATATAGAATTGAGGAAATGTGTTTGATTTGTTGTAAAAGATAATGGGGTTTTTTTGGAGGCTGCGACGTTCTTTTCTGTGGTGCGCAATGCGCGTTGTCTATTTCACGCAAGAGTGCCGGCATAGTTGCAAGCTTTTGAGGTGAGTGAAAATTTCCTTCCGTGAGGCTGTATCGTACATGCATGGATATTGAAATCCCGCAGAAGCTAATGACCTTACTTCCTATACAACAAGCGGCTGTTGGACTCAGTTGTTCTTTACTTGATCGCTGTATTGGGCCTGCCGTTCGACCGTTGTACGACCCTAGATTTCGTCGCCGTGTCTTCCGTAGCGATAACCTTTGAACACATGATTCCGTCGTTATTTCTGTTTCTTGCTGCTACGGTGTCGCTACTGTTGGTGATGAGTGTGGCGTTACTGTTTCGGATGCGCAATCGCGCGCGAAAACTTGAAGCGGTCGTCAGTGAGGCCAATCGTAACCGCTTTGAGCTGCTGGGTAAAAATGATTTACTCACCGCCGACATCGACAGGTGCCAAGCGCTTGTGCATGCGTTGCGCGCCAGCGAAGAGCGCTATCGCACCTACATCGAACACGCGCCGGTGGGGATTTTTGTTACCCGGACTGACGGTGGCTTTGCGCTCGTGAACCCCGCGGTCAGCCTGATGACTGGATTTTCTAAGAGCGAACTGCATACGATGAGGCTTGCAGACCTGTTTTCTGCAGGTAATTCTCAAGAGTCAGCTCATTTTTTTGAAAGTATTCACACAGACAGTTCGAGTGAAAAAGAGCTGACCTTGCGTAAAAAGGACGGCTCGGATTTTCTTTCATACATACGTGCAATTGCGGTGCCTGGCGATTGTGTCATGGGATTTTGCATGGATATTACCGAGCGTAAAAGGGCGGAAGAGAAGATTTATAGCCTCGCCTTTTTCGACGCTCTGACTGCGTTGCCGAACCGTCGTCGCTTACTTGACAAGCTGCGGCAGGCGACTGCGAGTGGTGTACAAGAGCACGATTTAGGTGCCTTGCTCATGATGGATTTGGATTATTTTAAGAATTTGAACGATACACTTGGGCATGACGTGGGTGACCTCTTGTTGAAACAAGTGGGTCGCCGTCTGATGGATTGCGTGCGTCCTGATGATACGGTCTCAAGAGTCGGGGGTGACGAGTTTGTCATCATTCTTGAAAAGCTTGGCAAGGATGTTGCTACTGCCACGAAGCGTGCGCACGAATTAGTGAAAAAAATTCACGCTGCGGTTTCACAACTATATCCTCTAGTGCCCGGCCGACCTGATTACTACATCACTTCAAGTATTGGCCTGACGCTCTTTGGTGAGCAAGATAGCTCGATTGAAGCATTGCTCAAAAAGGCAGATTTGGCGCTTTACGCAGCAAAGAAAGGCGGTCGAAATACTTACCGTTTTTTCAACCCTGAGATGCAGGCCTCGATTGATGATAGTACCTCGCTGGTCGATGCCTTAAGGCGTGCTCTGCATAATGATGAATTCACGTTGTACTACCAGCCGCAGGTGAACTCAGTCGGGCGGGTGGTGGGTGCTGAAGCGCTGTTGCGCTGGACGCCTCCAAACGCTGCAATTATTTCGCCGTTGACGTTTATTGCGGCAGCGGAAGAGAGTGGTTTGATTGTGCCGATTGGTGATTGGGTCATTGAGCAGGGTTTCAAGCAACTCAAGCGTTGGCAGCAGCACTCCGCAACAAGCGGGCTAAAGTTATCAATCAACGTCAGTGCCGATCAATTTCATCAAGCTGATTTTGTAGCCAAAATCTTCAACGGGATCGAGCGCTTTAATATCGACCCTAAGTGCATCACGCTCGAGTTGACAGAGAGTGCCGTTTTACAGCGAGTCGATCAAGCAATTGAAAAAATGCTTGAGCTTAAGAGCCGTGGCGTGAGCTTTTCTTTAGATGACTTTGGAACAGGGTATTCTTCATTATCTTATTTGAAGCTCTTGCCTCTTGATCAAGTCAAAATCGACAGTTCGTTTGTGCGAGACATTTCGTTTGACCCGGACGACGCGTCCATTGTGCGAGCGATTTTGGCGATGAGCGGCTCATTAGGCTTAAGTGTCATCGCCGAGGGCGTCGAGACGCAGGTGCAGCGTGAATTCCTGTTTGACCATGGCTGCCTGCATTATCAGGGCTATTTATTTGGTAAGCCTGTGCCGATCGAAAGCTTTGACGCAGACGCTTTAGCACCGATCGCTTAGGCTGCTGCAGCGATGTCTTTGAGCACCGCCCGAACGGATTTGCCGCGCGCCTTTTGTAAGATCTCTAAGGTTGCAGCCGCTTGCGTCTCTGTCAATTTGAGCTGAGCGTTCGCTAAAAACTTTTCTTTAATATCGTTTGCTGACATGGCGCGCTCGCCTGCGCCTTTATTGATCGGCACATCATGACTGAGCGTCGTGCCATCCTTAAACTTGACGATGACGCCGCCTGAAAAGTACTTTGGAAACTGCGAGTCAGGGTCTGCCTGACAAAACACTTGTCTCGTTAAGGTCTGCACCGACTTATCCGCAAGTGCGTTGGCGGTAAGCTCTTTTAAGCCAAACCTTCCTTTGAGTAAGCCCATTGCCACACAAAACTGCGCACTAAATTTTGCCTCATAGTCTGTGGTGACTTTTTGTTTGGCTTCAGGGGGTTCTGCCACAATGTGAAGTGTTGGCTCTGGTAGCAGGGCGATCACTTCCACGATTTCGTTTAGGCGCCCAGCAACTTGACCGCTTAGCACGATAGCCGCCTCAGTACAGCCGTGACTGAAATGACAGATCGGATAGGGTTTGATCGCCGTTTCTAACATGCGCCATTCATGCCCAAATGTATCGACCAAGAGTCCAGGTAAGGGCTGGGTGTCATGCAAATGGGTGTCATACAAACCAAAACGCGCTTCGTAGGGACGAGTGGGTGCAACGAATCCTGTTTGCACCATATACGCTGAAGTAATCCCCGCTAAAGCTCCCCAGCCCGGATGCATGCGTTTGGTCCAGGCGCCTTCTTCTAAAAATGCTTGAACGCCTGAGGTGGTGCTCGCGGCAACCCCTTGCGCGGCGCATAGTTGTTCTGGGCCGAGGCCCATAAGTTTGCCGGCTACAACCGCCGAACTGAAGTGCGACACGATCCCTGTCGCATGAAATCCAACATGGTGAAAGCCGCCTTGCACCGAAGCACCAAGCCGAATAGAGACCTCCATCCCTAAAATGTAGGCGCACAGCATATCGTCCCAACTGGCGTCGAGGTGTTCGGCCATTGCCAGCGCAGCAGGCAGGCTCGCAACCGAGGCGTGAATGATGCTGGCCAGGTGCGTGTCATCAAAATCCAGGCCGTGCATAAGCAAACCATTAGCGAAGGCGGCGTCGCGTGCGGCAAGCTTGCGGTCTGAGCCGATCACAAAACAATCTCCTGGGCCTGCAGCAGCAAAGATGCCCGCTAATGAGGGTTTAGCAAAGTCTTGTGCATACGAGGCCAAGGCGAGGCCCAGCGTATCGAGCAAATGAAGCTCTGCTTTAGCAAAGGTTTCGGGTGGCAGGCTGTTGGCGTTGCACTCAAAGGCGCGTTGGGCGATACGTTGAGCAAGGCTTTGCTCGGACACCTTTGCCGTGGTGTGGTGATGTTCGGTGCTCATTGCAAATCCTGTTGTTGTTTTTTTGTTTTGTTATTCGCCTGGCGTGTAGGCAATATCTCGACCTGGCACGACTCCGTCGGGCAAGTTTTCAATATGCTGGCAAATTGCGCCTGGTGTCGTCAGCCACAACTGATCGCGATGCTTCATGATGTGGTCGATCACGCGCCTGAACTGCCTAAGCCGGTAAGGCTGCCCCAAAACAAAACTATGCAACACGATGGGCATGACTAAGGGTCTGCGCGCCGACTCTTCAAGCATTTCGTCAAACTGATCGATTAGATTTTGGCAATACAGTTGTGAAGGTGTGCGCCGCGTGACAGCCTCGATTGAGTCATTCAGGTCATGCTGATACGGTACGGACAGGATGGGGCCGTGCTTCGTTCTAAACCATACGGGCTGATCATCTAACGACCAATCCATCATGTAGCGATAGCCTGCCTCTTTTAGCAAATCAAGCGAGTGATGCGTTTGTGAAATATATGGCGCCAACCAGCCCATAGGCGGTTTACCTTCGTGGCGTCGAATCGCTTCGGTCGCCTCGGTGATACAGGCTTTTTCTTGTTCGTAGCTCATGTCGATCTGGCGTTCGGCGTTGGTTCTGCCATGCCCCACGATTTCGTCACCTCGACTGCTGAAGGCTTTAATCATTTCAGGGCAGTAGTCGTAGAGCTCGGTATTGATAAGTAGCGCATACGGAAACTTATAGGCTTGCGCTAACTCAAGTAACCGCCAGGCGCCAACCCGGTTGCCGTAATCGCGCCAGGCAAAACTGCGAGTGTTTGGGTGCGGACCTGGGCCGCCGTAGTCGTTGCCGATGCCTTCACCAAAAGAGAAGTGCTCGACATTTAAACTGAAATGCACCGCCAGGCGTTTGCCCTCTGGCCAACTGTAGTCTGGCCGAGCGTTGATGGGGCTGTAATCATAACGATGGTGTGTTTTAAGCATGATAAGCGTCCGTGGCCTTAAATCAAATTCTCTATTTGCAGTGTAAGTGAAGTCTAGCTTATAGTTCGTGGATGTTCGCCACTTGTTTGAAGGCGCATTTTCGATTTTTTACTGAGGTTTTAAAAATGTCTGCACAAGCTGCATCAATGCCCCCCTTTCATTTGGCTTTTCCGGTGCGCGATATCGAAGAAGCGCGTCAGTTTTACGTCGGCGTATTAGGCTGTGGCGAAGGCCGTAGCGCACCTGATTGGGTTGACTTTGATTTTTATGGTCACCAAGTGGTTGCGCACTTGGCGCCCGACGAATGCGGTCATAAGCAAACGAGCGCAGTCGATGATCACCAAGTGCCGGTGCGTCATTTTGGGGCGGTGCTGTCGATCCCCGAGTGGGAAGCCATGGCTACCAAGCTCAAAGCGGTTGGCATAAAATTTGTGATTGAACCCTACACGCGCTTTAAAGGCGAGGTTGGCGAGCAATCAACCATGTTTTTTATGGATCCGTCTGGCAACGCCATCGAGTTTAAGGCGTTTGCAAATATGAGTTCGCTCTTCGCTAAATAATCAGGCGGTATTGAAGGCGGTATTGATTTAGGCGGTGTCATCGAGTGAAGCGATGACATCGGCGATGAGTCCGACGCGTGTTGGGTTTCTGGCGATAGGCAAGGTGCCCAAACCTCGCGGCAACAAGCAGTTCAGTTTCTTACGCAGACGCCTGGTGAATCACCCACCATAGTGTCAGTGCTGACGGGCCAAAAAGAATAAGCAGTGTGATCCAAATACTGCTTGACGATGTTTCGTGATGCGACGTTTCTTGCTGCATGATTGCCTCGTGATCTAAGTGTTGTTGGGCCATTATTCAATAAATGACGGTAATGCACAAGCAGCGCTCAGCAGCGCTGACTATTCAGCTTTAATTCCGTTCTTTTTCATCAACTCAGTCCACTTGATGATGTCGGCCTCGATCTCTGAGGCAAAGGCTTGTGGGGTGCTACTGATTGCCTCAGAGCCCTGCTCGGCAAATAGTTTTTGAGTGGCAGGGTCGCGAGCAATACTCGCGACCTCGTTCGCAAGTTTGTCGAGAATTGCTTGTGGCGTGCCCGCTGGCGCAAGCAGGCCAATTTTTAATGTGACGTCATAGCCCGGGTAGCCTGACTCGGCTACGGTTGGCACGTCGGGGAGCAACGGCGAGCGTTTGTTGCTCGTTACGGCCAGCGCGCGCAGTTTTCCGCCTCTGATATGTGGCAAGGCCGTCGAGGTGGTTTCGATCATCATTGAAGTTTGCCCTGCCACCGTATCGGCTAGGCCTGGCGCATTGCCCTTGTAATGAACTGCAGTGAACTGAGCGCCTGAGGCCATCGTCAATAACTCAACGGCTAAGTTTGCCGAGCCACCGCTTCCACCGGTTGCCACGTTGATTTGTTTGGGCTTCGTCTTTGCAAGTGTAATGAGCTCTTGCAGTGTGTTGACGGGCAACGACGGATGGACGACCACGAAGAGCGATATTTGCGTGAGCAAACTGATCGGTGCAAAGTCTTTGTTGGTGTCGTAGGGCAGTGTGGCAAATAAGCCCGGATTCATCGTGTGAGCCGAGGTAATTGTGCCAGTGATTAATAACGTATAGCCATCGGGTGGGCTCTTCGCGACAGACTGACTGCCGATAATCGTACTCGCGCCCGGACGATTTTCAACAATGAACTGTTGGCCGAGTTTTTCAGACAGCTTTTTTGTGTAGACCCTTGCGGTAATGTCTACGTTGCCACCTGCTGTGTAAGGTACGACCACTTTGATGGGGCGATTTGGGTAATCGGTTTGCGCGTAGGCCTCTGGTGTTGTATTGAGGAGTAAGACTCCTGCCGTCAGTGCGATTGAGGCGACGTGCTTGGCGCGCCCCTGTGACAGCATTTTTTGAATATTTTGTTTCAAGGATGTCTCCGCAGCGCTTCGCGCTTTCACCACTTCAGAGGGTGACCTCAATCTCAACGTGTGACCTCAGTAATTTAGCTTGCACCCAGCTCAGCACGCACTAGGCTTGCACCTTGGCTGAGCGCACAAAGTTTACCGAAGGCAACCTCGCGTGGCAGGTACTTCA
>CALFXX010000021.1 GCA_937952975.1 uncultured Alcaligenaceae bacterium
TCACCGGTGCCACCGCCATGTGTACGATGGGTGTCAAGTCTTTCATAGTGTTGTACGGCAGCTCTGTGCGCAACCCAGGATTCACGTAAATCGATGAATCCACCATCATCAAGGTGTACCCATCGGGTGCGGCTTGCACGACGATTTGCGACCCGATAATGCTCGAAGCGCCCGGCTTGTTTTCAACCACTGCGGCATGCCCCATTGTTTCTGTGAGCGCATTGCCGATTAAGCGCGCCAAAATGTCAGTGCCTCCGCCTGGTGGAAACGTGACCGTGATGTTGATTGCGCGATTAGGGAAGCTTTCGGTAGCGTCGGTGGTTTGCGCAGAGGCGCTGAAAGATGTTCCCAGCAAGCACGAGCCAAGTGCGGCCATTGCGAGCGTATGGGTCAAACGGGGCAGAGTGAGGCAACCTAGGCGCATGGTGTTCATGTGGGGCTTTGCTAAGAAGAGTGTGGTGATGAGTGCTTATCTTCGGTGCAGGTGATGGCTTTGTCAATCAAATGCTTGTCTTTGTCGGGTGCCTCGTGCAGTAGTACTCTGGCTCGCTCTGCTCAGCGCTGTGTTAGGCCTTGGGTAATGACCACGTGCTGACACTATGTGCAAGTGGTTCAGCGCTGCCTTCGCCCGTTAGGGTGACATCACCTGCGCACAGGCGACCCGTCTTGAGTACCCGCGCATGGGCGTAAATCGTGCCCGGCGGGCTTTTGCGCATGAAATTGATCGTCAAGCTTGCGGTCACCGCCTCAGCGTTACCTGTGGCACCGACCACCGCCGCATACATGGCCAGATCAGCCAGTCCCATCAGCATTGGGCCCGCCACAATGCCCCCAAGGCGCTGAAAGCTGGGGTTCGGGGGTAACGCCAGCGTGGCTGTGCCGTATCCAATCTCTAAGATCGTGATACCAAGAACCTTCGCAAAGGGATGGTGGGTGTCAAGCAGTAACAAAAACTCGTCAAGACCAATGCGAGACTGGGTAGGTGTGGTGACGGTCATTGCTTTGTTCTCTGGGTAGTATTGGTGGTTGGATTGGGTGGCTTGATTGAGTGGCGGGATCGCCCCGTTGCATGGATTGGGCCACAAGCAGCACTTTAGCCTGAGAGAGGTGAGTGACCGGCGGTTTTAAGATAATTTCGCACGCTGCCGTTAATTATTCAAAATAAAGGGTAAACCCTATGTTATTTGAGGCAAAAACAACAAAACGTTGCACTAAGCCAACAAAACACCCCCTCGGTGGCAGGTTTATGTCGAGAATCATAGCCACAGCCTCGGTTTTTTGATGCAATAGCGTCAACTTCCCTTAGCGGAGTTAGGGGGGCAGCGAACAAAACACCCGTTTGTTGCTCTTGTCACTCAAATTTACGGAGATTTCTTAAATGAAAAAGACTCTGCTCGCTGCCGCCCTGTTAGCCGGCTTTGCTGGTGCCGCATCGGCTCAATCATCAGTCACACTGTACGGTGTGTTGGACGGTGGCGTTCGCTACCAAAACTTCAACCTGTCAAACGGCCCATTCAGCAAGGTTGACATTTCGACCAGCAGCATCGCTGTTGTGTCAGGTACTCAGTCAACTTCACGTTTTGGCGTGAAAGGCGTTGAGGACTTGGGTTCAGGTAACCAAGCTGTCTGGAACTTGGAAGGTCAAGTTAACGTCAACGACGGTTCAGCTAACGCCTACAGCCAGTGGTCACGTACTTCAATCGTCGGTTTGCGCAACGACGCCTGGGGTCAAGTTGATATCGGTCGGCAACTGAACTTGGCATTTAAATTTGCCGGTGCTCCTATTGACAGCGCGTTCTTGGTTAACGCTCCAATCATCAACATCTCTGGCGTCATGGGCATTACTGCTATTCGTCAAAGCAACATGTTGATGTATCAATCACCAAGCTTCTCAGGCTTCAAGTTCGGTGCTCAGTACTCATTCAACACTGGCTTGGCATCAGGCAAACAGTTGATTACTGGCGCTGGCGCTGCTGATACAGCTACTGGCAGCTCGTTTGACACTGGCAACAACATGCGCAACATTTCGGGCGCTGTTAGCTACGAAAACAGCGGCTTCTATGTTACTGGCGTGTACGACAAGTTCACACCAGCTAGCAACACTGTTGCTGGTGCTAACGGCGGCGGCGTAAGCTCATGGATCGTTGCTGCTGCATACGATGCTAAAGTTGCTAAAGTTGGCGTTGCATACAACCAAGTTCGTGGTGGCCTGATTAACGGTGCTGCAACTTCATCAGTGTCAAGCGACATCGTGAACCCGTTCAACAACGGCGGTATCGTGTTTGCTGACGGCGCTGGTACAAACGCATGGAACATCAACGTGTCAGCACCAGTTGGCGCAAGCGGTACTGTGATGGCTGCCTACCAAGGTATGTCAGCAACAGGTATCGTTGCTGATGTTGGTGGCGCTACACAAAACACCTTCGGCGTTGGCTATTCATACGCCTTCACCAAGCGCACAAACGTGTACGCAATCTACTCATACGTCAACAACTACCAGAACATCGCCGGTTTGTCAGGCAACACTGGTACTGTTGGTATCCGTCACGCATTCTAAGCAACCGCTTAGAGTACAAGCTAGCTTAGGTTAGCTTGGTGATGTACCGAGTTAAAACGGGTCACTCTTTGAGTGGCCCGTTTTTCATTTCTCCTAGGGTTTTCAGGTAAAAACCCTAACGGCGGTGTATACTCTTGGGGTTTGTGCAACTGCCGAGACGTCTGGATGAATCTGCAACAATACTTTCCAGTTTTACTCTTTATCGCAGTGGGTAGCCTGATTGGCTTTGCCCTGATTGCGGCGGGTTCTTTGATTGGGCCGCATCGCCCTGATGCGCAAAAGCTTTCGCCGTATGAGTGCGGTTTTGAAGCCTTTGGTGACTCTCGAATGAAGTTTGACGTGCGCTACTACCTCGTAGCGATTTTGTTTATCTTGTTCGATTTAGAAATTGCATTTTTGTTTCCGTGGGCGATTGCAAATAGCGCTGTCGGAATCGTTGGTTTTGTGACAGTGATGATTTTTTTAGCGATCCTTACTGTTGGTTTCATCTACGAGTGGAAAAAAGGCGCGCTTGACTGGGAGTAATCTCAACGATCAATGCGGCGAATATACACATGGCAATTGACGGCATTCTGAAGCAAGGTTTTGTCACCACGAGCGCTGACAAATTTATTAACTGGGCCAAAACGGGTTCGATGTGGCCAATGACGTTTGGCTTGGCTTGCTGTGCGGTCGAAATGATGCATGCAGGCGCGGCGCGTTACGACCTTGACCAGTTCGGTATCATCTTTAGGCCAAGCCCACGCCAGTCTGATCTGATGATTGTGGCAGGTACGCTCTGCAACAAAATGGCGCCTGCTCTGCGTAAAGTCTACGACCAAATGCCTGAGCCTCGCTGGGTCGTGTCAATGGGCTCATGCGCTAATGGCGGTGGCTATTATCACTATTCGTACTCTGTCGTGCGCGGTTGCGATCGCATTGTGCCAGTTGACGTCTATGTGCCGGGCTGTCCACCCACAGCAGAGGCCTTGGTCTATGGCCTCTTGCAAATGCAAAACAAAATTCGTCAAACCAATACTATCGCTCGTTAAATCAAGACGATGCACCTACTCATGTTTGTGCATCGGTTTAATCAGGCTTAAAAACACATGTCCAGGCTAGAAAACCTGCAGCAACAACTCGTGACACTGCTCGGTGAGCAGGCTCAACTCACATTGTCTACCGACGAAATCACGCTTGAAATTGCAGCTGAGCAGTGGGAAGCCACCTGTTTGCGTTTGCGCGACGAGCCGTCATTGCGCTTTGAGACATGCGTCGACTTATGCGGCGTTGACTACCTCACCTATGGCGCCGGGCGCGTTGGGCAAGCACCGCAAACAGCCTTGGTCCCTGCTGGGCGTTTTGCCGTTGTCGCGCACTTGATGTCACTGACGCACAACTGGCGCTTGCGTGTACGTACCTATGCGATCAACGGTGAGTTCCCGTTGATGAGCTCACTGGTCAATGTATGGCCAAGCGTCAATTGGTTTGAGCGCGAAGCGTTTGACCTGTTTGGCATTGTGTTTGAAGGTCATCCTGATCTGCGTCGTATTCTGACTGACTATGGTTTTATCGGCCATCCGTTTCGCAAAGATTTTCCTGTGTATGGCAATGTCGAAATGCGTTACGACCCTGAGCAAGGCCGTGTGGTCTATCAACCCGTTACGATTGAACCGCGCGAGATTATTCCGCGTGTGATTCGCGAAGACGGCTACGGAATAGGGCGCTAATCATGGCTGAAATTAAAAACTACACGCTCAATTTTGGCCCACAGCATCCTGCTGCGCATGGTGTGTTGCGCTTAGTGCTTGAGCTAGATGGCGAAGTCATTCAACGTGCTGATCCGCACATTGGTTTGTTGCATCGTGCTACTGAAAAATTAGCTGAGCACCGCACGTTTTTACAAGCCTTGCCTTACATGGATCGTCTTGATTACGTCTCGATGATGTGTAACGAGCACGCATATGTGTTGGCAATCGAAAAGCTCATGGGCGTTGCGCCGCCGTTGCGTGCGCAATACATCCGGGTGATGTTTGATGAAATTACTCGGCTGTTAAATCATTTGATGTCGCTAGGTTCGCACGCCCTTGACGTGGGTGCGATGGCGGTATTTTTGTACGCGTTTCGTGAACGCGAAGATTTGATGGATTGCTACGAAGCGGTGTCGGGTGCGCGTTTGCACGCGGCCTACTATCGCCCAGGTGGTGTGTATCGTGATTTGCCCGATGCAATGCCCCAGTACGGTAAAACCAGCCAATACCGCACAGCTAAAGACTTCAAGATCATGAACGACGCCCGTTCGGGATCGCTGCTCGATTTTATTGAAGACTTTACCAATCGTTTCCCAGCGTGTGTCGACGAGTACGAAACCTTGCTAACAGACAACCGTATCTGGAAGCAACGCTTAGTCGGCATTGGTGTGGTGGATCCTGAACGTGCAAAAGCCTTAGGCTTTAGTGGCCCAATGTTGCGTGGTTCAGGCGTGGCCTGGGATTTGCGCAAGATGCAGCCATACGAGGTCTACGACCGTTTGCAATTTGACGTGCCTGTTGGTGTCAATGGCGATTCATACGACCGCTATCTGGTGCGCGTGGCTGAGATGCGTGAAAGCAATCGCATCATCCAGCAGTGCGTGCAGTGGTTGCGTGCAAATCCAGGCCCTGTGATGCTCGATAACCACAAGGTTTCGCCACCACAGCGTACCGGCATGAAGTCAAACATGGAAGAACTCATCCATCACTTCAAGCTGTTCACTGAAGGCTTTAGCGTGCCGGCGGGCGAGGCCTATGCCTCAATCGAGCACCCTAAGGGTGAGTTTGGTATTTACATGGTGTCTGACGGCGCCAATAAACCTTATCGTTTAAAAATTCGTGCGCCTGGTTTTGTGCATTTGCAGGCGCTCGACGAAATGTCGCGTGGTCACATGATTGCTGATGCGGTGACCATCATTGGTACTCAAGATATTGTTTTTGGCGAGATCGACCGCTAATTGTTGCCTCATCGCTTATACCGGATTTAAAACATGTTGCTCTCAGAACAGGCTTACAAAAAAATCGACCGCGAGATCGCCAAATATCCGGCTGATCAAAAGCAGTCTGCCATCATGGCCTCTCTTGCCATTGCGCAAGATGAGCAGGGCTGGGTGTCGCCCGAAGTGATTCAAGATGTGGCTGACTATCTTGGTCAACCCGCGATTGCGGTGCAAGAAAACGCGACTTTTTACAATATGTTTGACGTACGCCCTGTAGGCAAGTTCAAACTCACCGTTTGCACGAACCTGCCTTGTGCCTTGCGTGATGGCGAAAAAACCGCCGATTACCTCAAGACCAAACTTGGCATTGGGTTTCGAGAAACAACGGCTGACGGCGTGTTTACCTTAGTTGAAGGTGAGTGCATGGGCGCCTGTGGCGATTCACCCGTATTGATCGTAAACAACAAGCATATGTGTGTGCGTATGGCTCCCGAAAAAATCGATGCCATGCTTGCTGAGTTGGCCGAGGCTGCGCGCGAGGATTCACAATGAGCACCTTGATGTCTGATAAAACCGCGACCATTCTGCAAAAATATTCGCAGGGTTTGGTTGCTGCACCCGCGAATGATTTGCCTGCCTCGATGGCGTTGCATGGCCGTCATCTTGGCCCGCAAATTATGGACGGCCTCGACGGTAGTAACTGGCGTTTGGCTGATTACGTGAAGCGTGGTGGTTACGAAGCCTTGCGTAAAATTTTGACCCAAGGCATGACGCAAGAAGACGTGATTGCCGAAGTGAAGGCATCGGGCTTGCGCGGTCGTGGTGGTGCAGGGTTTCCGACTGGCCTGAAATGGAGCTTCATGCCCCGCACGTTTCCAGGCCAAAAATATTTGGTTTGTAATTCTGACGAAGGCGAGCCTGGCACGTTCAAAGATCGCGATATTTTGCGCTTGAATCCGCACATCGTGATCGAAGGCATGGCCATTGCCGCCTACGCAATGGGGATCCCGGTTGGCTATAACTACATTCACGGCGAAATCTTTGAGGTGTACGAGCGTTTTGAAGAAGCGCTCGATGAAGCCCGCGCCGCCGGCATGCTTGGCAACAATATTTTAGGTTCGCAATTTAACTTTCAATTGCATGCTTTTCATGGCTACGGCGCCTACATCTGCGGCGAAGAAACCGCGTTGCTTGAATCGCTTGAGGGTAAAAAAGGTCAGCCACGGTTTAAGCCGCCTTTTCCGGCAAGCTTTGGTTTATATGGCAAACCCACCACGATTAACAATACTGAAACCTTTGCAGCGGTCCCTTGGATCATTCGCAACGGTGGCCCAGCATATCTTGAAGTTGGTAAACCCAACAACGGTGGTACCAAGTTGTTTTCGATCACCGGTGACGTCGAGCGCCCCGGTAACTACGAAATCCCCCTGGGTACACCCTTTTCAAAGCTGTTAGAGCTTGCAGGTGGTATGCGTGGTGGCTCAACACTTAAAGCGGTGATCCCTGGCGGGTCAAGTGCACCGGTGATTCCTGGCAGCATCATGATGGATACCACCATGGATTACGACGCGATCTCAAAGGCCGGCTCGATGCTGGGCTCGGGCGCCGTGATTGTCATGAACGATACGCGTTGCATGGTGAAGTCTTTGCTGCGCTTATCTTATTTTTATTTTGAAGAAAGCTGCGGGCAGTGCACCCCTTGTCGTGAAGGCACGGGTTGGCTCTACCGCATGGTGAACCGCATCGAGCATGGTCAGGGCCGCCCTGAAGATCTCGATTTGCTGGATTCGGTTGCAGGCAACATCATGGGACGCACCATTTGCGCCTTGGGTGATGCAGCGGCCATGCCAGTGCGTGGTTTCTTAAAGCATTATCGCGACGAATTTGCGTACCACATCGAGCATAAGCGCTGTGTGGTGGCCCCCTATCTTTAAGGTCTGGACAAAGTTATGGTTGAGTTAACCATCGACGGCAAGAAAGTCGAAGTGCAAGAAGGCAGTATGGTGATGCACGCCGCGCATAAGCTCGGTGTCTACGTGCCGCACTTTTGTTATCACAAGAAATTGACCGTTGCGGCCAACTGCCGGATGTGTTTGGTTGAGGTCGAGAAAGCGCCCAAAGCGATGCCGGCGTGTGCGACCCCCGTGACCAACGGCATGGTGGTTCACACCTGCTCCGAGCGCGCTGTCGCCGCTCAAAAAAGCGTCATGGAGTTTTTGCTGATTAATCATCCGCTTGATTGCCCGATTTGCGATCAGGGCGGCGAGTGTCAGCTGCAAGACGTGGCAGTGGGCTATGGTGGTTCAAGCTCGCGCTATCAAGAAGAAAAGCGCGTCGTGTTTCATAAAGACTTGGGTCCCTTGGTGTCAGCCGAAGAAATGTCGCGCTGCATCCATTGCACACGTTGCGTGCGCTTTGGCCAAGAGATCGCTGGTGTGATGGAACTCGGCATGATTGGTCGTGGCGAGCACTCAGAGATCACCACCTTTGTTGGTCGCTCAGTTGAGTCTGAGTTATCAGGCAACATGATTGATCTGTGCCCCGTAGGCGCACTGACTTCAAAGCCTTTCCGCTATCAGGCTCGCACCTGGGAGCTCGCACGTCGACGCTCGGTGTCGCCACACGATAGTTTGGGTGCAAATTTGGTGGTGCAGGTGAAGGGTGACCAGGTCATTCGTGTGGTGCCGTTTGAAAACGAAGAGCTGAACGAGTGTTGGATCAGCGATCGCGATCGCTTCTCGTACGAAGGTTTGAACGAAGACCGTCTGACAAGCCCAATGGTTAAAGGCACCGACGGTCAGTGGCGCGAGGCCTCTTGGTCGGATGCCCTCCAGGCGGTTGCACAAGGGTTGATGCAAGTGCGTGATGCCTCGGGTGCTGCGCAAATTGGTGCGCTTGCCAGCGAGTACGCCACGCTCGAAGAAATGGCCTTGCTCGCACGTGTCACACGTGGTTTGGGTTCTGAAAATATTGATTTCCGTTTGCGCCAAACTGACGCAGCCTTTGACGCCGCACTGACCGGTGCGCCTTGGCTGGGTATGAATATCAACGCACTCGATACCCTTGATCGTGTGTTGGTAGTGGGTTCGTTCTTACGTAAAGATCATCCGCTGATGGCGCAACGCTTGCGTCAGGCTGTTAAGCGCGGCACACAGGTGTCGTCGGTCGATACCGCGGCTGATGATCCGTTATTTAAGCTCACTGCACGTGCAACGGCTTTGCCAAGCGCGTTGGCCGATACGCTGGCTCAAGTTGCTGTTGCGTTGGCAAAGGCCAAGTCAAGTGACATTCCGGCTGCACTGTCTGGCGTTCAACCCAGTGCAGTAGCCGAGCAGATCGCAGCAAGCCTGGCTTCGGGCGAGCGCGTCGCTGTGCTGTTAGGTAGCACCGCGGTTAACGCACCTGACGCTTCGCGTATCGCGGCCCATGCGCAGCTGATTGCGCAACTGGCCGCAGGCCAGTTAGGTTTCTTAACTGCGGGCGCCAATACTGTTGGCGGCTACCTAGCTGGCGCTGTGCCCTCGAAAGGCGGCAAAACGGCAGCGGCGATGTTTGCTGAGCCGTTGAAGGCTTACGTGGTCTTGCACGCTGAGCCTTTGCTAGATGTGGATCAAGGCGCACAAGCGATTGCAGCGTTGAAGGCCGCGCAGTTTGCCGTTGCACTGACGCCCTACGCAACAGGCGCGCGCGACTGGGCACATGTGATGTTGCCGATTTCACCGTTTACTGAAACCTCGGGTACGTTTGTGAACGCCCAAGGTTTGGCGCAAAGTTTCAAAGGCACGGTTGCACCGCGTGGCCAAACTCGCCCAGGTTGGAAAGTCTTGCGCGTATTGGGCAACGTCTTGCACTTGGCCGGCTTTGATGACGAGTCCTCAGAGTCTGTTCGCGACGCTGTGATGTCTGGTGGCGTGACCAGTCGCTTATCTAATCAATTGAAGGGCGAGCTCAGTGCTCTGACTTCAGGCGCTGCGTCGGCAGCGGGTACCAAGCTTGAGCGCGTCACCGATGTGCCGATTTTCCGTACCGACGCCATGGTGCGGCGTGCACAGGCCTTGCAAGATTCTGCAGCCTCGCGGGCCCCTGTGGCGCGTATGCATGCCGATACACTCGCTCAGTTGGGTCTGACACAGGGCGTTCAGGTGCTTGTGAAAGCGGCAGCGGGGCAGGTGGTACTAGCCGCCGAGCAAGACAATACGTTGGCACCAGGTGCCGTGCGCATTGCAGCTGGCTTTGAACAAACCGCCGCACTGGGTGGTGCGTTTGGACAACTTAGTGTGGAGCGTGCCTAATGCAATGGCTCAACGTTCTTGAAACTTTCGGGGTTGAGTTGCTTGGCCCTACGGTTTGGCTGGTGCTTTGGACGCTGGTCAAGATTTTGGTCATCGCAGTGCCAATTATCTTGTGCGTTGCCTACCTGACCTACTGGGAACGCAAGATGATTGGCTTTATGCACATTCGTCTTGGCCCTAATCGTGTCGGCTTCAGGGGCTTGTTGCAGCCTTTTGCAGACGTCTTCAAACTGCTCACCAAAGAAGTCATCGTACCGAGTCAGGCCAACAAGATTTTATTTATCTTGGCACCTGTGGTGACGTTGATGCCGGCCTTAGCAGCTTGGGCCGTGGTGCCTTTTGGGCCCGAACTGGTGTTGGCCAACGTCAACGCAGGCCTCATGTATGTGATGGCGATCACCTCAATCGGTGTGTATGGGGTGATTGTGGCAGGTTGGGCCTCAAACTCTAAATACGCATTTTTGGCAGCCATGCGCGCTTCGGCACAAATGCTGTCTTACGAACTCGCCATTGGTTTTGTCTTGGTGACGGTGCTGTTGGTGTCAGGCAGTTTGAACATGACTGAAATCGTCAATGTACAAACCCGCGGGTGGTTTGCCAATCACGGCATCAATTTCATGTCTTGGAATTGGCTGCCCTTGCTGCCTTTGTTTGTGATCTATGTGATTTCGGCAGTCGCTGAAACCAACCGTCATCCTTTTGACGTGGTTGAGGGTGAATCTGAAATCGTTGCCGGTCATATGGTTGAATACTCTGGTATGGCCTTTGCGCTGTTCTTTTTGGGCGAATACGCCAACATGATTTTCTTGTCATGCATGGCATCGATTATGTTCTTGGGTGGCTGGACAGCCCCGATTGAGATCGCGCCGCTGACCTGGGTTCCGGGTTGGTTATGGTTAGGTCTTAAAACCTTTGTTGTAGTTTCTCTGTTCATCTGGTTTCGCGCGTCGTTTCCGCGGTATCGGTACGACCAGATCATGCGCTTGGGCTGGAAGATTTTCATCCCCTTGACCGGTGTGTGGTTGGTTGTTGTGGCGATCTGGATGCAGACGCCCTGGAACATCTGGAACTAAGTGCGGCTAGACAGAAAAGGCATTTATGGAAGCGATTAAAGATTTTTTTGGTAGTTTGATGCTGCTTGAGTTGCTCAAGGGCATGAAGCTGACGGGTAAGTATTTTTTCAAGCGCAAGATTACGTTGCGTTACCCGCTTGAAAAAACACCTCAGTCACCACGTTTTCGTGGTTTGCATGCCTTGCGTCGTTATCCAAACGGCGAAGAGCGTTGCATCGCCTGCAAACTGTGTGAGGCGGTCTGCCCAGCGATGGCGATCACGATTGAGTCTGAACCGCGTGAAGATGGTTCGCGCCGTACAACGCGCTATGACATTGATCTGACTAAATGCATTTTTTGCGGCTTCTGTGAAGAAAGCTGCCCAGTCGATTCGATTGTTGAAACGCATATTCACGAGTATCACGGTGAAAAGCGCGGTGATCTGTATTTCACTAAAGACATGTTGTTGGCGGTGGGTGATCGCTACGAAGAAGATATCGCCCGCAATCGCGCAATTGACGCGCCTTATCGTTGATACGGCCGAGGCCTAAAAGAAATGATGTTTACAACTATCTTGTTTTATGTGCTGGCTTTTGTGTTGGTGGTGGCAGCTTTTCGCGTCATTACCGCTTCAAGCCCGGTGACCGCTGTACTGCATTTGATTCTGGCTTTTGCAAATGCCGCCATGATCTGGATGCTACTGGGCGCTGAATTTTTAGCGCTGTTGCTCGTGCTTGTCTATGTCGGTGCGGTCATGGTGCTGTTCTTGTTTGTTGTGATGATGCTTGATGTCAAGATGGAAGAGCTTCGCACGGGTATCAAAACTTATTTGCCTTTGGGCCTGATCGTTGGTTTGATCATGGTGGGTGAAATGTCGTTTGTGTTGGCAACCTCATGGGGTCAGGTTGGCCCAGCCGCTGACATGGGCAACGATTACAACAACGCGCGCACGCTGGGTGAGGCGATGTATACCGAATATGCCTACGCCGTTGAGGTTGGTGCAGTGCTCTTGCTGGTTGGCATGATTGCCGCGATTTCGTTGACTCTGCGTAAACGTCGCGACGTGAAATATAACGACCCAGGTGCCTCAGTGCGTGTGCGTGCTAAAGATCGTGTGCGCTTAGTCAAGATGCCTAGTCAAGAGGCTGTGAATGCCAAAGGAGATCAAGCATGATGACGTTGACCCTGCCGCACTTTTTAGTGTTGGGTGCCATTTTGTTTGCCATTGGCGTTTTTGGGATTTTTTTGAATCGTCGCAACTTGATTGTGTTGTTGATGTCTGTTGAGTTGATGCTGTTGGCCGTGAACATGAATTTTGTCGCCTTCTCAACCTGGATGGGTGATGCGGCGGGACAGGTGTTCGTGTTTTTTATTCTGACGGTTGCAGCCGCCGAAGCCGCAATTGGTTTGGCAATCTTAGTGCTGCTCTTCCGCAACCTCAGCACCATTAACGTAGACGAACTTGATAGCCTGAAGGGCTGATCGGATCACGGAACAATATGTTTAGCTCACCTTCTCTTTATCTGACCATCGCGCTCGCGCCCTTATTAGGCGCGATCCTCGCGGGTCTGTTTGGCACGGGTTTCTTGGGGCGTCAGGTTAGTCGTCGCAACTCGCATCTTTTGACCATCGCGCTGGTGGCTGTCTCGGCCATTGGTTCTGTATTGGTACTGAAAGACGTACTCAATGGGCATAGCTTTGACGGTGCCGTGTATACGTGGTCGTTGTTAGGCCAGGCAAAACTCGAAATTGGTTTCCTGATTGATCCGTTGTCTGCGCTCATGATGGTGGTCGTTACTTCAGTGTCGCTGATGGTGCATATCTACACAATCGGCTATATGGCTGAAGATCCAGGCTATCAGCGCTTTTTTGCTTACATTTCATTGTTTACCTTCTCGATGCTGATGCTGGTCATGTCTAACAACATGGTGCAGTTGTTCTTTGGCTGGGAGGCGGTTGGTCTGGTGTCGTACCTGTTGATTGGCTTTTGGTACACCAAGCCCACAGCAATTTTTGCCAACATGAAAGCCTTTTTAGTGAACCGCGTGGGCGACTTTGGCTTTGTGCTCGGCATCGGTTTGCTCTTTGCTTACGCAGGTACGATGCACTATGGCGAAGTGTTTAAACAAGCCGACAAGCTGGCTGCTTTGACCTTGCCTGGTACAAACTGGATGCTGCTGACCGTAGCCTGCATCTGCTTGTTTATCGGTGCGATGGGTAAATCAGCGCAAGTACCTTTGCATGCCTGGTTGCCTGACTCAATGGAAGGCCCAACACCGATCTCGGCACTGATTCATGCGGCAACGATGGTGACCGCAGGTATCTTTATGGTGGCGCGTTTTTCACCGCTGTTTGAATTATCAAACACTGCGCTCTCGTTCATCATCGTGATCGGTTCGATTGGCGCGTTGTTCTTGGGTATTTTGGGCATCATCCAAAATGACATTAAGCGCGTCGTGGCTTACTCAACCTTATCGCAACTCGGTTACATGACGGTTGCCTTGGGTGCGTCTGCTTACTCAGTCGCCATCTTTCACCTGATGACGCATGCCTTCTTTAAAGCACTGTTGTTCTTGGGTGCAGGTTCAGTCATTATCGGCATGCATCACGATCAAGACATTCGTAACATGGGTGGCTTGCGCAAGTACATGCCTATTACTTGGATCACGTTCTTGATCGGCACGCTGGCCTTGGTGGGCACGCCCTTCTTCTCAGGCTTTTACTCGAAAGAGCACATCATCGAAGCTGCTGGCGCAGCCAATGTGTGGGGCGCGAGCTTTGCGCATTACGCCACGCTGATCGGTGTGTTTGTGACCTCACTTTATTCTTTCCGCGTTTACTTTTTAGTGTTTCATGGCAAAGAGCGTTTTGATACGCACGGCGATGCGCATGCCGCTTCACACGGACATGATCATGCCGCGTGCGGCCATGACCACGATCATGCGCATGCTCATGGCGATGCTCACGCACATGATGCGCACGGTCACGATGATCATGGTCATCACGGTGGCACACCGCACGAGTCGCCTTGGGTTGTGACCTTGCCACTTGTGTTGTTGGCGATCCCCTCAATCATCATCGGCGCCATCGCGATTGATCCTTTATTGTTCGGCACGTACTTTAAAAATACGATCGTGATCCTGACGCAGCATCCTGCAATGGCAGAGCTTGCTAAAGAATGGCATCACGCTCACGGCTGGGTGGGTTATGCCTTGCATGCCTTCACGACGGTGCCCTTCTGGCTCGTGGTCGCAGGCGCGGTTGTGGCTTGGTACTGCTACCTGATTAATCCTAAAGTCCCTGCTGCGATTCAGTCGAATCTAAGTTTCGTGAACAAGGTCCTTGAAAACAAGTATTTCTTTGACTGGTTCAATGAGCAAGTCCTCGCGCGTGGTCTGCGTGCGGTCGGCACCAGCTTTTGGCAGCGTGGCGATCGCGGTTTGATCGATGGCCTCTTGGTCAATGGCTCGGCAAAATTAGTGGGTGCGCTGGCAGGTGTAACGCGTCGTTTCCAGACGGGCTACATCTATCACTACGCCTTTGCGATGATCATCGGCCTCTTGGTCGCGATCACCTACATTATCTTTGGTACTAAATGATGGCAAGCGAGATGGCTTCTTTTACGACTCCCTGGCTGACGTTTGCGATTTTTGTTCCGATCGTTTGCGGCTTGTTGATTTTGGCGGTTGGCAGCGACGAGCGCCCAGCACTCACGCGCAATCTTTCACTCATCGGCGCGTTGCTGAGTTTCTTTGTCACGATCCCGCTTTACACGGGCTTTGATAACTCGACTGCGGCGATGCAGTTTGTTGAAAAGTCGACCTGGATACCGGCCTTTGCAGTGATGTATCACTTGGGCGTTGACGGCATCTCGTTGTGGTTTGTGCTGCTAACGGCCTTTATTACGATCATCGTCGTGCTGGCAGGTTGGGAAGTCATCACGTCACGCATTGCACAGTACATGGCCGCTTTCCTGATCCTGTCAGGTCTGATGATCGGCGTGTTTGTCGCGATGGACGGCTTGTTGTTCTACATCTTCTTTGAAGCGACGCTGATTCCGATGTATATCATCGTGGGCGTCTGGGGTGGCCCGAATCGCGTCTATGCGGCGTTCAAGTTCTTCTTGTACACGCTGATGGGTTCGTTGCTGACCTTGGTCGCTTTTCTGTACCTCTGGAACGAAGCCGGTGGCTCGTTTGATATTCAAACCTGGCACGAGTTGCCACTGGCGTATACGCCTCAGGTTTTGATTTTCTTTGCTTTCTTGGCAGCCTTTGCCGTCAAGGTGCCAATGTGGCCGGTACACACTTGGTTGCCTGATGCGCACGTTGAGGCGCCTACTGGCGGCTCGGTGGTGTTGGCTGCCATTATGCTTAAGCTCGGCGCGTATGGCTTTTTAAGATTGTCGCTGCCGATTGTGCCCGATGCCTCCGTGGGTATGTCAGGCATTATCATCGCTTTGTCGCTGATCGCCGTGATCTACATCGGTATGGTTGCAATTGTGCAAGACGACATGAAAAAGCTCGTGGCTTATTCATCGGTCGCCCATATGGGTTTTGTGACCTTAGGTTTCTTTATCTTCAACACCGCAGGCGTTGAAGGTGCGATTGTGCAAATGGTGTCGCACGGTTTTGTTTCGGCTGCGATGTTCTTGTGTATCGGTGTGTTGTACGACCGTATGCACAGTCGCCAGATTGCCGACTACGGTGGAGTGATCAACACCATGCCGCGTTTCGTGACCTTCTTCGTCTTGTTCTCGATGGCCAATGCTGGTTTGCCGGCGACCAGCGGTTTTGTGGGCGAGTTCATGGTCATTATGGGCGCTGTGCAGTTTAATTTCTGGATCGGTTTGTTGGCTGCAACAGCCTTAATCCTTGGGGCCTCTTATTCGTTATGGATGGTCAAGCGCGTCGCCTTTGGTGACGTGGCGAACGATCATGTGCGTGAGTTGCATGATCTGTCGAATCGCGAATTTTTGATTCTCGGGATCATGGCACTAGCCGTGCTCTACATGGGTATTCATCCCAAGCCCTTTACTGATGTGATGCACACCTCAGTCGAGGCCCTGTTGCAACACGTATCCAATTCAAAACTGTAAGCCCCGCCATGATGCAATCTCAATTCGATTTCGGCCTGGCCGCACCAGAAATTATTCTGTTGGTGATGGGCATGGTTATCCTGATCCTTGATGCGCTGAGCAGTGGCGCTCGCCGCACCTTAGCCTATGGTTTGTCTTTAGTGACCCTGGCTGTATTGGCCGTGGTATCTATGTGGCAATGGAACATCGGTTTGGTAGGTGAGACATTCTTCGGAATGTACATTGCTGATCCGCTGGCACACTTGTTAAAAGTCGCCTCGTATATTGCAGTGGCGCTCACGTTGGCGTATGGCCGTGAATATGTTCAGTCACGCGATATGCTGCGCGGTGGCGAATTTTATGTATTGGTTCTGTTTGCATTGCTTGGGCAAATGGTGATGATTTCTGCCGGCAATTTCCTGACGATTTATTTAGGTCTTGAATTGATGTCCTTGGCGCTGTACGCGTTGGTTGCGATTCGTCGCGATCATGCGCAGTCAACCGAAGCCGCCATGAAATATTTTGTGCTGGGCGCGTTGGCCTCAGGCTTCATGTTGTACGGCATGTCGATGTTGTACGGTGCAACCGGTAACCTTGACCTGCAAAACATCGCTGATGCCGTCAATTCGGGTCAGATTGATTACCTGCCTCTGACCTTTGGTGTAGTGTTTCTGGTTGCTGGGTTAGCCTTTAAGCTTGGTGCAGTGCCTTTCCATATGTGGGTGCCTGATGTGTATCAAGGCTCGCCTACCGCAGTGACCTTGGTACTGGCGGCTGCGCCTAAATTGGCGGCTTTTGCAATCACCCTGCGCATCTTGGTTGTGGGCTTGGGTGACCTCACCGGCGATTGGCAGCCAATGTTGTTGATTCTGGCCTTTTTGTCGCTGGCAATTGGCAACCTCACCGCCATTATGCAGACCAACTTTAAGCGTATGTTGGCCTACTCAACAATCTCGCATATGGGGTTTATCTTGTTGGGCTTGGCTTCAGGCTCGCTCGACGGTGATAAGCAATTTGATACTGAGTCGTATGGCTCGGCCTTGTTTTACATGCTGACCTATGTCATGACGACGCTTGCTTCGTTTGGCTTGATCATGCTGATGGCGCGTGAAGGCCACGAGTGTGAACAGATTAGTGACTTAAAAGGTTTGAATCGTCGCAGCCCGTGGATGGCCGCCATGCTCTTGATCTTGATGTGTTCTTTGGCGGGCTTGCCGCCTTTGGTCGGTTTTGATGCAAAGCTTCTGATCTTGCAGACACTTCTCAAATCAGATCGTCTCTGGATGGCCGTTGTCGCAGTATTGTTCTCGTTAATTGGTGCGTTCTATTATTTGCGTGTGATCAAAGTCATGTACTTTGATGAGCCTGAAGCAGCCGAGCCTGCAATGACAACCGTTGACTGGGTGCCACGAACACTAATCATCATCAATGGTTTAGCCGTGTTGGTGCTTGGTTTGATGCCTAATGGTTTGTTGGTGCTGTGTCTGCAAGCGATGCGCGCGACCTTGGCGTTTTAAGTTAACCTCGTAGATGAATCAAACTGCAGCGGTCTGGCTCTTGATTCTGTTGGCTTTTATCGCCGCAAACGTGCCATTTCTTAATAATCGCGTCTTTGCGCTGTGGCAGCCCAAGCGCTTGCCGATGCCTAAGGCCTTTTGGTTGCGCGCGCTTGAGTTGCTTGCGCTGTACTGTCTGGTGGGCACCGTTGGGATTGCGTTTGAGCGCTTGATCGGTAACGTTTTTACGCAGCGCTGGGAGTTCTATGCCATCACCTTTAGTCTGTTTGTGGTGATGGCGTTTCCGGGCTTTGTATTTAGATATTTGCTGCGCCGCGCTTAAGCGTGCACTGCCGAATCGCCTGTTTGGGCTGTGGGCGTCGCACTTGTTCAAACCGCAATCGCGTTCAGCGAAAGTCTGCAACGAATTTAGAATCGCGTTCAGCGACGGCGTACAGCTAGTTTTCAAACCAGTTCAACACCCCATCTAGCCCGGCAAAATTCAACGCGTAATTTGCCTGGGCACGCACCACCGGCTTGGCGCGATAAGCCACCGAATAGCCTGCCAACCCCAGCATTTTTAGATCATTCGCACCATCCCCAATCGCAATGATCTGGTGAGTCTGCGCACCAAGCGTTTTGGCGAAGGCCGTTAAGGTATCAGCTTTGACCTGTGCGTCAAGAATCCTGCCATTGACTTTGCCCGTGAGCAATCCCTGTTCTTGATCGAGCACGTTGGCGTGTGCTGCATCAAGGCCCAAGCGCGCTTTGAGCTTCTCGGTAAAAAAGGTAAAGCCGCCGGAGACCAGCAAAACTTTGATCCCAGCTTGTTGGGCTGTACTAACGAGTTGCTCTGCACCGGGATTAAAACGTAGTTTTTGGTCGTAGACCTGTTGCAGCACGTCGACTGACAAGCCTTTTAAAAAGGCGACACGACGTGTCAGGCTGTCAGAAAAATCTTTGATCTCGCCACGCATCGCTGCCTCTGTGATTGAGGCGACCTGTTCCTTGACGCCCCCAAAAGCGGCGATTTCGTCTATGCACTCAATGTTGATCAGGGTCGAGTCCATATCCATCGCTAACACCTTGCAGTCGGCTAAACGAGACCCAGCAGCAATGTAGGCGGTATCCACCGATACGCGCTCACCCCAAACCAGTAACTCGGCCCGTGTCTCAGCACTATCGTTGACCTGAAGCAAGCGCGCTGCGGTTGTGCTAATACGTTGCACACCAGAGGCCTCGCTGAGCGCAGCAGCTTGTTCAATCAGATCGCTGGCCAACGCGGGAGATTGCACAACGAGATTAAAAGTAGTCATAAACGGATTCAGAGAATGAGTAGTCGTAAATTGAAACAAGTCTAAGTTGGCAGGATAAAGGTCTGGCAGTTCAATCGTTCAAGCAGATGTTAAGCCAGCGAGCGTAGCAACGTACGAATTGCCTCGTAACGCGCGTTGACATCGAGCCCTTTGATTTCAACCCGTAGTTTATCTTGGCCGGCAAAGCGAATGTTCTTTTGCTTTTGCACAAGTTCAATCAGGCGCAACGGGTCAACGGTGGTGTTGTGCTTGAAGTGCAGCATGATTTGTATTTCGCTGGCATCAATTTTTTGAATCCCCAGCGGCAAGCCTAACAGGCGGACTTTATGCGTCGAGATCAAGGTGCGGGCTGGTTCGGGTAGTTTGCCAAAACGATCAATGAGTTCTTCTTGAATCACAATCAAATCGTCTTCGTCTTTACAACTCGACAAGCGTTTGTACAGAGAGAGCCGCGCCGGTACGTCTCCACAAAAATCAGCGGGCAACAGGGCGGGGGCGTGCAAGTTTACTTCGCAGCCTGCACTAAACGGAGCATCTAGATCTGGCTCAACGCCGGCTTTAAGCGCCCGTACGGCTTCGTTGAGCATGTCGTTGTACATTGAGAAACCAATCTCTTGGATGTTGCCAGATTGCGACTCGCCTAACACCTCGCCTGTGCCACGAATTTCAAGGTCATGCATGGCTAAAAAGAAACCTGAGCCGAGTTCTTCCATGGCCTGAATTGCCTCAAGACGTTTTTTTGCGTTCTTGGTGATCGAGTCTTCGCCGGGCGTCATCAGATAGGCATAAGCTTGATGGTGTGAGCGCCCCACGCGGCCGCGCAATTGGTGCAGTTGGGCTAAGCCAAAACGGTCAGCTCGGTGGATGATGATGGTATTGGCGCTTGAAACATCAATCCCGGTTTCGATAATCGTGGTGCATAGCAAGACGTTAAAGCGTTGCTGATAAAAATCTTTCATCACTTGTTCAAGATCGCGCTCACCCATCTGACCGTGGGCAACCGCAATACGGGCCTCGGGCACAAGTTCTTCAAGGCGGGCACGGCGGTTATGAATCGTTTCAACTTCGTTATGCAAAAAGTAGGCTTGCCCACCGCGCTTGAGCTCACGCAGCAAGGCTTCACGAATGGTGCTGTTATCTTCGCGTCGTACAAAGGTTTTAATGGCGAGGCGCTTTTGTGGCGCAGTGGCGATCACTGAAAAATCGCGAATCCCCTCAAGCGACAGCCCAAGCGTACGGGGGATCGGTGTGGCGGTCAGCGTCAAGACGTCAACCTCTGCACGTAGCGACTTGAGCATTTCTTTTTGACGCACACCAAAACGGTGTTCTTCGTCAATGATGACAAGCCCCAAGCGCATGAAATTCACGTCTTTCGATAAGATCTTGTGCGTACCGATCACGATATCGATGGTGCCATCATTGATGCCCACGATCGCGTTGGCAACTTCTTTCGCGGATCTGAAACGCGAGAGCTCAACCACCTTAACAGGCCAGTCGGCAAAGCGATCTGAGAAGGTTTGCGCATGCTGTTCGGCCAAGAGCGTGGTGGGGCATAAAATCGCCACCTGTTTGCCGTTGGCAATCGCCAAAAACGCCGCGCGTAAAGCAACTTCAGTTTTACCAAACCCGACATCGCCGCACACCAAGCGATCCATCGGGCGTCCAGAGGTCATGTCCGCGAGTACGCATTCAATCGCTGCAGCCTGATCAACGGTTTCTTCAAACCCAAAGCCTTCAGAAAATAGTTCGTAATCTCCGAGGGGCAGCTTGAAGGCAAAGCCCTGGCGTGCAGCGCGTTTGGCATAAATATCCAACAACTCGGCTGCAGTGTCGCGCACTTGCTGAGCCGCCTTGCGACGGGCTTTCTCCCATTGACCTGAGCCAAGTTGATGCAAGGGGGCGGTCTCGGGGTCGTTACCGCTGTAGCGAGCGATGACGTGTAGCTGTGCGACCGGAACATAGAGGGTTGTCTTGTTTGCGTACTCAAGATGAAGAAATTCCATCTCGCCTTCGCCCATATCCATGTTGATCAGGCCGTGGTAGCGACCGATGCCGTGCTGCGCGTGCACGACCGGATCACCGACTCGTAATTCAGAGAGGTCGCGCACCATCGCTTCGACGTTGCTGGCACGCTCTTGAACGCGCTTGCCGCGCCGTGCCGTGGTGCCGTGCCCTGGATACAGATCGTTTTCAGTAATAAAGACGAGTTGTTGTCCGGGCAGTTGAAAACCGGTATTGAGTTGCGCGACTGTGATTGCAAAATGTGCGTCACTTTCTAAAAACAGCGCCAGTGATTCAGTTTGTGCGTCGGGGGTTAAGCCATGTTCGGCCAGCATCTGTAAGATGGTTTCGCGGCGACCATGCGAGTCGGTGCACAACACAAGACGTTGCTGTGTTTGACCTAACAGCGCACGCAGCTTTTGTACGGGGTCGTCAGAGCGGCGCGAAATCCCAATATCGGGTGCGGCCAAAAACTCTGGGTGTGCGGACTCGGTCGTGAGTGCGACACGCGCAAACACTTTGAGTTGTTCAAACAGCGTTTCGGCTCGTAAAAACAAGGTCTCAGGCGCAAGGACGGGACGCTCGCGATCACTCTTTAAAAAGTTGTAGCGGCTAGCCGTATCTTGGGCAAAGCGACGCATCGCGTCATCGATATCCCCAAGGGTCACCATCAACGTATCGGTTGTGAGGTAGTCAAATAAGGTAGCGGTGCTGTCAAAAAATAGCGGCAAATAATATTCAACGCCGGCAAACGCAATGCCGTTACCAATGTCGCGGTATGGCAAGGCACGCGACGGGTCGCCCTCAAACACCTCGCGAAAGCCAGAGCGAAAATGGTTGCGTGCGGCTTCATCCATCGGAAACTCGCGTCCTGGCAGTAGCTGCACTGAGCCCACCGGATACAAGCTGCGCTGCGTATCAATATCGAAGGCGCGAATCGATTCGATTTCGTCATCAAATAAATCGATGCGATAGGGCACCACAGAACCCATCGGAAACAAATCAATCAAACTGCCACGTACACAGAACTCGCCTGGTACCGTGACTTGCGACACATGGGCATAGTTGGCCAGCATCAATTGTGCGCGCAAGGCAGCTTCGTCGAGCTTGTCTTTTTGCTTGAACGAAAATGTATAGGCGGCCAAAAAGCTTGGTGGCGGCAAGCGGTAAAGCGCCGTGGTGATCGGCACGGTCAACACATCAACTTCGTGCTGCATCAAGGCGTGCAGGGTACGCAGCCGTTCAGAGATCAGATCTTGATGCGGCGAGAAGCTATCGTAGGGAAGCGTCTCCCAGTCGGGCAGCGGGCGTACTTTTAGTTCGGGGGCAAAAAGAGGGATCTCATCGGCGAGGCGCTGCGCCTCAAGCGGTTCTGCCGTCAAAATGACGAGTGTTTTGCCTGCTTGACGCGCCAACTGTGCCAGCAGCCAGGCGTCGCCCGACCCCGGAGGGCGAGGGTGGTGATAGCGCAGGCCCGGCTTAAGGTTATTGAGCAGTGTTGAAAGCGTTTGGGCAACTGAGGTGGGCGCAGCGGGCATGACAAGCCAATATAAAAATAGATACAGGCGCCATCCCAAAAGAGGGGGGCGCCGCGTGAAGTGCTGATTATAGGGCGAGGGTCGCCATCGCGAGCGTTGCACAGCCTAGGGATATAGCGATGATTCTTAGTACGTGCGATGAGCGTGTCTACGTCGCGACACTGCGAGCGGTCTTGAGGTGATCTGGTGCTTCTTTTTCGTGGACTCGACGCATGCACGACACCTATAATGAGTCGCTACAAATGGAACACTATGAGCCTCGCTAAGACAAACCCGCGTATCGTTGCCCTTGTGCCTTCGGCGGGAGTGGGCGCACGTGCGCAGTCGCAAGTACCATCGGCCAAGTCTAACGCAGCCATGCCCAAGCAATATCGTTTGTTGAATGGCGTGCCAATGCTGCGTCACTCAGTGCAGGCCTTATTAAACGATGCCCGAATCGAACAGGTGCGTGTTGTGGTGGCGTTGGGTGATCTGTTGGCCATGCAGTGCTTGGCTGGTTTGCCGCGCACAGTCTGTAGTCCTTGTGGTGGCGCAACGCGTGCGCAAACAGTCCTAAATGGTCTGCAAGATGCGCAACTTCGCCCCGAAGACTGGGTGCTCGTCCATGACGCGGCTCGCCCAGGTTTGCCGCTAGAGGCCCTCACGCGCCTGATCGATAGTTGCTCATCTCATGAAGTGGGCGGTTTACTGGCCATGCCGGTTGCCGATACCGTCAAACGGTCTCACCCCTTACCTCACAAAACGGTTCAAAAAACAATCGTACGCGATGCGTTATGGCTTGCACAAACCCCTCAGATGTTTCGAGCCGGTTTGCTTGAGCAAGCGTTAGTCGCAGCGATTGAGCGTAACGTCTCAATTACCGACGAGTCTTCGGCGCTTGAGGCGGCAGGGTATACGCCTTTACTGGTTCAGGGTTCGGCGTTAAATGCCAAGGTCACCTGGCCAGAAGATTTTGACTGGGTGCAATCATGGCTTTAAGTTCAGCGTTTTGCAGCGGGGGTGAGTGTCAGTGAATCCGAACGCTTTTCGTGTCGGACAAGGCTTCGATGTGCACGCGTTGGTGCCCGATCGCGCGTTAATCATTGGTGGCGTACAGATTGCTCATCATTTAGGTTTGTTGGGTCATTCTGATGCCGATGTGTTGTTGCATGCCGTGACCGATGCCTTGTTCGGGGCGGCCGGACTTGGTGATATTGGTCGGCATTTTCCGGATACCGATCCCCAGTACCGTGGGGCCGATAGCCGTGTGTTACTACGCGCGGCCTACCAGCGTGTACGTGAAGCAGGCTGGCAGGTGGTGAATATCGACGCGACGATTCATGCGCAGGCACCTAAGATGGGTCCGCATGTCAGTGGGATGATTGCCAATATTGCACAGGATTTGGCGATTGCGACGACTGTTATCAATATCAAGGCCAAAACCAATGAAGGCTTGGGTCATCTTGGGCGTCAAGAAGGGATCGCCGCAAATGTGATCGTGTTGTTGAGCGCTCACAACCCACCATCAGGGATAAATACATAGCCGTGCCCCCAAACGGTCTGGATATAAGCTGGCTTTGAGGGGTTGATCTCAATCAGTTTACGCAGGCGTGAAATCTGCACATCCAGGCTGCGGTCATAAGCTTCGTATTCGCGTCCGCGCGCAAGCTCCATGAGCTTTTCGCGCGAGATCGGGATCTTAGGGTGGCGACCAAAAACCTTTAATACTGAGAACTCGCCTGTGGTGATCGGCACAATATGGCGATCGCGCATAAGTGTTCGTGTGGCCAGATTCAGTTCAAACGGACCAAAGTAGATGGATTCGTGCGCATAACTGGGGGCCCCTGGGTGCTCGTCACTGTTGCGACGCCGCAAGATAGCGTTGATACGGGCTAACAGTTCGCGCGGGTTAAAGGGCTTGGATAGGTAATCATCTGCGCCCATTTCAAGGCCGATGATACGATCGATTTCTTCGGCGCGGGCCGTGAGCATAATGATCGGGGTGTTATCGTAATTGCCGCGCAAGCGACGGCAAATCGATAAGCCATCCTCGCCCGGCAGTATTAAGTCAAGTACCAATAAATCAATGTGTTCGCGGTGCCAGATTTTGGTCATTTCTTGGCCCTCTTTGGCCGTTAACACGCTAAAGCCTTGATCGGTAAGATATCGTCGTAACAGCTCGCGCAAACGCGCGTCGCCATCGACAACGAGAATTTTGCGCACGATGGGGGAAGGTAAGATATTCATGATTTAGAACGCTCGCTTTTTAAGGCAAGGGGACGCCAAAAGTCAGACTGCAACAGTGAAAGATCGCACCATACCGGATTTGTCGCGAGGTTTTACCTTTGCTGAGCTATGCTTAAAGAGTTGTAACAAATACTTACAAATGCAAGCGAGGGGGCGAGAGAAAACTCAGCAGCTATCAGGCAGGTTCACGCAAATTCACGCAAGACGACGAACGCTGCACAAGAGCCATTTTTTAAAACTAAAAAAGTCGCGAAAAACACACCGAAGCAATGATTTTTCAGCCAAGTTTGCCGGCAAAGACTTTGCTCACTCAGGAGGGGATCACTCAGATGTTTCAAGCTAGCCAATTACGTCGCACACTAGAAGTCAACGGAAAAAATTACGACTACTTTAGTTTGCCTGATGCTCAACAAGCAGGCTTGCACGAGCTCAATACCTTGCCTTACACCCTACGGATTTTGCTCGAAAATTTGTTGCGGTATCAGGCACTCAACGCTCGTGTTGCTCACGCTGTTGATGTCGGCCAGTTGGTGACGCAACTGGTTGCTCAAAAAACCGATTGTGTGATTGAGTTTAGGCCCGCACGTGTCATGATGCCTGAGTCGTCTGGGCTGACCCTGATGGGTGATTTAGCTGCCATGCGTGATGCGATGACAGCGCTCGGTGGTGACCCTGCATTGATTAATCCTAGCGTTGCGATGGACTTTATCGTAGACCATTCGGTGATGGTGGAAGATGCGGGCAAACCGACTTCGCTTGAAACCAATATGGCGATTGAGTTTGAACAAAATCGCGAGCGTTATGAATTTTTGCGATGGTGTAGTCAGGCGTTCGATGGTGTGCGTGTGTTTCCGCCGGGCTCTGGGATTTTGCATCAAATCAACTTAGAATTTTTAGGCAAAGTGGTCTGGACCAAAGAGCAAGATGGTCGGACCTTGGCTTTTCCTGATTCATTGATTGGTATGGACAGTCATACCGCAATGATTAATGCCTTGGGGGTTGTCGCGTGGGGTGTCGGTGGTTTTGAAGGCGGAGCGGTTGCGTTGGGTGAACCGGTCTCGGTGCCTATTCCTGAGGTTGTTGGCTGTCATTTAACGGGGGCATTGCAGCCCGGCGTGACCTCAACGGACTTGGTGCTCACCATTACGCAACGGTTGCGTGGTGAGGACGTGATTGGACGGTTTATTGAATACTTTGGCGCAGGGGTCGACGCACTGACCTTGCCTGAAAGAGCAACCGTCTCAAACATGACGCCTGAGTGCGGTGCCACCATGAGCTTCTTTCCGGTTGATCAAGAGACGCTGCGCTATTTGGCGGTGTCGGGTCGCAGTGCTGAACAAGTCGCGCTGGTCAAAGCGTATTGTCAGGCGCAAGGGTTATGGCGAGACGCACAGACCCCAACGCCACGGTACGCTAAAGTCGTTGAGATCGATTTGTCGGCAGTGGTGCCTAGATCGGAAGAGCACACGTCTGAACTCCA
>CALFXX010000022.1 GCA_937952975.1 uncultured Alcaligenaceae bacterium
TAAATCAAAGGCTAGGGCGACTCTGCCAAAGTGTTTAGCCGCAGACGAGACGACAGGTTCAAGGTCTAGATAGTGATTGGTGATGTGCACTGCCAAAATGCCATCGGGTTTCAAGTGTTCAAAATAAGTATTCATCGCCTCAAGAGTAAGTAAATGCGCGGGGATCGAATCCCCCGAAAAAGCATCCATGGCTAACAGATCGAACTGCTGTGGCGTTTCGCGTTCGAGCATCAAGCGTCCGTCGCCTAAAACGGTTGTAATCTTGGCTGGGCTATCACTCAGGTAAGTAAACTCGCTGCGCGCGAGTTCGAGTACTTGCTCATTGATCTCGTACATACGCATCTCGTCGCCAGCGCGACTGTAGGTCGCAAGTGTGCCGGCACCGAGTCCTACAACACCTATTTTTAATGGGGTCGATTGCGCGAGGCTATCGATCGCTAAGCCGATACCAGAGCGATGGCAATAGTAGGCGGTGGGTGTTTGGCGTAGCCTGGGATCTAGATATTGTTCGCCATGAATAATCCCGCCATGTACCATCTTGCGCAGGGGCCCACGCTGCGGGTCTATTTTGCTCTGTGGTGTATCTTCAATGCGTAATTGACTATAAAAGTTACGAACGACCACGCGCGAGCCTTTGATGTCGTCAAGCGCACTATCGGCTAGGCGCCAGCCATAACCTAACAATGCGATCAAAAGAACAAAACGCCATTGAGGTGTAGTTTTATTCCATAACACCGCACAGACAAGCCCGGCACACATAAATAAACCGATTGGCATTTCAAAATAGGCGGTAAAAATTAAGGGCGCAATCAAACCCACAAAGGTCCCACCTAAGGCGCCACCGATAGACATCATCAGATAAAAGAGTGTGAGATAGCGCACTGACGGTTTGCGACGCACCAACTCGCCATGACACACCATGCAAAACACAAACAGGCTGAGGGCGATGAGGGCGATCATCACGGGTACGCTCAGGCTGCGATTCATGACAAAATCAAGTGCGATAAATGATAGGGGTAAGGCGATCAAAAAGGCCGAGCGCAAGTAATAGCGGGGGGCGTCAAAGCATAGAATAAAACTTAAAAGATAAATGCTAAGCGGCAGTACCCATAAAAAGGGCACCGGCGCGACGTCATTGGTAAGCTGTCGCGTCATGGTTAATAACAAGATCGAGGCTGAGGCAGCTAAGCCAACCCATAAGAGACACTCACGCACCCTCGGACGCTCTTCAGAGGTTTGTGTGATCTGTGTTTGTTCGACGTTGTTGGATTGACTGCGATAGACCACAAACCCTGTTGCCATCGCTGCCAACGCAAAGAGTACGTAGCCCGCCGACCATCCCTGAGCCTGCAAGCCCACTGCAAAAAAGGGCTCGATGACGATGGGATAGGAAAGCAGGGCGATCATTGACGCAAGATTAGAGAGTGCGTAAAGCCGATAGGGTTTGGCGTCGGCGCCTGGAGTATGAAAGGCATGCGCATACCAGGCTTGCATGAGTGGTCCAGTGGTTGAGAGCATGAGGTATGGTGCTCCTACAGAGAGGGCTAGCACCACAAAGACTGCCCAGCTTGGATTGACCAGAGCGTCACCCTTCCAAGACGGGTCTGCTGCCACGGGAAGCATCAAAATACTCAACGCCAATAATCCAAGATGAACGATAACTTGCCGCTGCGCCGAGAGTTTTTCGTGCAACCAATGCACGTAAGCGTAGCCAAGGAGTAACTCTGCTTGAAAAAACACCATGCAGACGCTCCAGACCGATGAGGAGCCACCAAACCATGGGAGGATCATTTTCGCGATGATTGGCTGGATCTGAAAAAGCAGAAATGCCGAAAGAAACACGGTCGTGGCGAACAACAGCATTGAATAGCCCTAAGGATAAAAGACAAGGTTGCACGTTTTCGTACAGTAACTTAAGCCTATCGATGAGGGAAGTGATATTCTTCCTGCCATGCTGATTTCACGCGCTTTTGTCGAGTTAATGCTGTATCGGGCTTGCCTGACCCTGAGCTACCAGATTCTGGCGGTTACGGCGGGTTGGCATATCTACGAACTCACCAAAGATCCTCTGTCATTAGGCCTGTTGGGTTTGGCTGAGGTGATTCCCTACTTTTGCAGTGCGTTGTTTGCGGGCCATACCGTCGACCAGCTATCAAAAAAACGTATCGCTGTCTTTGGCTGCTCGTTGCATGTCTTGATTGCGCTCTTGATGGTGCCCGTTGCGTTGGGGTATCTGGATAGCTTGCAAGGGGGCGTGCAGTGGCTGATTTATGCTGCGATTGGTCTTGCAGGGTTGGCACGGGCTTTTATTCGCCCAACGTATCAGGTGTTGTTCGCGCAAGTTTTAAGGCGCGAGGATTTTGCTCAAGGCTCGGCGATCGGTGCTGTGATTTTTCAGGGGGCTCAAGTGGTCGGCCCTGTAGTTGGTGGCTTATTGATTGCTTGGCCGGGTTTGGTGTCTGCGTACATCGCTTCTGGTTTATTTGCGTTACTGGCCATCATTGCGGTCGTGCTGTTACGCTACACCGCCGAGCCCACTAAGCCTAGCGAGCTTTCAATGTGGGCGGGCATTGTGCAAGGCTTGCGCTTTGTGTTTTCGAAGCAAATCATGTTGGGCGCGATGGCCTTGGATATGTTTGCAGTCCTGTTTGGTGGCGCGGTGGCCATGTTGCCAGCGTTTATTGACGAGATTTTGCAAGGTAGCCCAGAAAACCTTGGCTTGTTGCGTGCGGCGCCGGCGATAGGCTCGGTTTTAGCCGGCGCTTGGCTGGCACGGCATCCAATTCAACGCCACGGCGGGCGTTATCTGCTAGGCGCTGTCGCAGGGTTTGGCGTTGCTGTGATTGGGTTTGGTTGGTCAACAAGTTTTTGGCTAGCCGCGTCGTTTTTGTTTTTCACTGGTGTGTTTGACGCAATTTCAGTAGTAGTGCGCTCGACCATCTTGCAATTGATGACACCTGATCAAATGCGCGGTCGGATCTCAGCCATCAACGGTATTTTTATCGGTTCGTCTAACGAGATCGGTGCGCTTGAATCAGGCCTGGCGGCTAGCGCCTTGGGGTTGAGTGCTTCGATCGTCTTTGGAGGTGTGATGACCTTGCTCGTGGTGGCGATATGCTGGTTGACTGCGCCAAAGTTGCGCGATCTAGAACTGGCAGAGCTGCATGATGTTCATAAAGATTGAGTGACTGCGGTGTGAATTCAGAACGTTGATTCAGAGTCAGGTGCCCTGAACCTTACTGCGCACCACCAAAAAGCTCAGCATCGTCATCTTGTATCCTGACCACAGGTGGTGGCTCTTTAAAGCCCTCCCATCCTCCACCCAAGGCTTTCACCAAGGCGACATTGGCTAAAAACTGATTGCCGTGCATTTGCCATTTAGTGCGCTCTGCGGTGAGTTGATTTTGTTGCAGCAGCGCGAGCGTTTGTGCGGTGTCTAGGCCTTCACGATAGCGGATAGCACTGATGCGTAGGGCCTTATTCAAGCTATTGACGGCTTCGTCTTGTTTGGTGCGTGCGCGATCGTATTGCTGCAGGTTACTCATGGCGTCCTGCGTTTCTTGAATAGCGACCAGTACCGCCTGACGATAGTTCGCGACAGTCCCCGCATAGCCTGCTTTCGCGAAGCGATAGTTTGCGCTTGTGCGCCCAGCGTCAAAGATGGTTTGCGTTGCCGTCAAACCAATCGACCAGATGAGTGAGGGTAGATTAAACAGGGTCGTGGCATAGTTCGAGTCACCCCCGATGAAAGCAGGTGCAACGAGCAAGCTCGGAAAGAAAGCCGCCTTGGCCACGCCGATTTGAGCGTTGGCAGCTGCCATAGCACGCTCGGCTGCCGCAACATCAGGACGTCGCTCAAGAAGCGACGAAGGTAGGTTGACCGGAAAGGCTGGAACCACGTCTGGCAAGCGCCCAGGCGGAACCTTAAAACTTGCCGCTGGGGTGCCTGTAAGTGTGGCCAATAAATTTTCTTGAATATTGCGTTGCGTTTTGAGCACTTCAAGTTGTGCCCCACTTGTTTCCGTCAGCGCGCGTTGTTGTTCTAATTCAGTACGTCCAGCAGAGCCCAAGTCATAACGTTTTTGAAAGAGACTAAGCAGTTTTGTTTGCAGCCCGACAATGGTCGTTAAAACACGGATTTCTTCGTCATATTGACGCATCAAAATATAAGACGAGGCGACCTGAGCACTGAGTAAAAGTTTGACGTTTTCGGTGTCAGCGGCCGCCTGTTCGGCCGTGTTACGAGCCGACTCAACGTCACGTCGAACCTTACCTAACCAGTCTATTTCGTACGACATAGTGGCGACCGGACGAAAATCATTTTGTACGGTAATCGAGTTTATGCTGTCGTACGTCGTGGTTGGGCGGTTTCCCGACGTCAAGGTCCTAGAGCCGACAGCGCCTGCCGTGATGGTTGGGAGTTGCGCCGCCCCACGAGCGTCGCTTTGCGCGATCGCTTGGTCAAGCTTTGCAAGCGACGCTTGCAAAGTAAAGTTGTTTTCTAAACACCGCTCGACCAACTGGTTCAGGGTTTTATCTTTAAAAGACGTCCACCATTTATCTTTGGGCACCGCATCAGCAGGCTCGGCGGGTTTCCAAAGAGCTGGATTCGCACCGGGCAGTGCCTTCCAGTTAGCGGGCATCTCAAGCAAAGGGCGTTCGTAATCAGGCCCGATTGGCGAGCAGCCCGCACAGGCCAAAGCAATCAAACAAAGAGAAAACGAACGTTTCATGGGCGCTTGGGGGCGGGTGGGGTTTGAATGACAACAGATTGACCATCAGTGATCGAGTCAAGCGGGTTGACAATCAGGCTATCGTCGGCCGAAACGCCGCTTTTGACTTCAACCTGCATGCCGTAATCGATGCCGACGGCAACTTTGCGCTTTTCAATCTTGCCATCTACCACGCGCGCGACGTAAGGGCCACCCGAACCAAAAATAAGTGTGTTGGTTGGAATGATCAGATTGTTACTTGGTGCGATTTTTAGCGCGACTTCGACGTAAGACCCTGGGAGCAGAGCTTTCTCAGTGTTTGGAACCTCGACATCAACTTGCATGGTGCGAGAATTTGTGTCGATCGCTCCGGCAGTGCGTGCAATGCGGCCCTTAACAGCCTTTTCTGGCGCATTCGCTAGGTAGATGTCAACTTCATCACCGATGCGCACCAGTGAGGCGCGGTCTTGAGGTACATAGACATAGACATGTAACTTGTCGGTATGTGCAAGTGTAAACAGTGATTGAGGCGTGCCGACGTTACCTGAATTGACGAGGTCGCCCATGTTCACATTGCGTCGGGTGATGGTGCCATCAAAAGGAGCCACGATTGTGCCGAAACTCTGTTGATCGCGTAGTCGCTTCAATACGGCCTCAGTCTGCTTGAAGAGAGCGGTTTTTTCATCGAGCTCTTGTTGCGAGACCGCATCTTCGGCACGTAGTCGTTTCCAGCGCTCGTAGGCTGTCTTGGCCAATTGGAAATTGGCTGTGGCTTCTTCGACTTGCTTGTTAATTTCAGGAATATCAAGAATAGCGAGCGTATCCCCTTTGTTGACTGACTCTCCGATATCTTTGAACCATTTTTGAACGTAACCGTTGACCCGTGCATAGATCTGAGCTTCGTTGATACCCAAAAGCGTTCCGGGTAGCGCGAGCCTCGCGCTTGCATTGCTGAGGGTCGTCGACGGCTTGACGACCAGCACGTGTAGCTTTGTATTTTCGACTGCACGGGCCGCAAGAACCTCAGCATTAGAGGCACGGACGAACAGGGTTTTGCCGAGACCCAAGCCCATCATCAACAGTACGGCGAAGGTGACGATCTTGACCTTGCGCAAGACGCCTCTTCGACTCAGGTCGTGATCGGGGCCGTGCAAGTGAAATTCAGGCAAGCCCTGATGGGCATGGCGTTGTTCGGTCATGTCAAAGCTTCCTTTTGTTCATTGCGTATCGCCAACCAGCGATGGAAGGATGCAAAGAGAACGGGTACAAATAAAACCGTGGATACCGTTGCAAACAATAAGCCGCCAATCACCACACGGCCTAAGGGCGCGTTCTGCTCTGAGCCTTCGCCTAAGCCAATAGCCATCGGGATCATGCCTATCATCATCGCTAGTGCCGTCATCAGTACGGGACGCAAGCGGGTGGCTCCGGCCTCGAGCGCTGCCGATAGCGGAGGTAAGCCATCTTGCAGGCGTTGCCGCGCAAAAGAGATGACCAGCACACTGTTGGCCGTCGCGACCCCCATCGTCATGATTGCACCCGTGAGCGCTGGCACGCTCAGATTCGTGCCTGTCAAAATCAACATCCATGCAATACCTGCTAAGGCTGCAATCAAACCGGCAACAATAATGAACGGGTCAAGCCAAGATTGAAAGTTGACCACAATGAGCAGGTAGACCAAGATAATTGCACCAATTAAACCCAGCCCCAAACCCTGGTACGAGCTCATCATGGTTTCGACCTGACCGCGCATGACTAAGCGGCTGCCTCGGGGTAGTTCAGCTTTTGCATCATCCATAATGACTTGTATATCTTTTGCAACTGAGGCGAGGTCACGCCCGCGTACGTTGGCGTAGATATCGATCGAGGGCAAAATGTTGTAACGGGTCAGGATCGCGAATTCAGCTTCAGGGCGCGCCGTGACCAGATTACCCAACAACTGTGGGCCGCGTCCGCTCGCCGCGTTGGCTGCCGCTGCCGCAGTTGAAGTGGCTGCATTCGAGGGGCCCACGGGCAGCCGCAATAACTCATCAAGCGAATCGATCTTGACCTGAGGGGTTTGTACCGAAATTGAGTAATTAATGTTGTTGACTGGATTGAGCCAGAAAGAGGGTGAGGTTTGAGCGCTGCCAGAAAGCGGCAGCAGAACGTTTTGCGCTAAGTCTGCCGGCGTGAGGCCGTTGAGCCCTACGCTTTGCATGCGGGTGCGATCCATTTTTAAGGCAATCGACGGCGAGTCAAGACGCTGATGGATGTTGACGTCGGCGGCGCCAGGGACAGCCGCGATCTTGGTGACAAGTTTGGACGCGAGCTGTTGGTTGGCAGGGTAGTTGGGACCAACAATTTGTACATCGACCGCGGCCGGGATACCAAAGTTCAAAATCTGGGTCACGATATCAGCGGGCTGATAGAAAAATTCGATGCCAGGGAAGTTTTCGCGCAGAGGCTTAAGCAAGGCCTCCATGTAGTCTTGTGAGGGCTTATGCCCAGGTTTGAGCGTGATCAGGATGTCTGCGTCAAACGCAGCAATCGTGCCTGAACTGCTATACGACAAGTTGATGCCGCTATTAGGAAGGCCAATGTTATCGAGCACAGAGTCTAACTCAGACTCAGGGATGACTTGTCGGATGACCGCCTGTACTTCGTCAGCAATCACTGCGGTACGTTCAACGCGCGTGCCGCTTGGTGCGCGCATATGAAGCTTAATTTGCCCCGTGTCGACATACGGAAACAGGTCACGTCCTAGTAACCCAAAGATCCCGCAAGACAATATGCAAAAAGTTAAAAAACTAAAAATGAATTGCTTGCGGTGGGTCAGTAAGTGGCTCAATAATAAAACATATGCAGTTCTAAATTTTTCAAAACGCTCGTTAAAGCCAACATGCACGCTATGGATCCAGCGCGTAATCAGCCCTGGCTTGCCCTGATTGCGTAGCAGCATATAAGCCATGGTGGGTACTAATGTACGTGACAACACGTACGAGGCCAGCATGGCAAAACAGACCGCTTCTGCCAAGGGGACAAAAAGGTATTTGGCTACGCCCCCTAAAAAGAACATCGGCACGAACACAATACAGATGCAAAGCGTTGATACAAACGCCGGTACAGCGATTTCACCGGCACCATCCATGATCGACTCGTATAAGCCTTTGCCCATATGCAGATGGCGTTCGATATTTTCGATCGTCACGGTGGCATCATCGACCAAAATACCAACTGCCAACGCCAAGCCACCGAGCGTCATGATATTGATGGTTTCGCCAAGCGCCTGCAAGGCGATGAGTGAACTAAAGATCGATAGCGGGATCGACACCGCAATAATGGTGGTGGTGCGCCAGTTACCCAAAAAGAGCAACAGCATGACCGCTGTGAGGCCTGCGGCGATGAGCGCTTCGTGAATCACGCCAGCAATTGCTTCTTTTACGAAGATGGATTGATCTGACAACAGTTTGACTTCAATGCCTTCTGGCAGCAACGGTAATAGTGAGGGCAGCTTCGCTTTCAGCGCGTTGACGACATCAAGTGTTGACGCGCCACCGTTTTTTAACGCGGTAAGCAGTAGGCCTCTTTTGCCGTCTTGTCGCACGATATTGATTTGAGGCGAAAAGCCGTCCCGAACGTGTGCGACCTCTCGCATAAAGGTTGTCACGCCATTGGCAGTCTTGACAGGAATGTCGTTCAGCCCAGCGATCGTTGGCGGCGACGCGTTGAGCGATATGCCGAATTCGACATCACCGATTTTTGCAGTACCCGAAGGTAGGGTTAAGTTTTGGGTGGTGATGGCATTGACGATATCGGAAGAGGTCAAGCCTTTGGCCAGCAATGCTTGAGGGTCAATATCAACAGACACTGCGCGTACTTTTCCGCCGTACGGGAAGGGCATCGCCACGCCCGGAATCGTTACGAGCTGAGGGCGCAAAATATTGAGCGCGGCGTCAAAGAGCTCTTTTTCTGCAAGCACGTTGCTTGACATACCGACTTGCACAACGGGGATGGACGAAGCCGTGTACTTAATGACGAGTGGGGGCGTAATGCCCGGCGGCATCTGCCTCACGATGGCCGTTGCAGAGGCAACTACTTGCGCGATTGCCGTTTGTATATTGACGTTTGGCTGAAAGAAGATCTTAATGATCGAGATTCCACCCAGCGAGCGCGACTCGATATGTTCGATATCGCTGACTGTTGTCGTCAACGAGCGCTCATGCGATTGCGTGATGCGGTTACCCATTTGCTGGGCAGATAAACCGTTGTAGCTCCAGATCACGCTAATGACCGGGATATTGATCTCGGGCAACACGTCAACCGGGGTGCGCATCACCGCGAGCGGCGTGGTGAGCAGGATGAGAATCGCCATCACGATAAACGTGTAAGGTTTCTCTAGCGCAGTTTTAACTATCCACATCCTGAACGACCCAAGCTAAGCTTTTCAAATACAAGAATTCACAAGGCAAGACGACTCTGGACCAAGTGGGAAGTAGGTGTTTTCCACTAGCCTGTAAAGTGTCGGAGTATAGAGGAAGCAAGCCCGAGCAGATAGTTGTATTTTTGTTGGTTGCAGAAGCAAAGAAGTCTCAAGGTGTTTCAGCTTTTTTGTCAGACACGGGTCGCTTCAAAGACTTAGCCCGAAAACAAAAAATTAAGTAAATTTTAGTTTTTGGGCTTTTAGGTGCATTACTTTGGCTGTTTTGAGCGATTGGTTGCCACCAGCATCTCTAGGTCGATCGCGTCGCCCATCGCGTGGTAGCCCGCCCGATTGGGATGCAAGCGGTCGCCAGGCCCGCCAATTGTGCTGTCTGGCACGTATTCGGGCTTCATTTGCCCGGTTTGTGTATCAAGTGTCACCACGTCAAAGTCGATGACCCCGGCAAAAAGCGGTGATGTGCGGATAAATTCGTTCAACACTTTGCGTTTTTCATCTTGTTCAGGGAATCCGTGCGCCGCACTGGTGCTGGCGAGTGCCGAGCCGACTGTGGCGCCGATCACTCGAATGCCGGCGGCATTCAGGCGCTTAATCCCATCACTCATCTGCGCAATCACCCTTACGCTTGAGGCATTGCCATTTTTACTAAAATCGTTGATGCCCTCAAGCCAAATTAAGCTTGTGACGCCTGAAAGCTGGATGACATCGCGCTCAAGGCGCATCGAAGACGAGGGGCCACCCGCAAACGGCTTAATGGGTGAATATTCAGCAGGTCCTGCAATTTGGTTGCCGCCAATGCCGGCATTGAGTACCACCACTTTATTACCGAATTGATGGCGTAGGCGACGGGCTAAGACATCGGGCCAACGATCATCGCCGTTCATGGTCGAGGCGGTGCCGTCTGAAATCGAATCGCCAAACGCCACAATGACTTTTGTGTCGGCGGGAGCCCGCATATCAACCGCATCTAAGAAAAACCAAGACGCAGTGGTGTACGGAAAGTTGGTTTCGCGCTCATCGTGCGTTTGCGAGCCTGAGCCCGGAAGGGTCATATAGGAAGTTTGTAACGCTTTAGCATGCCAAGTCATGGGCCCGCTTGTATCGGCGATATGAAAACTTACTGCAAGTTTGCGCCCATCTAATAGATTGAGGTTATTGGCCGTTACAAAGGGTAGGGCGACCGAGTCGCTCCAGACGGACTCGCCGGGTTGAACGGTGACCGCCTTGTTGCCTGAAAAGGTGATGGCTTGATTCGAACCGCGTACCAGTTCGGCACTGCCGAGCTGCAGGCCCGCAAAGACGTCAGAGAAGGTGACTGGTTGTGTACCGAGCACATTGGATAAGCGGATGCGTGCCTGCTCGCCCCAGAGGTCTGGTTTGACCATCAGACGAAACGACTGATTGCGCGCGCCCGTTGCCGGTGAAGGAAACACCATGTGCATATTGGGTTGTGCCGAAGGATTACCCGTTGGGTAAGGGCCTTGGATCGACGCAGCCCAGCTTGTGACCCATTTCATTGGTTCAGCCGCCCAAGTCGGTTGCAGCTGACATACCAACAGCGCAAGCATTGAGAGAAAAGTGCGCATCGAGTGCCCCCCTAGTTTTGTGATTCATATGATTCAACGATGTGACTCCACCCATGATACTGATTTTTTTGAACAGATAGCCGCAAAGCCCGTGCTCGCGTGGTCACTCTGACGAAACCCCAGCTTAGCGTGTTCCAAGTTAGGAGGGCGTTGAATGCCAGGACGTGGTCTTCCCTCAGTGTCATGAGTGACGTCGATCTAACAAGCGCTTGACCTTCGAGCTCTGTGAAGTCATCGTGTATTTGTCAAGATCGCCCTTTTTAACTGGGGTAATCTGAACTTTCAAGCTAAGTACCTCTTTCATACGGCGCTCAAGGTCTTCACGCAAGGCGCCCAAATCGGCCTGCGGATCAATCACTTCAACCCAGACATCCATATGATCGGTCGCCGCTTCGCCTACTCGATCGACAAAACAAAAGTATTCGCCATTGAGACGCTTATCTTCAAGCACTGCGGCGCCCACGGCCTCCGGAAACACATTGACCCCGCGCAACTTCACCATGTTGTCGTTGCGACCAAAAATACGTTTCAGTCGCCGTGAGGTATTGCCGCAGGGGCACGAGGTCGTGTGAAACGCCGAAATATCGTTGACGTTAAAACGAATCTGCGGCGCACCGTACTTGTAGAGCGTCGTAATGTAGGTCGTCCCTTTTTCTCCATCCGGCAAAATTTTTCCGGTGTCTGGATCTGCCATCTCTAGGATGAAGGCATCTTCCATCACGTGCATGCCAGTCTGATGCTCACATTCGGCCGCGAGCATGCCGCTTTCGTGCGTGCCATACATATCAAAGGCCTTGGCACCCCAGAGCTCTTCAAGCAGCTCGCGGTTTTCCATCCCTAAGTGGGTACCCAACAAACGAATGCCTAAGGATTTGGGATCGATTCCTAATTCGTCGCGGGCAACGATTGCCATATGCCGCAGATATGCCGGAAACCCCAAAATGACCTTGATGCCCCAAGCTTTGATGATTTCAATCTGACGGCGGGTGGGGGTGTTTGCACCGCTACCTGTCATCACCGGAACTGCGCCGGTGTAACGCCACAGCGCTTCGCGCGGTGCCATGCCGCCATTGCCCAACCCAAGCGATAAGGTCACCAACACCATATCGCCGGGTTGAATCCCATGCATCGCCATGCGACGACCGCCCAAAATCGCCATGGTCTCACGGTCTTGTGGCGAGTACAGCATGGGACGTGGTAAACCGGTGGTGCCGCCACTTGTTTGTAAGACCAGGGGCATGTGTTTGCCACTTTCAGGTGAGATCCCCATGAAATCGCCAAAGGGCGGATTGCGCTCAATACTTTTGCGGATATCGTTGACGTCGTAGACCGGGATCTTGGTGAGGTCATCAAGGGTACGGATGTCGGTAGGCACCAGGCCGTGGGCAGTCCAGTGGCGCTTAAAGAACTCGATCTCCCAACCGCGTGCAACTGTTTTTAAAAAGCGTTGCTCTTGCAGTGCACGCATTTCGTCACGCGACAGTTTTGCTGTGGTGTGAAAGTAGGTGGGCGGCGGTGGGTAGTCACGCCACAGCTGTTCAAAATCAAGCGAACGAAAATACCAAGGCACGAAGTCTGGTGAATTGGGCGCATTGGTCATGTCTTGGTTGTTTGAGTTCATATTTTTCTAGTTCTGTATAAAAGGGTTTGAGTTGCACTTGATGCCGGTTAGGCTGTCTGCATACAGACAACGGCGAGTCGTCAGGCAGCTAGGCAACATGGGATCAAGATGAGTCTCTCTGCTTGATGTGGTGTGTTTAAAGCAAGCTACCTAGCCTGCCACCATCAACGTGTTGCACGGTTCCGGTCATATAGGCCCCCCATGGTGAACATAAAAACGCCACCAGACCCGCAATTTCATTGGGCTCGCCCACTCTTCCCATCGGGATCAGTTTAGTGATTTGCGCCATCTGTTCTTGTTCAAGTTGGCCAGGGGTGCCGCTGCCAAAGACGGTAGCCAAGCGCCCCGTTGCGATGCGTCCGGGGCAGATGGTGTTGATGGTGATACCTTGATGGGCGAGCTCAAGTGACAACGTTTTTGCGTAACCCAATACGCCCGCCCAGGTGGCCACCGAGAGACCAAAGCGTGCGATCGGTTGAATCGCCGACAGCGCGGTGATGTTCACGATGCGACCCCAGCCGTGCTCTTTCATTGACGGTAGCGCGCCACGACACAGACGTACGACGCTCATAAGGTTTTGCTCAATCGCTTTTTGCCAAGCGATATCATCAAAGCTTTCAAGCTCGCCTAGTGGCGGAGCCCCATCGTTATTGATCAAAATATCGATGCGTTTGAATTCGGCTAGGGCCTGAGAAATAATTTTTTCGCAATCAGCGCTCTTGCGGATGTCGGCCGGTATCGCAAAGGTCTTAGCGCCTGTTTCAGCCGAGATCTTTGCGCAAGCCGCATTCAGGGGTTCTTCTTTACGGGCAACCATTGCAACGCTCGCCCCCTCTGAAGCTAACAGATGCGCGATCGCGTAGCCAATCCCTTGACTCGCTCCACCGACCAAGGCGATTTTTCCGTTCAGTGACAAATCCATTATTTGCCCTCAGAGATGCCAAACAAGCGCTCAGCATTACGATGAAAGACGCGCTCAAGGATGTCATCGGTATAGCCTAAGTCTTTCCAGTCTTGTACCAGGCGCTCGTAGCGAAATAAGGGGTAGTCGGCGCCAAACATGACCCGATCTTTTAAGCGTGATCGAATTTCTTTTTTAAACGGATCGGTGAAGTACTTAGGTGACCAGCCGTGTACTTCGCTCCAGACGTTAGGCTTGTGGATCATGATTGAAATCATGTCATCTTGCCAAGGCCAGGCGGGTCGTCCGCTGATAATTTGTAAATCTGGAAAATCAATCGCCAGTTCATCGATATAGCGGGGGTGGCACAAGTCGAGTTTAATGCCGGCGCCACCCCGCAAGCCTGCGCCGGCACCTGTATGCCCCACCAACACCAGCGCGGGGCGGTTATGCGCCTGCAAGACTTCGTAAATTGGATGGTAGATTGGGTCACTGGCGGCAAAACCCGTACCCGAACCCGACACGCAAAAACCCACAAAGCCTGAACTCAGTTTGATACAGCGTTCTAGCTCATCGGCGGCGGCCTGACCCAAACGTGGATCCATCTGTAGCCAATTGCCAAAAATGCAGTCTGAAAACTTTGCCTGAGTCTCGATGGCATAGTCGTGCAGCGGTTTGACCTCTTCAATCGATAGATTCTTGGTAAAACCAAAATCCAAAATAGTCTTGACCTGATTGGCGCGGAGGTAAGCAGCCATCTGTTCTTCAGTGTCGTACGTTGGCGTTGAGTTCCAGGTGCTTTTTTGTTGTGCCAGCGCGTCGGCCGAACGTAGAACATAGCCACGCTCTGTGCCCCAGTGTGAATGCAAGTCAACGATCCGCATAGTGTCTCCTAATTGCCTACGATAGTAGAAACTTGCTTGGGTGCTGTCAACGCAGGTGTCGGGCGAGGTGAAGGTCTTAAGACAGAAGACAGAAGACAGAAAGCGACGAACCTTGCTAAGCTTGTGCTCTAAGAGCAGATCAGAGAAAAGTTAAGGGCTTCCAAGTTCGTTTTTGGTCCTCAGGTAAATGGCTTTTGCCTAATTTCAATCATTGTGATGCACGGTGTCCACTTGAAAAATAAAAAATTACTGACGTTTGTGCAAGATCTAAGTGGTTTGCTCGAGCGCGAACGAGCCGAACCAGAACTGTTAAAACAAGGGGCTGCCTTGTTGACAGGGCTGGTTGCGCAAGACGACTGGTTGCCAGAACAATTTACGGTGTCGCACCCAGATTTCTACCGTCAGTATTTACTGTACGCCGATCCGCTTGAGCGTTTTTCGGTAGTGAGCTTTGTGTGGGGGGCGGGGCAAAAGACTCCGGTGCACGACCACATGACTTGGGGCTTGATCGGGATGCTGCGTGGTCAAGAGATCGACACACACTACTTTAAGCAAGCAGACGGCAGTTATCTGCGAGGCGAGAGCCATGTGCTTAAACGAGGCAGTGTCTGCAGCGTATCACCCGCCACCCACGATGTGCATGAGGTGGCAAATTTTTATGCAGACCAAACCTCAATCAGCATCCATGTCTATGGCGGTAATATTGGTCGGATCAGCCGGCATGTCTTTGACCCTGCAACGGGTGCAGAAAAAACTTTTATCTCGGGCTACAACAGTGATGTTGTTCCTAACCTTTGGAATTAATCGCCGTGTTTAAACCTAGTCCTATCGATGCTGTGCAAGTATGCGAGTACCAAGACGTTCGTAGTGCTCTGCTTGAAAAACGTGAGATCGCTTTTTTAGATGTGCGAGAAGAAGATCCGCATGCGCAAGCACACCCTTTATTTGCTGCAAATTTTCCGTTGTCACGGGTTGAGCTCGATGCCTATTCGAAGTTGCCGCGCCGTGACGTGCAGATTGTGACGCTTGACGAAGGAGACGTAGGCTTGGCAGAGTCTGATGCCATGTTAGCCGCGCGTCGTTTAGTTGCTTTGGGTTTTACCCGAGTGGCTGTGTTTGCGGGTGGTGTGCGTGCCTGGAAAGCGGCGGGTGGCGAGCTTTTTCGCGATGTGAATGTTCCGAGTAAATCATTCGGTGAGTTGGTTGAGGCGAAGAAACATACCCCATCGCTTTCAGCGCCCGAGGTGAAGGCGCTGATTGATCAACACGCAGATGTGGTGATTGTTGATGCGCGTCGTTACGACGAGTACAACACGATGAGCATCCCCACTGCCACCAGTTGTCCAGGTGCTGAGTTAGTGTTGCGTATCGCTGAATTGGCACCGCGGCCAGAAACACAAGTCATCGTTAATTGCGCTGGTCGTACGCGTAGCATCATCGGCACCCAGTCTTTGATTAATGCTGGCATCCCCAATAAAGTGGCGGCCTTGCGCAATGGCACGATTGGTTGGACCCTTGCTGGTCAGATGCTAGATAAAGGTGAGACCCGTAAATTTAAGGAGGTTTCTGAGCAAACGATGCAGACTGCAGGGGTACGTGCGCGCAGCGTTGCAGAGCGTGCGGGCGTCAAGCATACGACTTGGGTAGACGCGCAAACTTGGCAAACGCAAGCCGAGCGTACGACTTATTTTTTTGATGCCCGAACACCCGAAGAATATGCTGCTGGGCATATCGCGGGGTTTCGTTCTACGCCTGGTGGGCAATTGGTGCAAGAAACGGAAATGGTTGCGCCGGTGCGGGGGGCGAGGATTGTCTTGGTTGATTCAGACGGCGTACGCGCCAATATGACGGCCTCGTGGTTGGCGCAGATGGCTTGGGATGTTCATGTGTTGACTGACGTACCCGCAACGGCGTTTGCAGAAAAAGGTCAGTGGGTGGCTTTGGTGGCCAAACAGCCGGTCGTACCGACGATTTCAGTGGCTGAGTTAGTGGCTGGTTTAGCGGCTCAAAAACTGGTTGTGCTTGATCTGAGCAAACACGCTCAATATGTGCAAGGGCATATACCGGACGCGCAGTATGTGTTGCGTTCGCAATTTAAGCAGGCACTGAGCGTGTTACCGCAAGCCTCGGCGTATGTGTTGGTGTGCCCGGATGGTCTGCTCTCGGGCTATGCGCATGCTGAGATCGCCGCGCTGTTAAACGCTCCTGTCTCAGTTTTAGCTGGGGGCACCCAAGCATGGAAGGTTGCTGGGCAGCCTCTTGAAAAAGGCGCGACTCCTTTACGTTCAGAACCCATTGATCGTTACAAACGCCCGTATGAAGGTACCGATGCACCGCGCGAGGCGATGCAGGCCTACCTGGATTGGGAGTTCGGTTTAGTCGCGCAGCTAGGTGTGGATGGCACGCATCACTTTAACGTTGTGTAAGCCTATTTGAGTACCGCGCTAGCTTGCGCTTGGGCGACGAGCTTATCTGCATCCTCTGGCAACAGAAAACCCTCTTTCAGGGCACGCTCGGTTGCCTTTTTGACGGCTGCCACATAGCCGGCGTGATCCTGATATCGTTCTTGTAACGACAGTCTTGGATCTTGATTAGCCGCTCGTTCGGCTGCTGTACGAGCAAACGGAATCATCCCACCCACGTAATCGCAAATCTGATCCTTGTGAAAAGGTTTGTCGCCGTCCGCAGTAACGTTCCATCCAAGATAGGTGCCAAGAGGCGCGTCTAGCAGTGCAACCGGGACTCCTCCTAATTCGTTTCCGTCCTGATCAACCTTTGGGGCATACATTTTCAAGATCTGCTTGATCTTTGGTGGTGCATACGAGGGTACGCCAGAGGCATCAAGCGCGTTGAACTGTGGGCCCCAGTCATAATCAAAGACCGGCATGATGAAATCGGCCTCTGGGATTGTGGGTCGTAGCCCAGGAAGCGTTGGAAAGCCCAAATCTTTTTTATTGGCGAGTGCAAGCGTGCCGCTGTGCTGCCCTGCGGCAGGAGCAAGTGTCGGAAACCGACTTGGAACGGGCGCTTTACCTGCGATCACCCAATCGCGAAACTGTACGCGTATGGCATTGACGGTTTCGGTGTGCGGGACCGGATTCGCGGGCAAGACGCCAACGCCAAAGTTGTTACCAGGGCAAACGGGTCCTACCTTAGGGAGCGCAACGCCAGGCAGGCTCGTATCAAAGCCGCCTACGCCGCCACCATGCGTGCTGCTTGCGATGTAATAGCGTCTGACATTTTCAGGCAAAGGTAAATCAGTTTTTGCATCAGTACCGACCCATTCAGGCGTAAGCTTCAGCGCCCAAACCTCTGCCGAGCCAAAGTGTTCGACGACCTTTGGGCAGGTATTGGTTGCAGAACAACGATCGAGAATGCCGGCAGAGGGCAAGCCACGTATGGGATCAGGGTGAGGCAGCCACCATTGCGGCCCCTCACTGCCGGCCTGATAAAGCTCAAGCACGCCATCAGGCTGCGCCCATCTAAAATTTAAGGCGATACGTCGACCGGCAATGATGGGCCAGGCACCTTCATGCACGACGCCACCTTGCTCTGCCTGGTTAAAGCCCAAGTGCAACCAGCCTCGTAAAAAATTACCTGATTGCGAAATGCCACGACCAATACTGTATTTGACAAGGTGTGCAACTGGATTTGCGGTGCCCGCATCATCTTTGTCTGAGTGCTTGAAGAAGTGACCGACATCTCGCCAGGCGGCTAAGCCTACGCCCAAGACATAAGGGTCTTGGGCAGTAAAGACCACTTGGTACAGGCGCTTAGCATCAAAACCATGTTTTAAACAAATGTGCGTGGCATCGGGAGTTCCTGGAAAAGGCGTCTTGTCATCGCATTTTGCCCAGGCCCACTCTGACGGCGGGATAGACACTTCGTTAATCGCCGTACCTTGCATGGTTTCGCCGCCGCGCGAAACAAGTGTCGCCTTTGTGGTGTCGAGTGAGGCGGGCTTGTAAGGGACTGGATTCGTTTGCACCAGTAAGGGCTGCGAGCCCATCCCCGAGCGATTGACGATACGCCCAAACACTTCGCCCGTTACAGGTTCGCCCGTTGCGAGGCGCGCGACGGGCACTTGAAGAAACTGCATGCCTTTCACGCTGGCTGTAGGCCGTACGGCAGTCGCGCCGGCATTGTCGCCCTGCCAGGCACTTGCTAACAGAATGTCACCAAAGGCCTGTTCTTGTGGGGCAAACGGAAACACACGACCACGGTTTGGTACGTCGTGCCAAAGCATGCCGCTTGCTTGCTTGGGATCAATTGGCTTGTACAGCACGAACGAAGCGACATAACGCACTTTGCCGTCAGCGTCTTTCGCGAGTTCAATATCTTGAATCAATGCGTTTTGCGGCAACCTTGGGTCAAGTTCACCAAAGGCTCGGCCTGCGATGATTTCGTAAGGGATCTTTGAACCGTTGACAAAGGTTTGGGCGCCTGTGGATAGTTCGGCGGTTGAGTTCGTAGCTGGTGCCATAGTCAGCGTTTCATCAACAACGATTTTTGTGACGCGCGCGTCAGCACTTGTGCACACGACCAGGCTTGCGGCGATGGACATGAGCAGTCGTTGCAGCGCAGAGAACTCTTTGCCGGTCAACAGAGCTTTTACGTCAGAAAATATGGCGTTGCTCGTTTTGTGATTTTGTTTCATGTTGTCTCAGACATTATTTTTTTTGTACAGGTACCGTTTGCAAAAACGCGGCGAGTTGCTTGTTCCACCACTTTGCTTGACCAGTCGTACCGTGCCCAGAGGTATCTGGGCTTGCGGGGATCAAGAGAAGTTGGCTGTTAGGGATCCGCTTAAGTGCTGCTTCGACGACACCAAACTCGGGTGGGTTGCGTTCGTCATCGGCTGAGTTGATGACGAGTACCCGAGCCTGAATTTTTTCGAGATTACTCGAGGGGTCGTAGTCGCGTGACGAATCCCATTGGTAGAGATTGTCGTTGGCATCCGCCTTTGACACAGCCTTCAAACGTTCACTTAGCAGTTGATCAGCAAGTTCGCGGCTTGGGGCAAGTTTTTGCAATCCCATATTGCCGCCACTTGTGCTGACTTGAAAGAATACCGAGGCGAACTGTAAGCTAGGCGGCTGTTGCGTGTAGTTACCGTTTTGCCAGGCGGGATCGTTGCGGATCGAATCGATAATTAGACGGCGCGTCAGCCAATTGCGGCCAGACATTGCCGCTGGCATCGATGCCATGGGCACCAACGCATCCATAAAAGTTGGGTGCGTGATGCCCCACAACCAGGTTTGCATCCCGCCCATTGAGTTGCCTAGAACCAAGTGTAGGTGCTTGAGTCCTAAGCCCTCGGTGACAAGACGATACTGGCCGGCCACCATGTCGTCGTAGTTGTATTGTGGAAATTTTGTACGTAAACCGTCAGACGGTTTGCTCGACGCACCCATGCCAATTGCATCGGGCAAAATAATAAAATATTTGTTGGCGTCAAGCGCCTGTCCCGGGCCAAATAACTGACCGCCAAAGGCGGGATTCAGCATGCCGGTGCCTGTGCCTGCCGTGCCATGCAAAATGAGAACAGGTAAGCCGGTGGGGTCGCCTACAGTGGTGTAGCCGAGCTTGACTTCACTTAAGATTTCGCCCGTATGAAATTTAAAATCTTTGGCAATCCAGGTTGCGTGTTTAGGGGTGTGCGTAGTCTGCGCCATTGAATAAGCCGTAAAAAGATTAAACAAAATAAAACTCATGAATTTGAAATAACGCTGCATCAAAGTACCTCTTTTAGACGATCGATAAATAGGCGCTCGCCGTGGCGAACTTTCTGTTGCCAGTCCTGGCCCGAGTCTTCATTGGTATGGTCGGTGACGTATTTAAACGAACGCCAAGCGATGTTGTGATCGTAGGCAATGGCAGCGATTGCAAAAAGCTCCATATCAACGACATCGACATTATTTGTCTCAAACCAAGGGTCTTTGGCTGTCACAAAGCTGTCGCCTGTGCCGCAGGTGTACACGCCCGAGCCTGAAAGGTATTCGTAGGGGCGTGTACAAAAGGGAACCTGCCCACGCGGCGCGAGGGGTTCGGCGATCATATCGCGCTGAACCACACGCTGAATTTCAATGAGCCCGTTAGCGTGTGGCCGAACCGCCCCGACCGTACCAAAATTGAAAATGCGCAGAGGCCGAGTTTGCGAAATCGCCTTGTACGTGGCTATCGCTGCGTTGAGCTTACCAATGCCAGAGTAAAAAATCTGTACCCCTTGAGGGAGCAGGCTGGCGTCTAACTCATCGGCGAGTGCAGTAATGATGATGGTGTCGGTTGTCATGTGACTTTACGTAAATCAGTTAATCTACATCATATGCCGACACAATTAGACAAACAACGATGCCGTGCAATATCGAGGGAGTCGCTATGAAGCTTTTGCGTAATGTCTCAAGTCGCCTCGCGTCCATGCTGTTTTTCTTAGGGATCGCCTGTTCGAGTCTCGCTCAAACGAATCGCGAGTTTCCAAGTAAGCCGGTTCGTGTTGTGGTGGGGCTTGGCCCCGGTAGTAGCATGGATTTAGTCGCGCGAACGCTGGGGCCCGCGTTGACAGAAATCTGGGGTCACCCGGTTGTGATTGAGAATCGCGTGGGTGCAGCAGGCAACATTGCAGCTGATTTGGTGGCTCGTGCCACCGACGGGCACACGCTACTGTTTGCGCAAAACGCGATCACGATCAGCGCCTCGTTGTATCCCAAGCTAACCTACGATCTACGACGCGACTTGAGTCCTGTGACGCAGCTTACCGCCATGCCGCATGTCATTGTGACGAATGTGTCGGTGCCTGCGCGCACGCTTTCCGAGCTATTGGCGTTGGCAAAAAGCAGTCCAACGCAACTTAACTTAAGTTCAGCAGGCATCGGAAACGCAGATCATATGGCGGCCGAACTGCTGGCTTATCAGGCGGGCGTGCGGCTAGTGCATATTCCATATAACAGTGGCTCGCTTGCGATAAATGCACTGATTGCGGGTGATGCACAGATTTATCTTCCAGGGTTGCCTGTGAGTTTGTCCTTAATTCAAGCTGGAAAAATTCGCGCCTTAGCCGTGACTGGCTCAAGCCGTTCAAGCACCCTGCCTGAAGTACCTACCGTACAAGAGTCGGGTATCGCGGGGTATCAAACGGTCCTTTGGTATGGATTGTTCGCGCCATCAACAATGCCTAAGGTTGAGATTGAAAAGATCGCCACAGACGCAGGTCGGGCACTGCGGATGCCGCTCGTGAAAGATAAACTTCGCACGACAGGAATCGATGCGGTTGGTAATACACCGACTGAATTCAAGAGCTTTGTTGAGACCGAAATCGATCGCTGGGCATTGATAGTGCGCGAGCGACAGCTGCAGCCTGACTAAATAAATCGGATATTGCATGAGTGCATTACTTATTTCTTTGAATGACCTGTCTTGGTCGATTCTATTGCCCGCGTTTTGTGCGGGTGTGCTGGTGATGGCAACGCATGTACCGTTAGGGATACAGGTGTTGCAGCGAGGCATCATTTTTATTGATTTGGCGATTGCGCAGGTTGCGGGGCTTGGTGCGTATTTGGTCACGATGGTCTTGGGCAGTGAGGCACCCGTCGCGTGGGTGCAGGTGGGCGCGATGGGGATGGCCTTGGTAGCAGCCTGGCTGCTGGTGGCAACTGAGCGTGTGACCACCCGCTATCAAGAGCCTGTCATTGGCATCGTGTTCGTATTAGCGGCGACAGCGGTCGTGCTGTTATTGTCTAACGACCCGCACGGCGGACAACATCTGTCTGAACTTCTGGCAGGCCAAATTTTGTGGATCGGATGGGGTCAGATTTTTTATTCTGCACTGTTGACCTGCGCCTTGTTAGGGGCAATATTTTTATTTCAAGGTAAGCGTGCCTGGTTTTATAGCTTGTTCGCCGTGGCCATCACTGTTTCAGTGCAACTTGTTGGGGTCTATCTTGTTTTTGCGACCTTGATCATCCCCGCACTGGCAACAATCAAGCTCAATGGCACGAGGCTGCGACTTTGGGCGACCTATTTAGTTGCGGTGGCTGGCTACGTGTTGGGCTTGTTGGGTTCGGCGACACTCGACCTGCCCACGGGCCCACTGATCGTTTGGGCGCTGGCGGTTGCTGGTGTTGTTGCGCTGCTGTTACAGCGTAGTGGGCGCAGTACATAGTTTTAACGATGCTGAGTTTTGGGCAGCGCGAGCGCGTTGCCACTCGCTCAGGTGGTTAAAACTATGAAGCTTCTTTAGGCCATAACACCATTTGTGTGCAACGAAACAAAGCAATTTTTTTACCGGTCGCCTGATCGCTGACAACGGCATCCCAAACCTGCGTGTTGCCGCCAAGATGCTGGGCTGTTGCGGTGCACAAAATCACTTCGCCCTCGCCGCGCACAGTCCCTAAGTGATTGCTTTTGAGTTCAATGGTGGTGAACGAGAGTGCGCCCTGCGGTAAGTGGGCCATCGTTGCGTAGCCACAGGTGGTGTCGGCCAGGGCAATGACGCTTGCCGCGTGCAAGTAGGTGTTGGGGGCGAAATGGACTTTGCGCAGGACCATTCGGCTTTTTAGTGTGTTTTCTGAGACTTCGAGCGCTTCAACACCCATCAGTCCTGGCAGATTTTCACCGCTGCGCTGATTCAGGACGGTGACGGTCATTTCTGGGCGAAGCTTAGACATCTTGTGAATCTCTTGTGAAAAGTGAAAAAAAACGTGTACTTTGTAGCATTAAGCCCGCTGCGATGCTTTTCTGCTCTTGATCGCGCAGGCAGACCAAGATTATGCATGACCTTGCCAAGGATTAAAAAGTGTTGCCTCCAACCAATAAAAAGATACCCACCCCGACCTTGATGGCGAACGATCGGCTAGTACAAGGTTTTTCAAGTAAGCGACTCGCCCATTTAACGACCGTCATGCAGTCGCAGGTCGAGGCTGGTATGTTTCCTGGCGCAGTGACGGCCATTTTGCATCGCAATCAGTTGGTGCATTTCGAGGCGCACGGGTATTTAGATGCAGCGCGTAGTCAACCGATGACAAAGGATGCGTTGTTTCGTCTGGCATCCATGACCAAGCCTTTAGTAACGACGGTAGCAATGATGATGGTCGAACAAGGTGTGTTTAGCCTTCAGGACCCAATCATTCGATGGTTGCCTGAGCTCAAGGACTTAGTGGTTGAAACGCCTGAGGGCGATGTGCCACTGGCGCGTCCGATTTGGGTGCAGGACTTGATGCGTCATACGTCGGGCTTTGTGTACTCTGGGATGACGCAGTCGGCACGCATTAAAGCTTTATACGAGCAACACAACATTGAATCGCGGGTGCATGACATCAGTGCTGATGAGATGTTGCGCAACTTAGGCAACATCCCCTTGGCGCACCAACCTGGTACGTTTTGGGAGTATTCGATTTCGGTTGACGTCTTAGGACTCTTGCTTGAGCGGGTCTTGGGTCAACCACTAGATGTGATCGTGGCGCGAGCATTACTTGAACCGCTGGGCATGAAAGATACCGTATGGTGGGTCACGCCCGAGCAAGAAAAAAAGCTGGCACAAACGCTTGATGATGATCCGCTGAAAGTTGGTATGCTCAAGTCTTATCGGCAGCATTACAACCCAGCAGGCAAAAGTTATTTTAAAGGCGGGGCCGGCTTAATCGGTTCGACGGCTGATTACCTTCGTTACTTGCAAATGATGATCAATCAGGGTGAATTTGAAGGCAAGCGCTACTTGTCGCGTAAGTCGGTTGAGTTGATGCTCTCGCAACACACCGTTGGTATGGCGGGTACGACCATTGCGAATACCGGGCCCGGCTATGGATTCGGTTTGGGTTTTGCCATCCGACAGGGGCAGGGCATGGGCTGGGTGCCTGGCTCGACCAATGATGCGATGTGGGCTGGCGTGTGGGGCACCAGCTTTTGGTTAGATCCAGCCGAGCACCTTGCTGCGGTGATCATGGCGCAAGGTCCTACACACAAGACGCATACGCGTATGCTCTTTAAAAATTTAGTCTACGGTGCGCTCGTTGGCGACTAAATAAAAAATTAGCTGTTGAGAAGGTTTAATCAGCACTCGAATAATTGAACGATAGATTGCAGTACCTGAATGCCTGAACGATTCATCTTATAGAAATTCTGGAGAGACAACATGACATTTTCAAAAAATCAATGCTCGCGCACACGAGCGCATCGCGCAGGTTGGGCGTTTGCTGCAACCATGCTGCTCGCAGCGCCGGCAACCTTTGCGCAGTCGGCTGCGCAGCCAGCGGCTGCATCTCAGCCTGTCGTTGCGGCTCAGCCCGTTGCCGCAGCCCAACCTGTCGCCGGAGCCGTGATCCAAGGCTTTTCAAGCGACCGCCTGGCGCGTATTGGCCCCTCGATGCAAGAGCAAGTTCGCAACGGTATGTTTGCAGGCGCGGTCACAATGGTCGCGCGCAATGGTGTTTTGGTTCATAGCGAAGCACATGGTTTTTTGGATGCTGCTAAATCGAAACCGATGCCTAAAGATGCATTATTTCGGCTGGCGTCTATGACCAAACCTTTGGTCACTGTTGCGGCCATGATGATGGTTGAACAAGGCAAAATGGGCTTGAACGATCCACTGACAAAATGGATGCCTGAATTGAAAGATTTGAAGGTTGAAACCGCAAGCGGTGATGTGCCGCTGAACCGTCCGATCTGGGTGCAAGACGTGATGCGACATACTTCAGGCTTTGTTTACGCTGGTGGTACGAAATCGCAACGCATTAAAAAAATGTATGACGATCTCAATATCGAAGCGCGCGAAACAGATATCACTGCCGATGAGATGTTGAAAAACCTGGGACAAATTCCGTTAGCGAACCAGCCCGGTACTGTTTGGGAATATTCAATATCAGTTGACGTGTTGGGCTTGTTGCTTGAGCGTGTCGCGCAAAAACCGCTAGATGCCATTTTGAATGAGTTATTACTGGGTCCCTTGGGGATGAAAGAGACGACTTGGTGGGTGCAACCCGATCAGCTTGGTCGAATCGCCGAGACGCTTGACAGTGATCCCTTGAAAGTTGAGATGCTTAAGTCTTATCGTCAAACTTACAACCCGCTGGGCAAGAGTTACTTCAAAGGTGGTGCGGGCTTGGTTGGCACAGCGACGGATTACCTGAAGTTTTTACAAATGATGGTGAATGGCGGTGAGCTTGACGGTAAGCGTTACTTGTCGCGTAAGACCGTCGAGTTCATGCTGTCGCAGCATACGGTTGGAATGGGCGGCAGCACGATCGCCAGCACAGGGCCTGGGTACGGCTTTGGTTTGGGCTTTGCGGTGCGTCTGGATGAGGGGATGGCTTGGGTGCCTGGCTCAAAAGGCGACGCGATGTGGGCCGGTGCGTGGGGCACAAGCTTCTGGATCGACCCTAAAGAAAAACTTGCTGCGGTGATCATGGCGCAAGGGCCATCGAACCGCACCCATACTCGCATGCTGTACAAAAATTTGGTTTACGGGGCGTTAGTTAAATAACATGTTGGTTGCCACTTCACAGCAAGAAACGCCTTCACGTCTTGATCCGGATCGTTTGCGGCAAATTGCTGCAGCGGTCTATCAAAGCATCGGTGTGCCAGCGCAAGACGCACTGTTGGCCGCCGATACCTTGGTACAGGCTGATCTTTGGGGGCATCAGTCGCACGGACTTCTGCGTTTGGGTTGGTATTACGCGCGACTCAAATCCGGTGCGATGAAGTCGGTGACGCAAACTTCGCTGGCGGTCGATGCAGGAGCGATTTGTGTGATGGACGGCCATGACGGTATTGGGCAAGTCATTACCCGTCAGGCTGTTGATCAGGCCGTTACGCGTGCAAAGTTGCACGGCGTTGGGGTGGTGTCAATTCGCAACTCGAATCATTTTGGTACTTGTATGTATTACACGCGGATCGCAGCCGAGCAAGGCTGCGTGATGCTCTTGATGAGTAATGCCGGGCCAAATATGGCACCTTGGGGTGGGCTCAAAAAGAAAATTGGCACCAACCCTTGGTCAATTGCTGTGCCGGGTGGTGCTTACGGCCCCATTGTGATGGATATGGCCAACTCAGGCGTGGCTCGCGGAAAAATCTATCTTGCGAATAATCGCAACGAAGAGATTCCTTCGCATTGGGCGGTTGACTCAGCGGGGCGACCAACGACTGATCCAAAAGCGGCTCTCGAAGGTTTTATTTTGCCCATGGCGGGGCACAAAGGCTACGTGATGGGGGTGATGATCGATATTTTGTCGGGGGTCTTATCGGGGAGTCAGTTTCTTGATCGTGTGCACGGCCCCTACGACCCCGTGAACCCAAGCGGCGCAGGCCATTTGATGGTGGCGCTTAATGTTGCTGCGTTTCAACCGTTGACTGAGTTTCATCAAAGAATCGATCATTACGTTCGATCATTAAAGGATGTGCCGTTGGCTGCAGGTCACTCGCAGGTGTATTACCCAGGCGAGCTTGAAAAGCAGGCTGATACCGAAAACCGAGCAAAGGGTTTGTTGCTGGCGAGCGAAACTATTACCGACCTCGTACGCGTGGCCCGCGAGGCGGGGGTTGACTGCTCGTTTTGACGGTTAAGGGCCAAGCGCTCCAACGTCAAATCCAATGCCTTAAATCTAACTCTTTTTCGCGCTCTTGGCACGACGTTTGCTTGTGATGATTGGCTAGAGTCTGAGTGAGCTGAAGTTCTAAGGTTCACCCCGTCTGAGTCGAGTGCATAACAGCCCTGAACCCTCACTTTTTTAGATGCGATCCATGAACGATTACTCAATTTTTGAAGCTGGCAACATTCTGCTGCAATCTGGCCGCACGCTGCGCAATGGCCAGCTGGCCTATAAAACCTATGGCACCTTAAACCCAGAAAAATCGAATGTCATTTTGTACATGACTTCGTTTGCCGCGCATCATTACGATGTGGATTGGCTGATTGGCGCTGGCAAGGCCTTAGACACTGAAAAATATTTCGTCGTTGTGCCAAATTTGTTTGGCAATGGTTTGTCGTCGTCACCCAGCAACGCAACTGAACCGCAAAACGGTGAGCGGTGGCCCTATTTCACCATCGCCGATAACGTGAACGTTCAATACCGACTATTGACTGAAGAGTTAGGGATTACGTCACTTGAGCTTGCCTGTGGTTGGTCGATGGGTGGCTTGCAGGCGTTTCAATGGGCTTCGTACTACCCCACGATGGTTAAACGCATGGCCGTGCTTTGTGGCGCTGCCAAGTGCTCACCACACAATCAGGTCTTTATTGAGGGCGTACGTGCCACACTGACAACCGATCCGGCGTATCAAAATGGCGTGTTCGTGCAACGCCCCGAGCGCGCGCTGCGTGCAATGGGGCGTAATTACGCGGCCATGGCAATGTCGCAAACGTTTTATCGCGAAGAGTTGTGGCGTAGTGCTGGTTTCTCATCCCTTGAAGATTTTTTGATTATGTCGTGGGAGGCGAATTTCTTGAAGCGTGACGCGAACAACATGCTGACTCATCTGTGGGCGTGGCAAAAAGCGAACATCGCTGACAATGATAAGTACAAGGGTGACTTCAAAGCCGCTCTGCAAGCGATTACAGCCAAGTCGCTTTTGATGCCAGGCACCACAGACTTGTATTTTCAGGTTGAAGATAACCGTCTTGAGGCTGAGCAAATGCCCAATGCCCGCTTATTGCCCATACCGTCAGACTGGGGTCATCGGGCTGGTTTGCCCTCTGCCAATGTCGAAGATGCTGAGTTTATTACCTCGGCTCTTAGAGGCTTACTTGGCTCTTAGCCTCTAACTGACGGTTGAGTCAGCCGTTGTCGACACGCTTGGCATGGCATTTGCTTATAGCTAAGTGTTATATCGAACCGCAGTGCTCGATACGTGCTTAGCCGTATGATTCAGTCTATCTTTTTATTCTATTGAGCTATTTGGAGCCATTTAATGAGCAACGACAACGCCTCTTCAACAGTCAAAGCCTACTTGCGTCCGATCGATCGCGAAGGTTTGTTAGGTTTCGCTGAGAAAGGTCGTGCAGACCCAACTCGTAAAGGCACTAATAAAGTGCATACCGTTTGTGAGGGTCAATATCGCACGCTCAGTTACGTGGGCAACCATCAGCCAGTTGTGGTTGACGAACCACCCCATTTATTCGGGCAAGACACGGCACCGGCACCGGGCGAGATTGTGTTGTCAGCGCTTGGTGGCTGCCTGGCCGTGGGTATCACTGCCGTGGCGACCTGGAAGCAAGTCAAACTGTCAAAACTCGAGTTATTTTTAGAGGGCGACATTGGCAATCCAGCGGCCTGGGGCGCAGGTGGTGCAGAAATGGCGCCTCCTCAAATGGGTTTTCAGGCGATACGCGTCAAAGTGGTGATTGAGGGTGATGCGTCGCGTGAGCAGCTCGACGAAATCGTGCGTCATGCCAATATGTACTCGCCTGTTGCTAACTCGATGCGCAACCCCATCGGTTTTGAGATCGGGCTGGCCTGATAATTGCTTGCTCTCGCAACACAGTCACCTTGAGTTCGTACTATGAATCCCACAGATGCAAGCCCCGCAATACTCAACACACCATCAAGCGATTTGCTTGCGCGAGTCAGGCATATTTCTAGCGGCGAGTTGGCGGGTGCCGCCTATAAAATTGATCACGAAGGTTTATACCCTGCCAGTATCATGCAGACCTTGGGTCAGGCTGGTGCGTTTGGCGCTCACCTTGATCGCAGTGGACAAAAATTTGGCTTGGCGATTGATGCGATGCGCGAAATCGCTCGCAACTGTGGTTCAACGGGTTTTTTGGCGTGGTGTCATGACGTTTGCGGTCTGTATTTAGAGCAATCCGGTAACCCTGCGCTGATGGGGGCTGTGTTGGATGAGCATGCCTGTGGTAACACCTTAGGCGGTACCGCGCTCTCTAATCCAATGAAAACGTTCGCAGGCATTGAAAAAATGCTGTTGCGTGCCAAGCGCGTGGCTGGTGGTTATCGCGTCAGTGGCGCCTTGCCGTGGGTCAGTCATATTGGTCGCGGGCAATATTGTGGCGCGATTGCCGGCGTGTATCTCGACGATGGTACGACCTCGCATGAAATTATGTTCTTGCTTCGCTGTACAGATGACGTGGTGCTCAGGCAATGTCCTGAATTTTCTGGCATGGAGGGCACGAGCACGTGGGGAATTCGTTTAGACGATTATTTTGTCAGCGAAGACTCTTTGATCGCCGACCCCGCTAAGCCGTTTATCGCACGCGTCCGCGCTGCTTTCGTCTTGCTTCAAACAGGTTGGGCCCTTGGGGTGACACAAGGCAGTATCGAATCGATGCTTGAAGTCGAGCCCTTGCTTGGGCATGTGAACAAGTTTTTAGATAATCGTCCTGATCAATTGCAGGCTGAACTCGATGATTTAAGTGAGCGTATTCAAACCCTTGCGTTGACGCCTTACGACGGTAGTGTCGATTACGTCATCAGTGTTCTGGATGCGCGTGCCCAAAGCGCTGAGCTTTCACTGCGAGCGTCTCAATCTGGCTTATTGCATCAGGGTGCGCGCGGTTACATGATGAACACGGCGCCGCAACGCCGTATTCGTGAGGCGCATTTTGTAGCAATTGTCACTCCCGCGATCAAACATTTGCGCTGGGAGATGGCTCGCTTGTCTAAGCAGGTGTTGCCTGCATGACGCAAGACCAGGACTGGAAACAGTTTATTTGTCGTGCCTGTGGTCTGATTTACGACGAGCAGCTCGGTGACCCCGACAGCGGTATTGCTGCGGGCACACGGTTCGCAGATATTCCGGACGACTGGGTCTGCCCCTTATGCGGTGTGGTGAAAGCCGACTTTGAGCCGTACGATGCGTTGAGCGTCACGTTTGTGGTTGGTAGCACGCCCCTCAAGCTCGCTCGAGGCGTCGGTGTTGTCATTGTTGGGGGCGGACAGGCCGGTTGGGCTGCTGCCGAGGCGGTACGTGCCCAAGATGCCTTGGTGCCCATTACGATGGTTACCGCGTGTGAAGGTGATCGTTATCTTAAGCCTGAGCTCTCGATTGCGCTGCGTCGGCAGTCAAGTCGCGAATCATTGGTACGCGAAACTGGGGTAGAGAGTGCCGCTCGCCTTGGCGTTCGCCTCATGAGCGAGACCTTTGCTGTGGGGTTGTCGCCCGCTTTACACCAACTGCGCACGACGCGGGGTCATTTGCAGTACACCTCATTAATTCTGGCCCAAGGTGCGCGACCAGCGTTACCTGATACGCTACCTGCGCAGCTGTGCTGGAGAGTCAATGATTTGGACGCTTGGGTCAAATTAAAGCGCCAACTGGGGGATCAACCCAAGCGTATTGTCATCATCGGGGCAGGGATGGTGGGCTGCGAACTCGCAGACGACTTTATAACGGCCGGGCATCAGGTCACGTTGCTTGATGTGCAAAAAGCGCCGTTGGCGGCTTTGCTACCAGAACAGGCGTCCGAGCGCTTGCGTGCAGCACTTGCGGGCGCCGGCATAAAATTTTTGGGTGCAACGCGGGTAGCAGGTGTCACGGTGAGTGAGCAGGGAGTCAAGACCGTATCGCTGATCGACGCACCGTCAATCGACTGCGATGAGGTCGTGGCAGCAACGGGTTTGATCACTGACACTCGCTTGGCGCTCGCTGCAAAATTGGCAACTGATCGCGGTATTGTTGTGGATCCACTGACACTACAGACGAGTGCAACCGATGTGTACGCGCTTGGGGATTGTGTCAGTATCAATGGCATGCCTTGTCGCTTTATTGAGCCGATATCAAAGCAGGCGCATGCGATCGCGAGCGTAATTACAGGGCACGGTGATGCACCTTATACGCACAGCCCCCCCGTGATCCGTTTAAAAACTCATTCTTTACCAGTCTTGCTGCACGGGAGTCCCGCAGCACAGGGTCAATGGCGTGTCGTGTCAGAAACAACGAAACAGCTCAAAATGGCTCAACAAGTCGACGGTGTCGATTGTTGTACGCTTGAACTAGGCTAACGACTCAGGCTGAGGCCTCACTTCATTTGCCAAAAATACGGCTTTGCGAAAGTGATCAAATTGAGTATCGTAGGGTATGGTAAGAAGGGCTGCATTTGCAATGGCCTTGTGTCCTGTGCACGGATGCCCTTCCTATCGCCTAAATAAAACAAACGGAGACCTGCCATGAGATTCAGTATTCAACACGCAAAAGACAAGCCTTTCTCGCATGATGGCTTGCGCGAATATTTTGATTATCGCGACCTGGGGATTTATGACTCGACCGATAAAAAGGTCGTCGCGCATGTGATTCGTGCCAGTAAAGGTAGCAATGCGCATGGCGATTGGCATTGCCATGAAGTAGAGTTTCAGTTTGTCTTTGTCTTAAAAGGCTGGGCAATTTTTGAATATGAAGGCCACGGTACTCACAAGCTTGAAGCAGGTACCTGTGTGCATCAGGCCCCAGGGATTCGCCATCGCGAAATCGAACACTCTGAAGACTTTGAAACGCTCGAACTCATCTTGCCAGGCGATTTCAAAACGGTCCAGTTGCCATAAAGCCGTAGGCTCTGCTGGATACAGCTTGTTGATCGAGTGGCGTTGAGTGAAATGATTGAATGCGTGTGACTCAACAGAAGTCGATCATTTGAACGCGTCTTCAAAGTGCATGTCTCTGCTAAAGAGCCGTGCACTTTCTTGATACCCCGCGACAGTGAGATGGATCAAGTCTCGCGCCATGAGTGTTGGATTTTTTTTGAGCCAGGCATACGAGCCGCCGGGGCCACCCATTGCTCGTTGCCAATCCCAAAAGCCACAGCCGTAGCGTTGGCTAACCGTTTGTTGAATGCGGCTGATCTGTTCATGAATGCGCGAGTACACCAGTAGTTCTTTTGCTATTGCAGATTCGTTGGCAACGTGTGACGGATCTTTTTGAGTACTGCTCTGAGGTTTATTTTTTTTAGACCGCGCAATCAGTGTGCCGCGGTCGGTCGGACCGAGCAATACGCAGACGGCTTGTGGGTATATGCGCCGTAAGTTTTGTAGGCTCGCAGTGAGATCACTTTCGTAATGCACGGGATCAAATGGTTTTTGATTGCCTTCGTTCGTGCCGTACTGAAGTAGCACCACATCGTAGGGTGTCTGGTTGCCTAGCGCCTTAAAGTATGTCGGGTCAAGCCGTTTCCAGCCGCGCACAGTCGCACCTGGTATGGCTAAGGTGTCAAAATATAGCTGTGCTTGTTCAGCATAGGTCGGTACGAAGCCTTCAAGGTTGACCGAGCCTTTGACCAGACGTAACTTGAGTGTTGACACCAGACCACCTGTGACTTGGATCTGTATCGCACCCCGCTCATTGAGCTTAAGGTCTACCAATTGCTCGGGCAATTGATCAATCGTGATGCCCAGGGTGGTGGGCATTGCGCTCGCGGCGTATAGAATTTCGAGCGCGCGCAGATTAGGTTGCTGCCCCTGTGTTCTGAAGTCAATCCACTGATAGCTGTCTTTGATAGTCGACGTTAGGCGGGCCAGGCCTCTAGAAAATTGCTCACCTCCTTGCGCACCGACATACGCAAGATCGTATTTCCAACCTTGCCCTTGGCATTGTTTTCGCAGTGGCAAGCGCACGCCACCACGTGCGAGTGTGGGTGGGATAAAAAGCGGTAGAACTTTTTCTTTTGGTAAGTTCACCGATTTGATGAGTTCTTCGGCAAAAAAATTCGCAGCCGCGTGACTGTCGCCCCAAAGAGCAATATTGATGGGGCGCGATTTAGGTAGCGTTGAAAAAAGCTTGAACGACTCTTCGGAGCGTATTCTCTGTTGTGGCAAAGATTGAATAAGCTCAGCGAGTAGCTCATCGTCAGGGATTTCGTACAGGTCTTCAAGAGGCGTGGGGGGCGCTGCGGGACGCGGCGCTGGTTTGCTGCTTAGACATTGCAAGTCGGGGGCAGGGTGTCCGGCTTGAACGGTTAGGTTTTGCGCGCTTAGGGCATGCGCGATGATCAACAAAAGTAATGTCAGGCACGCCGAGCTTAACGAGAGCCGCAGCCTCTTTTGATCGCTTGAAAAAGCCTTCATGGTTTAGCTTGTTTCTTAATCAACTCATACAAACGTGCACTAATTAAACGTAAACCGGCTTGAGTAAAGTGAATGCCGTCATCTGCCCGAATCATGACTTGCCCTTTGCCCGGTTCGTCGACAAATTTTTTAAAGGGTTCATCCAGTGCGCCTAAAAAATCTTCTGTTGAAAGGTAATCAAAGTTGAATTGACCCGCCTGCTCTTTGAATATTTTATTTTGCACAATGGCGCCACGTTTAACGCGCTCTTCTTTCATGTTTGGCAGGCCAATCCAAATAACGTGTACTTGTCGTTCTTGCGCAAATTGCATGACTTCAATGACGCGGTCGCGGTATTTCTCTTCCCATTCGGGCGTGCCAAAGGCATACCGCTTTGCGCCTTCATAAATATCCCAAGGGTCATTGGGCCCTAAAAATACCGTAACCAATTCGAACCCGCGGGCGAGTGTCTCTTCTTTGATTTTTGTTGGCCAGTCAAAATAGCGGCGTACTGTGAGACCAGTGCTTTGTGCGCTGAGGTCTACGAAGACCCCCTTGGGGTTTTCTTTACGTAGCTGGTTGATGACTAAAGGTGCGACGCCTTGCATCATCGAATCGCCAGCAAACAGCACCTTTGGAAAAGTGACGACTGCGGTTGTGGCGTCGGCGCCAGCCCCCACGAGTTTGCCGGAGGTCGCCGCAGTACTTGCCGCCGTAGTCGATGGCACAGAGGAGGTCGTTGCGCTTGCAGCGGCAGGAGTTGGAGCAATAGCGGGAGCGGGAGAAGGTGAAGGTGAAGGTGAAGGTGAAGGTGAAGGTGAAGGTGAAGGAGCGACAACTGCGGAAGCGGTCGGGATGGCAGCTGCAGTTGCAGCCGCAGGTTTTGTTGTAACCGCAGCAGGAGCTGGGTCGAAGAAAGGAGCCGCAGGAGTAACAGATGGAATAGGAGTAGAGGCAGTAGCAGAAGTAGGAACAGAAGCAGGAACAGAAGTAGGAACAGAAGCAGGAACAGAAGCAGAAGCAGGTGCGGGAGTCACAACAGGTGCAGCGACAACAACCGGAGCAGCTGGCGCTGTGTGAGCTGGGGCGCTTGTGCCTTCGTTTGTTTGAGTCGCCACTGGTGTCGCAGTCAACTTTGCGGTTAATTTTTCTAAAGCAGGCTCGGCGTCACGCTGAGAAGGCACTAAAAGCTGTGCCACCTTGGCCGTGCTGAATTGTTGCGTGTGAGTGATGAGGGCTTGCACCTGACGCGATAAGACGAAGGCCTGCTCAGGCAGAGCAGCGCTGAGCGCAATGTGGTAGCGCGAGCTTAAGTAGCGATCAAATGAATCAAGCCACACGAGGGTGTTGACTAGCACCACGGCGACTAAAAAAAGGTAGAACGGGCGTTGGATGTTGCTCATTTCAAAATCGATAGTAAATAAAGCCGGGTACACCGCTTGGACCCAACACAATCGCAACAAAGGCAAGAGCGCTCACTAAAAGAGTGAGTGCAACCCAACCGAGCTCAGTGAGCCATTGCACACAGGCTCGCTCGATACGTTGAGCCTGTGCGCTTAATAAAAAGAAAATAATGGTGAAGGCGGCAAGCAGGCCATGTTGAAATTCAGTTTTGCCTAAACCGTTGGTGAGCCCGGCGAGCAATTGCAACGCCGATTCATTATTGTCGGCTCTAAAAAATACCCAAGCCAGCGCAATGTAAGACAAGGTGAAGATCCGTGCCATGATGACTGGCATCGCTTGATCTTTACCAAGCGCTTTGTCGTAGAGGTTGACGAAGACCACTCCGAGCCCGTGTAGGGTACCCCAAACTATAAAAGTAGAATTTGCGCCATGCCAGAGCCCGCTGATCACCATCGCCAGCAGAATATTGAACTGCGTGTGTGCAAAGCCCTTTCGGTTACCACCCAACGGAATGTAGATGTAATCGCGAATAAAGCTCGAGAGTGAAATATGCCAGTGCCGCCAAAACTCTTGCAGGTTGATTGCTAAATATGGTTGCTTGAAATTGATCGGAAGGCTGAACCCCAACATCAAGGCAAGGCCGGTCACAATCAGGGTGTAGCCGGCAAAGTCTAAAAAAATCTGTAACGAATAGCCCGCGATGGCTGCAAATGAGGTCACAAACGTTTGCGCGTCTGGGTACTTAAAGGCCTCATCGACAAACGTACCTGCGAGCCGCGAGGCAAAGACCATCTTTTGAAATAGGCCCAACAAGATGTAGTAAATAGCCTTGTGCGTTTGGCGTGGCAGCCCGACGTCTGCGCCGCTAAGTTGTGCAAAAAAATCACGTGCACGCATGATCGGCCCGGCAAACAAGGTGGGCCAAAAAGATAAAAATAAAAGTAGATGAATAAAAGAAGTTCGTGGAGGCTTTGTTTCGTACTGCCAGACCAGATACGTGACGGCTTGAAAGGTGAAAAACGAAATGCCAGCAGGCGCCACGATATCAATGATGGGTAGCAGCGCCTGCAGTCCTAAGTTGGGCATGAGCGCCGTAAGCGTCTGACGCACAAACTCGTAATACTTGCTGGTCAACAGTAATGTCAGGCTGACGAGTACGCTGATCGAAAACCAGAGTTTGCGACCAGGATTGGTTTTACAGGATTGCACCCAGTAACCGGCTAGCCAGATATAGGCGCTAAAAACCAGCAAGATACCGGCGAACTGCACCGACCAGGTCGCGTAGAGCGCGTACCCCGAAACCGTTAAAAACCCAAGTTGAAGTGAGCGGCGACGGCTCAGTGACCAGTATATGGGGAAGAAAATCAGGGCAATGAGTGCAAACTCGGGAGAAACGAAGCTCATGACAACCGAGGGGTACTGCACTTAAAGCAATGGTAAGCAGGCATGCTGGTCGATGGGCTCATTGCAGAAAAAAAGAAGAGCCCTGATTCTCAAGGCATTAGATGTAAATTTTAACTTACTATGCTAAGACCTTATTTTATGACTCGGTTCAAGGGCATGACAGATTTCACCGATAAGTCCTTTCAGGCAGTTCGCCGGCGACTGATCGCCGGGTGCGGGGCATCGGCTTTCGTAGCCAAGGTCGGCGTCGCGGCAACTGCCCCCGAAAACGTGCAACTGACCCAGCCTACAAGTGTGGATCGGACCGATCCCGACATTGTGGTGATCGAAGATAAAAAAACCAACCGTAAAATTAAACTTAAGATACGGGTGCCAGCCCAAGAGCAGCCGACTTCTTTGATTTTGTATTCGCCAGGGCTGGGGAGCGGGGTCTCGAACGGCGCCGATTGGTGTGAGGCGTGGCGTGATGCCGGTTACGTCGTGGTGACGCTTGCACACCCTGTCACTGATGACAGCATCTGGAACACCAGCAAGAGCAAATCGTTAAAAATGACGATCGCCGAGGCCATCGCCTCGCCACAGTACGCGCTGCGTGTGAATGACTGCAACGTTGCGTTGGAGCATGTGCTTAACCTGAACTCTTTACAGCCCTATCTAAAACAGTCTGACGGCGGTAAGAACGGCCCGCAGCGTCCTCGCGTGGGTATTGCAGGCCATTCTTATGGTGCGCTGACGGTTCAGTCGATCACGGGGCAAGGCCAAGGCGGTAAGGGACTGCTCAATCGTCGTATCGATGCAGCAATTGCCTTCTCACCCAGTGCAATGTCGCAAGAGCGCGCGGCTGCCATGGGTCAGGTCAAAGTCCCTTTCTTTTGTGTGACCGGCGATCTGGATGGTCACGTCACGTTTAAAAAAGACGCCGATTCAGTGCGTCTGGGGGTACCGCTCAGCCAGCGCCAATGGGTCTATGAGCACTTGCCAAAGGGCAAGCGGCAAGAGCTCGTGGTGGCTCAGGCGGATCATATGACCTTCGCTGGTGAATCGATTGATGCAGCCCACTTTAGCCGTGATGTGCCCGTATCTGAACAAAATAATCCAAAAACGTGGGCGCGCGTCAGTGCCATGACGACCGCGTTCTGGGATTTTTATCTCAAGACAGACGGGGTCGAATCGGTCGACAAACGCAAGGCCTACATCAAGCACATGCGCACTCTCGCGGGCCCCCAAGATCAGTTAAAGTTCGATTAAGCTTCAAACAAAGCGCTGGTCGACAGCCCCTGTACTCAGAAGGGCGCGGCTCGATCGGTAGATGTATTCATTCAAATAAGAGACGAAAAAAATGAAAATTATTGTGCTTCCGGGTGATGGAATTGGTGCTGAAACTGTGGCGGTTGCCGTGGATGCGTTAGAGCACGTCTCCAAGCAATTTAAATTGGGTCTAAAGTTAGAGCACGACATTGCCGGACACGATAGCCTCAAGAAATATGGCACCACCATCCATGATGGTTTGATGGAGTCGGTAAAAAATGCTGACGGTTTAATCTTGGGTCCAATGGCGACCTACGACTTTAAAGACGAAGCAAAAGGCGAAATTAATCCATCCAAGTTCTTTAGAAAAGGGCTTGATCTGTTTGCAAATATTCGACCTGCTAAAACGTATCCCGGCAGTGGCACCACCTACAAGCCGCTTGACTTGGTCGTGGTGCGCGAAAACACCGAAGGTTTTTATGCCGATCGAAATATCGAATCGGGCGGTAGCGAAATGTTGATTACACCTGACGTCGTTGTATCGCTTCGCCGTATTACACGTCAGTGCTGTGAGCGTATTGCTCGCTCTGCCTTTGAATTAGCCATGACACGCAAAAAACACGTGACCATCGTACACAAGGCAAACGTGCTGCGCATTGGCGATGGGATGTTTATTGATGCGTGCCACGCAGTGGCTAAAGAGTTTCCGGCTGTGCAGGTCGACGATGTGATTGTTGATGCCATGATGGCTCACGTCGTGCGCGCTCCTGAGCGCTACGACGTGATTGTCACGACCAATATGTTTGGTGATATTTTGTCTGACCTCACTGCTGAGTTGGCTGGCAGTTTAGGCATGGCGGCCTCGATTAATGCGGGGACCCATTACGCAATGGCCCAAGCTGCTCACGGCTCGGCGCCAGATATCGCTGGGCAAAATATTGCCAATCCGTTTTCGCAAGTTTGCTCGGCTGCCATGTTGTTGACGTGGTATGGTCAGCGCGAGGGACGCCCCGAGTTTATTCAGGCTAGCCAAGCCCTTGAGCAAGCGGTGACGCAAGCCATTGCTGCTAAAGAATCAACCCGCGATATGGGCGGCATACTTGGTACAAAAGAAACTGGGCAGGCGTTGCTTAAACGGCTAGCAGCCTGACGGGCGAAACGGCATACGAGCTGAGATCAATCACAGCTCGCTGCCAAAACAGATGGCACTCTTTAGCGCGCGGTCAAGGCGAAGGCCGCGATCGCGTCTTGAATCGCGTCTTGTTCGCCAATCGCTGCGCTGGCATGCAGCACGAGGTTGGGATGTTTAAGGCGTGCGGCCTCAAGCAACGTAGGTAAGTCTTTACGTACGTGGCTGCCTACGGCTAAAAACACCGGTATCACTGTAATCTGTTGAATCCCTGCACTCACCATGTCATCGATCGCTTGGTCAAGTGTGGGTGTCATGCACTCAAGAAACGCAAGGCTTGCTGGCGACGTACTGAGCGCTTGCATTTTTTTTAGAATACCTTCGAACGGTACGCGCCATTGCGGGTCTCGTGACCCGTGTGCAAAAAGAATCGTTCCGGTCATCGCAGTGAGGGACATTAGAAAAACTTTAAAAAGTTAAGCAGCAGCGCTGAAATGGTGTAACTGGCTAGCGGCCTGAAGAATGTCGCCAATTAAAATGATCGCAGGGCTAGTCAGCTGCTCGGCCTCGATGGTTTCGCACATCGCTGCAAGGTGAGTGCGTAGCAACTTTTCATCAGGATACGTGGCAGATTTTATCAGGCCGACCGGTGTGTTTCCCGACAGGCCAGAATTTAAAAGATTCTGTTGAATGAGTGCAGCCCGTGCTAATCCCATATAGATCACTAACGTCATCCCGCTTTCGGCCAAGGCGCGCCAGTTTGGTTGAGCCCCTTCGTCCTTCAAGTGACCTGTGACGAAGATCACGCCTGGTGAATGATGGCGGTGTGTCAAAGAGACCCCAAAGGCAGAGGCGCCCGCGAGGCCTGCTGAAATCCCATTGACGACAGTGACTTTGATCCGTTGGGCGTGCAAGGCCTCGATTTCTTCTCCCGCACGTCCAAAGATCAGAGGATCACCGCCCTTCAAGCGTGCCACCCTTAAGCCAGAGAGTGCAGCGCGAATCATAATTTTTTCAATAAATGATTGTGGCGTCGAGTGGCAGCCTCCACGTTTGCCTACATGAATAATACGCGCCTGCGGATGGCAGTGTTCAAGAATGAGCGGGTTGACTAAGTCATCCACCAACACGACATCAGCATGTCTGAGATACTTGGCCGCCTTCAGTGTCAACAACTCTGGATCACCCGGCCCTGCACCGATGAGCGCGACTTCGCCGGGCGAAAAAAATAGCGGATCAATAGAAGTGTTCATGGCAGCGAAGCAGCGAGAGCGTTAGGCACGATTCCGTAGGCACGGTGTAAAGCATTGACTTGGGCAACGAGGCTGTTTGGAAGCGTGCCACGATCGAGCAGCATCCTTTGATAAAGAGCGGCCGTGGCGGCAGGCAGAATATTGTCGGATGATTCGCTCGCCTCAGAAAAGTACTGTGCGTCGACTACCTGCGTAGTCTCGAGTCCTTTGAACCGCAAGTGCAACTCAGGCAAGCGGCGTGGGCTGGCCACCGGCTCGCCCTCATGGCCGCGCATGGTGACCACGTTCTCTGAAAAATTCTTGTAAAAGCCGTCAAGTACGGCTGGGTAAGCCGGATGAGTATAGTTATTCAGTTGAAACGATTGGCTTTGAATCGGATTGATCACCTTGGCCAGGACATGTCCTGTATTACGAACCCCTATGACTTGGCGCACTAAAAGCAGTCTGTGCAGGGCGGGGCAAAGCACACTCAGCGGACAGTAAGCAAAAGATTGATGCTCGAGCAGCAGGGGCAATTCGTTTAAGGTTTTGGTAACAGGCCAAGCCATTTCAGCAAAGAGTTGCTCAGAACTGGTGCGTTGTGGCTCTTCGTGAGCTCCGTGAACCAACACAAAATATCCCTTGTCAGCCAGAAGTTTTGCAAGCAAGGGTGTCAGCAGACTGGTCTTACGTGCACCGTTGTACGACGGCAAGAGCCACACCGGTTTACTCAGCGTCAAGCTTGGTAAAAATGGACGTAAAGCGTCATAAAAACCCGAGAGCTCTTCGGCGGTCTCACCTTTGATGCGCATTGCCATGCAAAACGCACCGAGTTCAAGCGATGAGGTTGCACTTGAAAGTATCAAGGTAAATAAATCTTTTGCCTCAGAGCGCGACAAATCGCTTGCCCCTTTACTGCCCCGTCCGATTTGCTTGAGATAGGCTTTAATCGACATAAGACGTCACCATATTTTTGAGCTCGGGCAAACAAGAGCCGCAGTTAGTCCCGCAGTCGAGTTTGGCTTGTAAAACCGCCAAGAGGTCATCTGGGTCAGACGAGGCCGTTTGCTGCAAACATTGTGTAATGGATTGTTCTGAAATATCAAAACAATTACAGACGATTTTTCCGCGAGGAGCGATCGGCTGTGGTGCAACTTTTCCGGGCGAAAGCAGTTTACGTCCAAGTGCTGAGATGTCAGTTAAGGTTTCTAGGTACTGTTTGAGCCAGAGGCGTGCCTCAAGATCAATCACTGAGCCGGTCAGCATGACACGCGATAATATTTTTTTCTCAGCGCTGTGTTCAATGGCTAGGAGTCTCTCGACAGACTTGCGTTGATCGCGATAAGTCATCACTGACTTCCCATCTGTGGATTGAGTCAAGCAAAATAACTCGCGTACGCGCTCAAGCAGTGCGGGCTCAAACGGTTCGAGATTTGCCAAGGTTAGGCTCACGCCCGTTTGATGTCGGGTGTCATCGCGTCCGAACAACGTGGCGGTCGCAAACGTGCATTGGGCAAACAATGCACGCAGCTGAATCTGTAAGCTCAGTGCAGTGTCATCATCAAACCACCCAAAAGCGCTCAAATGCCAGGGCAAATTGGCTTTTGAAACCTTAATGGCAGAAAATTTTAATTCGGGTTGTTCTGAGATTGGGTCGCAAGCGCCAATCGTCAGGCTATTGACGCCTTGCCCAACTGCCTTGCCTGCTTGGCCCGATACGAACTCGCCACCCCAGTGCATGGCGATGAAGGCCTGAGAGCTTCGTAATCCTTTAGAGATTTGCACGGGTAAAACTTGTACACCTCGACGTGATGTGACGTACACCAACTCGCGTTCACTTAATTCAAGTCTTTGGGCATCGCCGGTTGAGAGCTCGATGCAAGCCTCTGGCGCATGCGAAAACAAACGTGCGAGCGTGCCGGTACGGCTCATGCCATGCCATTGATCTCTGAGGCGGCCTGTCAGTAGCCCAATCGGATAGCGCGCATCGGTGCGTTCGGCGGTCGCGCGATAGGGGGCTGCAATAAATCGTGCCTTGCCGCTCGGGGTTTGAAAGACACCGTCTTCGTATAAACGAGTGCGCCCTTTGAGCGCTTCGCTTGGGTAGGGCCATTGCGCAGGGCCTCGCGCCTCAAGGCGCGCATAGCTCAGGCCAGTAATGTCGAGATCTCGGCCGCGCGTGAGTTCCCGATGATCGTTCCAGATGGTTTGCGCGTCTGTGTATTCAAAGAGGGAGATCGACGCGTCTGTGCGACCGTGAGCGAGTTTGACTTCAAGACGCTTGGCGATCGCGACGGCAATTTCCCAATCTTGTCGGGCCTCGCCAAACGGCGCGAGTGCCGCACGCACCCGGGAAATGCGCCGCTCGGAATTTGTCACGGTACCGTCTTTTTCTGCCCAAGTCGTTGCGGGCAGCAGCACGTCTGCATAGGCGGTTGTGGCCGTATGCGCGTAAGCGTCCTGAACCACCACAAACTCTGCTTGCCGTAAGGCTTCGTGTACCAAGGTTTGATCGGGCAGCGACTGTGCCGGGTTAGTGCAGACAATCCAGATCGCTTTAAGTTGTCCTGCGCGCAAGGCCTCAAACATCGGAATGGCAGTGAGCCCAGGCTTAGAGGGTACCGCGGTCACTCCCCAAAAATCAGCGACTTCTTGCCGGTGTACTGGGTTTTTCAGATCACGGTGGCCCGACAATAAATTAGCCAAACCTCCTACTTCGCGACCGCCCATCGCATTAGGCTGGCCGGTTAACGAGAAAGGGCCTGCTCCGGCCTTGCCAAGTTGCCCAGTCGCTAAGTGTAGATTGATGAGCGCAGTATTCTTATCGGTACCGGAGGTTGATTGATTTAATCCCTGACAGTACAGCGAGAGTGTTGCGGCTGAGGTTGCAAAGAGTTTGGCAGCCGTGTGTAAATCTTGCTCTGAGATCCCGCAAATCTCAGCGACAGCCTTTGGGGTGTAGTCGCGCACAAGATTCTTTAATTCACTAAACCCTTCGGTATGTGCATGGATGTATTGCTGGTCGAGCCAGTTTTCCCAAAGCATCAGGTGCAACATGCCGTGGTAAAGCGCAACATCGGTACCTGGCAAAATTTGAAGAAACAAGTCTGCCATCTGCGCAGTCTCGGTGTGCCTGGGATCCACAACAATCAGCTTGAGTTCTGGATTAAGCTCACGCGCGGCTTCGATTCGTCTAAACAAAATCGGATGTGCGTAGGCGGTGTTTGATCCCGTAATAAAAATGACCTTCGCGTGCTCGAGATCTGAGTAGCTGCAAGGTGGCGCGTCGGCGCCAAAGCTCTGCTTATAGCCTGCGACAGCGCTCGACATACATAAACGCGAATTGGTGTCGATATTATTCGTGCCAATCAGACCCTTCATTAATTTATTGAATACGTAATAGTCTTCGGTTAGAAGTTGCCCCGACACATAGAGGCCAACAGATTCTGGACCATGCTCTTTAATCATGTCAGCAAAACGCTGTGCAACGTACTCACTGGCCACATCCCAAGACACTACTTCACGAGGCGCGTCTTTGGTCAGGCGTATTTCAGGCGCTTGGGCACGTGTTTGCGCATAGATGTGTGATTGCGCCGTCAGCCCTAGGGTTGAGCCCTTGCTGCACAGTCGTCCGAAGTTTGCCGGATGTTCTGGGTCACCCTCAACGCTTTTGATCTCAATACGCCCGGCGACTGTTTCGGTGTGAACCAGCATGCCACAGCCTACGCCGCAATAGCAGCAGGTCGTTTTGACGGTGCGCGGTTGAGACGATATTTGCATTACAAAGCGGCCAGTTGATCGCGCCGAAGAAATACCGCATCTTCGACACATTTCACGTCATAGCGCCGCGTACAACCTTCGTCGGGCTCGAGGGCGCAACCGCTTTCTAGGTTGATATTCCAGGCGTGAATCGGGCAGGTCACAGCATGCCCGTGCACGATGCCCTGCGAAAGCGGCCCACCCTTGTGGGGGCAGCGATCAAGCACCGCAAAGATCGTGTCGTCTGCAGCTTTAAAAATCGCGACAGGGCCTGCTGCCGCACCGGTCACGACGCGAGCACCCAGCAATGGGATATCTTGCCGCTTGCTCACCAAGATCCATTGTTCTGAAGTCGTCATCTTGAATCCCCTTAGCTCAATTGAGGCAGTGCAATCGTTTCAAACTGCTTGAGGTCCACGCCCGCCGCCTCGAAATCTTTCCAGGGATCTGGGGCGTCTTTCAATGCAAAGAGCAGGCGTTCAAAGAGCGCGAGGCGACCAGGTGCATCTTGCAAAATCCGTGCCTTGATGTAGTCCATACCAACGCGTTGCACATAGTGCACAGTCCGTTCAAGGTACCAACCCTCTTCACGATACAGTTGAATAAATGCGCCTGAATATTCTTTAACCTCATCATCTGTTTTAAGCTTGCACAAAAACTCAGCGACCTCGGTCTTGATACCGCCGTTACCAGCGATGTAGATTTCCCAGCCTGAGTCCACCCCAATGACCCCAACATCCTTAATGCCAGCCTCGGCGCAGTTGCGCGGGCAACCCGAGACCGCTAGCTTGACCTTATGGGGCGCGTACATCCCGAAGAGCATTTTTTCAAGCCGAACGCCCATATCCATTGACAGTTGAGTCCCGAAGCGGCAATGCTCAGAACCGACGCAGGTCTTGACTGTGCGAATCGATTTTCCGTAGGCGTGACCAGAAGGCATGCCCAAATCTTTCCACACCTCGGGTAGATCCTCTTTTTTGATGCCTAGCAAATCGATGCGCTGACCGCCTGTGACTTTCACTGTTGGGACATTGAACTTCTCGGCGACATCGGCAATGCGCCTCAATTCTGAGGCATTGGTGAGCCCACCCCACATCCTCGGGATCACAGAATAGGTGCCATCTTTTTGAATATTGGCATGCGCACGCTCGTTGATGAAGCGTGATTGTGGATCATCTTTCGCTTCGTGCGGCCAGGTCGAGATCAGGTAATAGTTCAAGGCTGGTCGGCAACTTGCGCAACCACTGGGTGTGCGCCAACCCATTTCAGAACGGATCTGCGCTTGGTCTAGATATTTCTTTTCACGTATCGCCACACGTACCGCATCGTGAGAGTGATCAGTGCACGCACACATGGCTTTTTTCTTGGGTGTTTCTGAATAGCTCGTACCTAGGCAGTTCATTAAAATCTGTTCGACTAAGCCTGTACACGACCCACAAGACGCGCTGGCTTTGGTGCACTTGCGTACATCCTCAAGGGTGAAGAGTCCTTGATCTTTGATCGCTCTGACAATCTTGCCTTTGTTGACGCCATTACAACCGCAGACTTCATCGGCGTCGAGCATCGCTGCGGCCTTGTTGTGCCCTTCGTGGCCAACATCGCCGATATTACTTTCACCAAAAATTAACGTATCCCGAATACTGGCAATATTTTTTTCTTCACGTAGCAGCTTGAAGTACCAGGTGCCGTCGGCTGTATCGCCATATATGCAGGCACCCACTAGCAGGTCATTTTTGACAACCAACTTTTTGTAAACACCTGCCAGCGGGTCAGACAAGGTGATCTCTTCGCAGCCGTCGCCTCCCATGAACTCGCCAGCTGAAAACAAATCAATGCCGGTGACTTTGAGTTTGGTCGAGGTGACTGAACCGCTGTAACGAGCGATGCCGTATTCAGCCAAATGGTTGGCGCAGACTTTGGCTTGTTCGAATAATGGCGCGACAAGGCCATAGACCGAGCCACGGTGATTGACGCACTCGCCCACGGCGTAGATCAAGGGGTCGAAGGTTTGCATCGTGTCGTTGACGATAATGCCACGCGAGCAGTGGATATTGGCAGCTTCGGCCAGTGCTGTATTGGGACGGATACCCGCAGCCATCACAACTAAATCCGCTGTAATGGTTTCGCCGTCTTTAAAGCGTACGGCGGCGACTCGAGTGCCGTCGGCGTTGGGTAGCAACGCTTCTGTTTGAGTCTTGAGCTTGAAATCAATCCCACGATCTTCGAGACTTTTTTGCAAAAGGTTTGACGCAACGGGATCTAACTGGCGCTCCATCAACCAATCCATTAAGTGCACAACTGTGACCTTCATGCCGCGAGCGCGTAAGCCATTTGCGGCCTCTAAGCCAAGCAAGCCACCGCCGATCACGACAGCGTGCTGATGTGAGGCAGCCGTGGCTATCATCTCGTTGGTATCTTTGATGTCGCGGTAGGCGATGACACCTGGTAACTCTTTGCCGGGCACCGGAAGAATAAAGGGCAATGATCCAGTGGCGAGCAAGAGGCGATCGTAGGGCTCGACGGTGCCGTCCGCAGCCTTGACCTCACGCGCCACACGGTCGATTTCAACTACGGTTTTGTCGAGATGTAGACGAATATTATTGTCGGCGTACCATTGCAAATCATTCAAAATGATTTGTTCGACATTTTGTTCGCCCGACAGCACTGGCGAAAGTAAGATTCGGTTGTAGTTTGGATACGGTTCGCTGCCAAATACCGTGATGTCGTATAGGTCGGGTGCGAGCTTGAGCAGTTCTTCAAGCGTACGCACGCCTGCCATACCGTTACCGACTAATACCAGTTTCATTTTTTTCATGATGATTCTTAAGCCTTTGCAGGGGCTGGGTGGCCTTGCTTGCGATATAAAAAGTCGATGACCGCGGTGCGGTAATCAAGGTATTGAGTGTTGTGCGCTAACGCAACCCGATCGCGCGGGCGCTCGAGTTCGACGGATAAGATCTCACCGATGCGCGCGGCAGGCCCATTGGTCATCATCACAATCCGATCCGAGAGCAAAACGGCCTCGTCGACATCGTGCGTCACCATGACGGCCGTGCTATTTTTAGACGCCATGATTTTGATCAGTTCGTCTTGCAGGTTTGCGCGTGTCAAAGCGTCGAGTGCACCAAAGGGCTCGTCAAGCAGCAAGACTTGTGGCTCCATCGCCAGGGCGCGCGCGATACCAACACGCTGTTTCATACCGCCTGATACCTCATGCGGCATCTTGTGCTGTGAGGCGGTCAAGCCCACTAAGGCCATCACCTCTTCGGTGCGTTCTTTCAACTGAGTTTTGTTTTCAGTGGCCGCGAAGACTCGCTCGACACCCAGGTAAACGTTTTCAAAGCAAGACAGCCATGGCAGAAGTGAATGGTTTTGGAAAACCACTGCACGGTTTGGTCCAGGCCCTGCAATTTCACGACCCGCACAAATGAGCCGACCCTCGGTTGGCAGCGTGAGCCCGGCGATCAGATTGAGCAGTGTTGATTTGCCGCACCCCGAGTGCCCGATCAAGGTAATAAATTCGCCCTGTTTCACGCTTAGATTGATATCTTTGAGCGCAACAAAAGGCCCTTTCTTTGTTTTAAAGGTCTGTTGAACCTCTTCAACCAGCAGATAACGCTCGAGGCCGCTTGGTTTCATGATTGACCTGCCAGATGTACGTGGAGCGTGCTCGAATTCATGATCGACCTGCTGTGTGCTTCAGAACGATTCTTGGATACATGGTCTCTCCGCTATTCGTAAGAGAAGCGTTTTGCGACGGCGATCATGCAATACTCAAGCAAGAGCCCCACAATCCCGATCACAAAAATTGCAATGATGATGTTTTCAACCTTTAGGTTGTTCCATTCATCCCAAAGCCAGAAACCGATGCCCACGCCTCCGGTGAGCATCTCGGCAGCAACAATGACTAGCCAAGCAGTCCCGATCGATAAGCGCACGCCCGTCAACATATAAGGCAAGGTCGCTGGAAACAAAATCTTGGTAAAGACTTTCCACTCCGAAAGATTTAAGACGCGTGCAATGTTGATATAGTCTTGCGGGATTTTGCTGACACCGACTGCGGTGTTGATGACCATGGGCCAGATCGAACAAATAAAGATGCACCAGATCGCTGCTGGGTTCGCGGCCTTGAACAACAACAGGCCGATTGGTAGCCACGCAAGGGGCGATACTGGGCGCAATAAGCTGATGATGGGTGAGGTCATCGCGTGAAATAAGCGAAAGCGCCCGATTAAGAAGCCTACCGGTATACCAATAGCGGCCGCTAGACCAAAACCTAAGCCTACCCTTCGCAACGACGACAAAATATTCCAGCCAATTCCCTGATCATTGGGTCCGTTCGAATAAAACGGATCAGCAAAGAGTTTGAGTGCCGCTGCAAACGTAAAAGCAGGCGAGGGGATCTGCTCGATGCTGCGATGAATTGCCTCCCAAATGAATAAAAAAACAATAAAGCCAAGCGCGCCTAGCAGTGCCGGCGCGAACGGATCAAATAGGCGCACGAGCTGCTCTCTGAGCGCAAGCCGCTTTTGTTCGCGCTGACGCAGCGCCTCGCTCTCACGTTGTTGTTCAAGTGCGAGTTCAGCGACGCTTTTGGTTTGACCTTCACTCATGGCGCTAGCCCTTGATGCTGAAGCTATCGGCGTAGGCTACGGGGTCGCTACCGTCCCAGACTTTGCCGTCTAGTAAGGTGGATGCGCGCATCTCTGAAGCCGGCAGTGGCGTGCCCGTCAGCGTTGCAGCCTGTTTATAGACGTCGATACGGTTAACCTTTTTGGCAACTGCTAGATAGTCTGGATGCTCTTTGAGCAGACCCCAACGTTTGTGTTGCGTCAAAAACCACATGCCATCCGAGAGGTAAGGGAAGTTCACCCGGCCGTTGTTGTAAAACTTCATGTAATCTGGGTCATCCCACTTCTTGCCGATGCCGTTGTCGTACTGCCCTAAGATGCGACCCAAGATCACGTCAACTTCTGTGTTGACGTACGATTTCGCGGCGATGGTTTCCGCAGTTTTAGTTCGGTTCTCTTTTGATGCGTCGATAAATTTCGAAGCTTCAAGCACGGCGGCTGTCATCGCTCGTGCTGTATTGGGATAGCGCTCAACAAATTCAGCCGTTGTGCCTAATACTTTTTCGGGGTGGTCTTTCCAAATGGCCTGGCTTGTGATGGTCGTAAAACCAATCTTGTCGGCAATCGCGCGTGCATGCCACGGCTCGCCGACACAGTAGCCATCCATATTGCCCACACGCATATTTGCGACCATTTGCGGTGGCGGTACGGTGATCACTTTGGTGTCTTTCATCGGGTTGATGCCGTTGGCGGCTAACCAGTAATACAGCCACATTGCGTGGGTGCCGGTCGGGAAGGTTTGCGCGAAGGTGTACTCGCGCTTTTCTTTATCCATTAAGGCTTTTAACGAAGCGCCGTCGGTTACGCCTTTTTCGAAGAGCTTGCGCGATAACGAAATGCCTTGGCCGTTGTTGTTGATCGTCATCAAGACCGACATATCTTTTTTAGGGCCGCCGATGCCCAACTGCACGCCATAAATCATCCCGTACAACACGTGGGCGGCATCAAGCTCGCCATTGATCAGCTTGTCGCGCACGCTCGGCCACGAGGCCTCTTTTGAGGGCGTGATTTTTAAGCCGTATTTTTTATCAAACCCCATCTCTGAGGCCATGACGACCGAGGCACAGTCAGTGAGTGGGATAAAGCCAATTTTGATGTCAGTTTTTTCAGGTGCGTCGCTGCCCGCTGCCCAGGCGCCGGCTTTAATTAAGGGGTCGACCAAGGCCATTAAACTCGCGCCTGCCAAGACCTTGGTTGAGGTCGTTAAGACTTTGCGGCGATTTGAATTAATCGCCATTTGAGTGGTGGATTTGCTACCCATGATTGACTCCCTTGCTTGTGGTTAAGCTTCAAGGGGGTCAAAGCAAGTAGTGTGCCAAGTGCGCCGCAGGCTATTGATGCGCCTATGAGCGCTCAGATCGCTATGACGAACTGAAACGAAGTCGCACTTGCGTGGTGCATCTGAAGACACAGCACCATGATGGTGCCGCGCTGAGGGCCAACATCAAAAAATGGTTATAAGCTTATTGGTTAATCACGATGTTGGCAGCTTTGCCGATTGCCTTTGAGGTTGCAAAATCTTTGGCGACGTATTGTTCAAACGCAGCACGGTCAAGCGTCATGATCTCAACCCCAAGGCTGCTAAAGCGCTCTTGCACAGCCTTTTGGCTCAGCGCTTGTTTGAGCGCAGCATTGAGCTTGTTGATCACTGCAGCGGGCATCCCTACAGGGCCAAACAAGCCTGTAAATGTCACAATATCAACATCTTTAGCGCCCAACTCTTGAAAGGTCGGTACGTCAGGCAACAAGGCAGAGCGGACATTACCGCTTTGTGCGATTGCGATCAGTGTGCCATTTTTGATATGCCCGATCGAGGCGATAAGTTGATCAAGGATGCTGTCGATCTGACCGCCTACAGCATCGTTCAGTGCTGGGCCGCTACCCTTGTAAGGGATGTGAGTCAGTTTGAGTTGCATTTTGAGCGCTAACAGTTCGAGCGCGAGGTGCTGGCTTGAACCGTTGCCTGCTGAACCAATTGAGACCGTTGAGTTTGGGGCTTTGGCTTTGGCCGTAAAGTCAGCAAAGGTTTTGAGTTGTCCTTTGGCTGATACGCTCAGGACCATCGCCGCTTCATGGATCGGGCCGATTGCGGTTAAATCTTTGGTGGGATCGTAAGGTGCTTTCTGATCCAGTGCAGGCCCGACAGCGATCGAGCCGCTCGAGCCAAGCAATAAGGTATAGCCGTCAGGCGCGGCTCGCACTACGCCCATGGTGCCGATAAAACCGCCGGCCCCAGGTTTGTTTTCAACCACGACTTGCTGGCCTAAGATTTCTGATAAAGCTGGTGCAACCGTACGAGCAGTGATGTCGACGTTACCCCCAGGCGCCCAAGGTACGACAATTTTGATGGGTTGACGCGGGTACTCTTGGGCGTGGGCTGCGAGGCCCGTGGTGCCGAGGTACAAGGCCGCTAACGAGCCCAAAATATGCAGGATTTTGAACGTTTTCATGATGGTCTCCGGCGCAATACCCAAAGAGGCAAGCGCTTCTGTTGTCTATGGCTTAGACTAACGATTGTACGTGGTTAGAACAAGCGAGCAACCGCATAAGCGACCCAAGATAAGGAAGCATTTTGAACACACTGAATGAGACGGCCCAAGGGGTCTACCTGATTACTGTTACTCCGTTTAAAGATAATGGCGAGCTTGATCTGCCGAGCACCGATCGCATGGTTGATTTTTGCCTCGAGCGTGGTGTGACTGGTCTGACGGTGTTGGGCATCATGGGCGAAGCCACCAAGTTAACGGCCGAAGAATCGAGGTTGTTTGTGCGGCAGGTCCTTGCCAGGGTTCAGGGTAAGGTACCCGTGGTGGTCGGGGCTTCTGCGCCTGGCTTTGCGCCAATGGGCGAACTCACCAAAAGCGTGATGGACATGGGGGCTGCGGGCGTCATGGTGGCGCCCCCTTCCACTGTGCGTACCGACGATCAAATCAGCAGCTATTTTGAGATGGTCAATGAAACCCTTGGCCCTGATGTACCTTGGGTGCTGCAAGACCATCCTGTTTCAACGACGGTGCAGATGTCGACGGCAGTCGTACTTAAAATTCTTAAAAATTCGCCTCGCTGTGTCATGCTCAAGCATGAAGACTGGCCGGGCCTGGCCAAGCTCAGCGCGATCTGCACGGCGATGCAAAAAGGCGAGTTACGCAAGATCTCGATTTTGACGGGTAACGGCGGCGGTTTGTTTTTGCCTGAAGAGCTGGTGCGTGGTGCCAATGGCGCGATGACAGGTTTTGCGTATCCTGAAATGATGGTTGATGTCTGCGCAGCTTATGCGGCCGGAAACGTTGAGCGCGCTTTCGATATTTTTGATGCGTATCTTCCTTTAGCGAAGTACGAGCAGCAGGGCGGTATCGGTTTGGCTGTTCGAAAACATATTTTGGCCGAGCGTGGCGCGATTGCCTCGGCAGCGATTCGTAAGCCGGGGCCAAAGCTATCGGCGCTGGATATTGCCGACATCAACCGCTTGACTGCTCGGCAAGAAAAGAAATTAAGCGAGTTAAAGTAAGCGCGTTCAAGTAAAAGTAAGCGGGTATCGAATGCTGCAGATTATCGCTGCACCGCATCCCGATACCCGAGCTTGGCGTTATCAAACAGTCGCTATTCCTACAGAGAGTACTCCGCCATGATTAATATGCAGCTCGACCCCAAAGTCATCGAAATTTTGTCAAAAATCTCGACCGCGACCTTGACCACTATTTTGCTGAAAAAAGGGTTGCGTAACGTTTGGATGCGCGGCACCAAACCGATTCGCACGGGGCAACCGCGCCTCGTTGCGCGTGCCTTTACCTTGCGTTTTGTGCCGGCCCGCGAAGATCTGGCGACCCCAGAGTCTTGGTCGTCACCGATCTCGACGCGTGGTGCGATCGAAGACATGCCCGAAGGCTGTATTGCTGTGGTCGACTCAATGGGTGTGACCGATGCCGGTATTTTTGGCGATATCTTGTGTGCTCGGATGGCCAAGAAAAAAGTCGCAGCCTTAGTCACAGATGGTGTTGTGCGTGATTTATCTGGTGTCTTGGGTACTGGTTTGCCTGTGTGGTGTTCGGGTGCGGCAGCACCTCCGTCCGTGGCAGGTTTAACATTCGTCGCGTGGCAGCAGCCCATCGGGTGCGGCGGTGTTGCGGTGTTTCCGGGTGATGTGGTCGTGGTGGATGATGACGGCGCGGTCTTGATCCCCGCCGCCCTACTTGACGATGTTCTAGTCAGCGCCCAAGCGCAAGAAACTCTTGAAAACTGGATTATGGAGCAAGTGCAAAAGGGCCACGCGTTACCTGGTTTATATCCACCTAACGCTGAAAACTTGGCTCGCTACAAGGCTGAAACAGGGCAAACATAAATGTGAGTGAGAAACTGTTTAGCCTTGAGGTTTGATAGTTTGCCGTAGAAAAATCCCAAGACCGATCGTCGCGATGGCCGCCGCCAGATATTGAAACGGGCGTGATTCATCAAAGTCAAGACGATCGGCTAACAACACATAAATACAGAGTGCGGCGCCAACGCTGGCAGTGCGCAGAGGCCACGCCTGAGGGGCGACAAAGCGAGCGGGGATCAGCTTGGACAGTGTGGCCCCTAGCATGCCACTGAACAGCCCAATCGACATCCCTGCGAAGACATCGGCAGGCCAGTGTGCACCGACGGCCACGCGTGCCAAGCCCGCGAGTGTGGCCAACACAAACAGCCAGAGCCCGAACTTACGATGCGCAGGTGGCAAACTGAAATACAAGGCGGTGGCCAGGGCGAATGCCGTCAGCGTATGGCCTGACGGCATCGCAAGGGATGTCAATGGATTGCCGACAATGTGAAAGCTGCTGGGGTCAAGCACTGAAGCGGGTCGCGGAAACTGCAGACTCAGTTTAAGTGTGCGTGAAATCACACCAGCCAGTGCACCAGCGCAAAGCGTGGCCAGCAAGGCTCGAGGTGCCAACACCAACAGCGGGCAGAGCAAAGCAAAAACTCCCCAGCCGTTGCCTAGCATATTAAAAAACACCCAGAATAAATCTGGTAGCTTTTGCGTATGGGTGTTGATCAGCTTAAACAGAGAAACTGGATCGGTACTGAGTTCGACCACACCCCAACAGAACAGTGGCAGCAGGCACCATAACCAGTAAACGGGCTTGACTAAACGAGCTGTGACGATATGAGTTGACACTGCTTTAGGCGGCTGCGTGTTGGGCATTCGCGCGAGCTGCGGCAAATTGAATGCTCATTTTTTCAAGGACTTGGTCAACACTAATCGCGCGCATGCAGGCGTTATCCGAGCACGGCGTCTTGCGATGATTGGCGGCGCTGACACAAGGCGAGCACGCGAGTTGCGCCGTAATCGGTATCGATTTGCCGAGCGAGCCGTAAAGCGCCGGGGTTTCTGGGCCAAACAGGACGACAGTGTGCAAGCCAGTTACCGAAGAAAAATGTCCAGGTCCCGAGTCGTTTGTGACCATGACATCAGCCAGGGTATACAGCGAAGGCAGCTCGGCAAACGAGACTTGACCCGCAAAATTCAAGGCGTTGGGCACGTTAGCGCCCACTCGAACGTTTTCAACATAGGCGTGCTCAGCCGGCGAGCCCGTAATCAAAATGAGACAGTCAGGCCATTTTTTTTGTAACGCAACAATCAACGCCGAAAAACGTTCAGGCGCCCAACGGCGTTGTACTAAAAGTTCACTAGCGTTTGGATTGACTAGCAGCAACGGTTGTTGACCCAACGTAAACGTACGCTGCGCGTCGCGTGCCAAGCGCTCAATGCGTTCGAGTACGGCTTGCTTGTCACTGGGCTTGATCACGGCTTGTGCAATTTGAATCGAGGCGTCGGTGATGTGCACTTTGCTAAAGGGTTGCTCAGCCTTTGTTGAAAAGGCCGCGTGAATCAACGCCATAAAGTTTTTAGCGATGTGAATATGGGGGTTGTAATGCACTTTATGCGTCAGCATATTGCCGCGCCACAGGCCTTCGCCGTGAAAAATGTGATAACCGACACGCCGGCGCGCGCCACAGAGGCCGGTTAACAATGCTGTGAAACGCGAGAACAACTCAAGATCAATCACGGTGTCGATTTTTCGTGCGCGCGCTTGAAAGAGAAATTTGACCGTATCGACAACCAGGCTGACTAACGATGAGGCGTCGATCGTAAAAATATTTGCTGCGGGCACCGTGTTGAGCAAGGTCAGGCTCGCTTTGTTACTTTTGAAAATCAAAAAAAAGATCTCGGCTCCCCGAGCCTGCGCATCGCGCATCGCGGGGTCAACCAAAATTGCACTGCCCATTTCTGAGAGTTCAACGAACAACAGTTTTCGCGGTGTAGCAGAAGGCCCGGCTATTAAGGTTTTGATCCAGTCAAACAGCATCACAAAGGGAGTGGCGAGTGCGCAAAGTGGCACGCCAACCCGATGGTCGATGGTGCGCATGGTGTCAACGCTTAGACTCATAAGCTTGGGCTCTTAACGTTTAGAAACATAAAAAAAAATGAAATGCCTGAATTGTCACGGCGTGGCATGTTGCTGTTTGTTTGTGTTTGACGCGTCAGAGCGACGCCGCCGCAGCAAGGACACCGCACCAGGTAAATAGGTTGCAAGGGTGACGATACCAAAGCTCACCGAGGCCAGGACAGTCACGCCACTGTCGACGCCCCACAACACCAGCGCTGCCGAAAGAGTGGCTTCGCGTAAGCCCCAACCCGAAATGCTGATCGGCAGCATCATCAACAGCCCCAGCGCTGGCAGACCCACCATGAGTGCTGCGAAGGGCGCATAGATCCCGAAGGCGCGCAGACAAAACCAGAAGGCGCACAGCGCCAGGGTGTGAGTCATGACCGAAATGGTGAGTTGCACGGCCACTTGTGGCCAGCCAAATGCAGTGTCAACACCCTTAAGTGCCTGGCCCATGCCAAGTTTGATCAGCAAGGCTGAGATCAGGCTGCGGGTGCGTTGTAGCTTTAGCAATAAGGCGCCGACAGCGGCCCCGCCGAGCATTGCACCCAACACCCAAGCGCCAAGCGTCGGCCCCCAAGGTGCAATCATCGAGCCGCTTAAGAGCAAACCAAGCGCTCCGAGAATATTGTTGCCGACCAGACCCAAGCCTCGATCAAAGGCGACACTTAGAAAGCCAAGACGCAGGCGCGGTGGGGCGTTTTGCAGGTCAATTGGCTCATGAAGTTCTTGTGTCAGGGTGGGCTGCGCCGAGAGCGCGTTGCTTTTTTGAGCGAGTCGACTCGCTTCAACCGCACGATAGCTATCGCCCCCGATCGTGCTGGGCAGGCCTTGGTTGATCAGGCCCCCGGCAAAATAAAGGGTGATGTAGTCGGCCACCGGGTGATAGAGCCCGAGGCTGCGCAATACCCAGCCCCAACGCACGACTGCGAGTAAGTTTGCCGATACAAGCAGTGCAAGCGCAAGCACAAACCACAGAGGCTGAATCTCGATTTTTGTGGATCTGAGAGCCTGCCAATCGATATTGCGCGCAGCAAGCCATAAGAGCAACAGCGACAACACGACCCGTAGATAAGGCCACAGTGATTTCAAGGTGTTTTTCAATTCGGTTTACCTGAGTGAGTGGGTGTTTGCACACCCCCCCAGTTACGGCAGTGATAAAAGCTAAAGTCTGAAATTAACCTACCCAGCCGCTCGATATTCAGTTGCTCAACCCGAGTGCACGACTCAAAACCGCCTGCTTGCAAGGGTAAATCAAAGGACATTTGTGACCAGTTTACAAAAATACTGTCCTGTCCTGTTGGGAGTTGCCCAAACCACAGATCAAACTGGTCAAAGCGCGAGTCAAGCACAAAGACGTCCAATGGGCGGGCATACCAAGCCATCCGGCTTGCGAGTGTCCAGTTTTTGACCGAAATCGACGTGACCTTTAGGCTGCTTGCTAATGCACGTGCCTGTGCACCCGCGAGATCCCAGCCCCACATGTCAGAGAGTGGATTCTTTTTGCCCCAAGCGTGTTGCTGACTGACGCCTGGGATGCCAACAAAAAACAAGGCGACGAACGCGAGCAAGCAAATGATGGCCTGGGTGCGTACAAAGGCAATGATCCACTGATGTTTGCCACTGCGCCAGTAGACTGCCAGCGCGCCGGCAGCAAAGGGGATGAGAGCCAGCCACGCCGGCCCCGTCCAATGTGGCAGGCTGCCGCCTCCGCCAGACAGCGCGGCAGTCACCAAAAAGGGCAGTAAAAAAAACGAAAGTAGCCCAAGTGCCGGCCAGTTGCGACTGCCCGCTAATTGGCGCAACACTAAATAACCACCTAAAAATAGGAGTGGCCCATAGGCGACAAGTTGTAAGCCGAAAAAGCCCAAGAGCCGACGGGCTTGCCACTGGCCGCCGCTGCCATGATTGAGTTGATACACAAACGATATCCACTCATGTTGGGCGTTCCAGTAAAAAACTGGGGAGACGAAACAACAGGCGATCGCCAGCGCGAGCCACGGGCCGGGAGTTCGCAACCAGCGCAAGCCCTGCGCGCTGCTGAGCGCCAGAATGAGTGCGGCTGCAGGGAGGACGGCCGTGTATTTCGATAAACCCGCAAGCCCCAACAGCACGCCGGCACCTAACCAAAGACGTAACCGTGTCTGAGCGGTCTGCGCAGTGTGCGACGTTTGACTTAACTTAAGCGAAACCTGCATGAGTAAAAGAGAGAGCACCATCAACAGCGTGTCAGGTAACAGCCCGACACCCAGAACGTGCAGTAAAGGGGCAAGTAGAACAAGTGCAACAGCCCAAAGGCCCGCAACCTCTTGGGTATGGTGATCTGTTTGCCAGGCCGGCACCAGTGCAGGTAATTGCAGAGCGATACTTCGAGCACTCAGACAGGAGACAAGCCAGAGCGCCTGGGGGATCAGTCGCAGCACGCCATCGGGCACACCGAGCGCAACCAAAGGCCATTGCAGCCAACCGACTAAGGGGGGATGGTCAAAGTAACTGAGGGCGAGCTTGTCAGCGTAAAGCGCGTAGTGCGCTTCGTCGACCGAAAGCGTGAGTAAGCCGCCAAACACCACATGTAACAACAGCCCGAGTGCCAAAAGCGCCACGAGGCGCTGAGTCAAGGTTGATGCACGAAGGCTTGCTGCAGCAGAGGACAGTAACGGCAATTCAGCACCCTAAGGAAGTGCTCGCAGTATAGACGGGTGCCGACCCACGGAGCCGTTGTGTGATACTCAAAATTTGCTGAATTCGATCTTGGCATACACCTTTGGCTGCCAAGTCAGCCCGTCATACGTTGCATCGACTTGCGCGCGCGTTGCATAATCGCCTCATAACCTTTCAGGAGAATCAATTGAAGACACCCAGTTTTCGTCTGGACAACCGCCGCGCCCTGGTGACCGGCGGCAGCCGTGGTATTGGTCAGGCGGCTGTATTTGCTCTGGCCGAAGCCGGAGCGCACGTGGTGGTTGCCGCTCGCAATGAAAGCGAAGTCAATGCAGTCTGTGAGCGCGTGCGGCAGGCCGGCGGGCAGGCAACGCCTTGGGTGGTGGACGTGACCCACTCAGCGGCCGTCAGCGAGGGTATCGCCCGATTGGGCCCGTTTCAGATTCTGGTGAATAACGCGGGTACCAATCGCCCCACGCTTTTGACCGATATGCAAGATAGTGACCTTGATGCCGTCATGGCTCTAAACGTGAACGCAACCTTTTATGTCACACGCGAAGTGGTCAAGGGTTTGCTCAACGCTGGCCTGACCGGCAGCCTAATCAATGTCTCGTCACAGATGGGCCATGTGGGCGGGCCTAAGCGAACGGTCTATTGCGCAAGCAAGCACGCCATCGAGGGGATGACGAAAGCGCTGGCCTGGGAGCTTGGTGCAGCAGGGATTCGTGTGAATACTTTGTGCCCAACATTTGTCGAGACGGATCTGACGCGTCCGATGTTGGCTGACCTGGCGTTTAAAGAGTTTGTCGTCTCGAAAATTGCGTTGGGTCGTGTCGGTCAGCCCCAGGACATGATGGGGGCGGTCGTATTTTTGGCGAGCGACGCTTCGGCCATGGTGACTGGCTCTGCGTTAATGGTAGACGGAGGCTGGACCGCTATTTAATCACGACGGGAAACACGCGCCAGGTGATTTGGCGCTTGCCGTCAGGATCAAAAAGCCTGGCGTTGGCGCGACGCGCAATAAAGCCAGCAGGTAGGTCTGCTTGGCCCGTCACGTTTAGATAATGCCCGAATGCCACCTGGGTGCGTGCGAGGGTGATGGTTTCGGTACGACCGTCGTTGTACACGCCCTCAAAGCTGAGTTCGAGTAGGCCTTTGAATTCAGGGCGGTCGGGTTTTTCTTGAAGCAGCCAAAGCAGGTAGGTAAGCTTGGGCGTTGTTTTATTTTGAATAAAATTAGCGGTGCTAAACCCCACGGGGCCAAAGCGCGCGTCATATGGCAAGCTTTGAGCAAACTGATTGAGTTGCTCTTTAAGCGGCGATACCAAAGCTAGCGTCTTGGCAAGTTCGTCTTTAAGTTCGCGATTGAGTTTTTCACTTTCGGCTTGTGCGCCTTCAAGCAAGCGAGCCTGCTCGTCAATCTTGAGTTGAAGGCGTTGGCGCTCAAGTGTTGCGCTGTTGAGTTCTTCAGTAAGCTTCTGTGCCTCGGTGCTTGTGAGGTGCTTGGATCCGTAGCTCGTTTGTAAAATCAGCGTGCCACTGCCGCCGGCAAGTATCCCAAGCAACAACAAAATAAGCCAACTTGGAAGCCGACGCGAGCGCCGACGCGTGTCATAGGGCGCCGGTTTAAAAATTGCCCGCTTCGTTTGAACGCGAATAACCATACAATCCTTGAAACATCACTACTTTTTGCAGTGGATTGACGCTATTTTACCTTCGAGCGCAGCTAATCGTTCGGTGGTTCCGACGTCAATCCATTCAGACTGGTGTAAGGCCCCACAGACTTGTTTGTATTTCATGGCTTGTCGCAAAAGCGGAGCCAATTTAGCGGGGTGGTGCGCAGGCGTTTGTTCAAAGAGCCGTGGCTGGTAAATACCGATGCCAGCAAAGGTATACCGTGTAGCCTCGAGGTCTGGTGTTGCCTCGTCATGCAAAAGACCGTCACGGTCCAGTAAGAAATCTCCTGCAGGGTGTTGGACAGGGTTCGGGACCATCAAGAGCCACGCTAGACACTGGCGCGACACCAGTTCAGAGGCAAGTAGCTTGGCCTGAACAGGATCCCAGTCACACCAGACATCACCATTCAACACTAAAAACGGCTGCTTCCCCAAGAGTGGCAACGCAGTTGCAATACCTCCTGCGGTTTCAAGCGCCTGCGGTTCGGCTGAATAATGAATGTTGAGCCCAAATTGTTGTCCTGAACCGAGCGCTTTTTCGATCAGCTCGCCAAGCCAGGCATGATTGATCACGACCTCAGAGATGCCTGCTTGCGCGAGCTTTTCAAGGTGCCATTGAATTAAGGGTTTGCCCGCCACCGGCAGCAGTGGCTTGGGCGTGTGATCGGTAAGCGGACGCATGCGCTCGCCACGACCCGCAGCCAAAATCATCGCACGCATCAGAAGGTATACCCGACTTTGGTTTGCACCTGATCTAATTGATCCAGCACGCGCAGCAAGGGTTTAAACACGATGTACCGTGCTGCCACTTGGCGCACATACTGATTGACACGAGGCAGATGCGCCAGATAGGCCGCTTTCTTGTCACGGTGATTGAGTCGGGCGAACACGCCTAAGATACGCAGGTTACGTTGAAGCCCCATCCACTCATAGTCACGATGAAAGTCGGCAAAGTCAGTGGGCACGGGTAAGCCTTGTTTGCGAGCAAGCTCCCAGTAGCGGATCGCCCAGTCAATTTGCTGGGGTTCTTCCCAAGTTGTGCGCGCATCGACCACCAGCGAGGCAAGGTCGTAAGTGATCGGCCCCGCAACGGCATCCTGAAAGTCGAGCACGCCTGGATTGACCCCGTATTGGGATCCTTCGCTCAGCATCAAGTTGGGCGAATGAAAATCACGATGAACCAGTACGATGGGTTGCGCGGCGTTATGGGCCACGAGCAGGTCAAATACTTGGTCCAATTGCTGCAATACGGCTGGCTCGAGCTGCGTCTTGCAATGTACGGTGATGTACCACTCGACAAAGAGGCCTAATTCGTCTTTCAGACGTTTGGCGTCATACGCCGGTAGCCCTGCATGGTTAGCCGTTTGAAGCTGAACCAAGGCCGCGAGTGCGTCGCGGTAAAGCGGCTGAAGTTCGGCGTCGGTCAAGCCTTGTTGTATTTTTGTGTAGTACGTCGTGGGGCCTAAATCAGAGAGCAGCAAAAAACCCTGTTCTAAGTCTTGCGCCAGGATGGTGGGTACGTTGAGTTTGACCTGGGACAAACGGGCAGCGATGTCGACGAAAGGGCGGCAGTTTTCTTGGGGTGGCGGGGCGTCCATGACGATTAATGTTGCCAAATGCGCCTGAATTCTGAAATAACGTCTGAAACTTGCATCACTCGAGGCGGGCGCAAGAGACTGTATTTGCAGGCCGATGTTCGGGTCAAGAGTCGCTAACCACTTGAGCAATAAAGACATTCTTGGATCTGAGGGGTGTGTCGGCTGGGTCATGAAAGAGTCGTTGGTTCAAAGATGGGAAAGATTGGCCGCAAACCTTAGGCAAACCTGAGGCAAATACGCTCCTCTTCTCTATAATACTGGCTGTCGGCGCCTTTTACCTTAAAAGTCGCTCGGGCTCGCTTGCCTCATGCTGTTGCGATTCAGGTGATTTTTCCGAACGTGCGTATTCTTTGTTGGCTGTTGTTTCTGTCATGTTTAAGTGTCGCCACCGCGCAGACGCCGGGTACGGTTACGCCCAAGACTGGGGTGGTGCCAAATGCTGACGGCCTGATTGTGCCGGGTTTGCGGGTCTCACCGCGCCTTGACCGCACAATGGCCTCTGACAAGACCATGCCAACGTTTATTGAAGCGGTCCAGATGCAGGGCGACGGTAACAATAACCTGAGCATGCAAGGTAATGCTGTGGTGAGGCGCCAAGACGGCGTCTTGAAAGCCAGCATCATTGACTACAACAAGGGTACGGGCGTCATGGATGCCCAGATTAATGCTCGCTTGGTTCGCGACGGTAACGTCATCGGCGGCACCGGCATCTTATACAAGTCTGATGATGGCACAGCGACTGTTGATCAGCCAAACTTTTGGATCGACAACGGCGGTGCAGGGGTTGGTTCATGGGCCGATGTCTACAACAAAAATCAGATGAGCCTAACCGATGTGACCTACAGCGGTTGCCCGTGTCCGCAGCCGTCCTGGTATATCGAAACCGAAAAGCTTGACCTTGACTTTGTGGCTAACGAAGGAGTTGCCAAAAATGGCGTGTTGTACTTTAAAGACGTGCCAATTCTTGCTTCGCCGTATTTGAGCTTTCCGATCAAAAAAGAGCGTAAGTCAGGTTTCCTCATGCCAACTTTCGGCGCCACCAGCAACACAGGCGTTGACTTCTCCCAGCCCTACTACTTCAACATCGCGCCCAATATGGACATGACTGCCCAGCTGCGCGCCATGTCAAAACGGGGCTTGCAGTATGGCGACGAGTTTCGCTACATGGGTGAAAATTACGTCGGTATGGCGGCAGGTACCTACCTAAATCGCGACATCCAAACTGGCACAGATCGCTGGATGTATACCGCGAACCATATGCAGCGCTTGGGCGGTGGGTTCTTTGCTGGCTATAACGTCAGTGGTGTGTCGGACGACAATTATTTCAATGATTTTGCAACCATGGCGGTCAATCAGTCGACCACCACGTATCTGCCACGCCAGGCCGGTGGTGGGTGGGCCGACGAGTTTTGGCAAACCAGTTTGCAAGTACAAACCTATCAGACTTTGCGTCCAACCGGTACCTCCGTTGCACCGATTTACAACAAGGTACCCGAACTGACCATGAATGGCGCACGGTTCGATTTGGGCGGTTTTGACATTCAGTCACAAAATACAGTGACCCGTTTCGAAATGCCGCTTGATCGGCGGTTTCCGTATGGCCCAGATGGTAGCCTGCGCTACAAGCCCGATGGCTCCCGCGCCTCGTCGTACTCTTCAATTGCTTACCCGATCGTCAGACCCGGCTGGTATATCACTCCTAAAATCGCTTTAAGCGCGACGCAATACCAAACCGACTGGTATGGCCTCGAAAATTGGTATGGCTACGGGCAACCATCCAATTCGCGTGTCTTGCCAATCATGTCGCTCGACTCTGGTATGACCTTTGATCGCGACACGACGTTTTTTGGTAAGCCAGCGATTCAAACGCTTGAACCACGGGCCTACTATTTGAAGGTGCCATATCGCGATCAGTCGCAGTTTCCGGTGTATGACACGACCTTGGCTGACTTTAACTTCTCGCAGGCTTTTCAAGAAAATATTTACGCGGGTGGCTGGGATCGTATCGCGAACGCCAATCAGGCTACGCTTGCCTTAACTACACGTTGGATGGACCAAGAGACCGGTTTCGAGCGTTTCAGTTTTGGCGTGGCTCAGCGTTATTACTTTGAAGATCAGATGGTGACCTTGCCTTTTGAGGTACCGCGTACCAACACGAAGTCTGAATTTTTAATCGGTACTAGTGCTGCGCTGACCGATAAAATCAATACCTCTGCAACCTTTCAGTACGACCCTTACTCAAGTCAATGGGATCGCGCTCAGATCGTAGCGCGCTGGCGGCCGCAGCGTTTAGCCATGATGTCTTTGTCGTACAGATACCAAATTAACCCGCCCTCGTTGGCGCTGTATCAGCCTCAGGGTCAAAACCAGATTAGTGGTTCGTTCCAGTGGCCGCTCGCAAAAAAATGGTATTCGGTGGGTCGGGTCGATTATTCGTTTAATCGAGTCTACGCACAAAGTATCATCGATCCAACCGTGACGGTCTCGATGCCTAAGGTAACTCAGGGTGTGTTAGGGGTCGAATATAAGGGCGACTGTTGCTGGTCTGGGCGTGTCGTCTTTCAGCGTTATGTCGTAAGCGCCGATCAAACCAATAGCGCTGTGTTTTTTCAGCTTGAGCTAGGGGGTATTGGTAACCTGGGTCAAAACCCAATGGGGATCATTGGCAGAGCCATCCCCGGCTACGAATCGGTCACCCCAGCGGTGCCCAGTGTTAGTAAATTTGAAAGGTACGAATAATGTTTGGCGTAAGATGCTTTCGTAAGGCTGTGCTTTGGGCGTTGTTCGGAGGCATCGCTGTAGCGCCTGTTGCGGCTCAAACACAAATCAACAATTTGGGCAGTACGCGTGCAAACGCGAATGCACCACAAAAGACAACGGCTGCGACCTCGAGCCAAGAGGCTGATGCGATTGTTGCCGTGGTGAATAAAGATGTGATTACGCGCCGAGAGCTCGAGGTGCGTGCCCAGCAAATTAAGGCTGACCTCACCCGCCAACGCGCGCCGTTGCCGCCCGACGAGGTGCTGCAATCCCAGTTGTTGCAACGCCTCATCACCGAGCGTTTACAAACCCAAGAAGCTAAAAGGCTCAATCTTGAGGTGAATGACCAGGTTTTAAAGGCTGCGCTCGAGGCAATCGCGCAGCGAAACAAAATGTCTGTTGCGCAATTGCGTTCGCAAATTGAGGGTGCTGGAGTCGCCTGGGCCGACTACAACGAGATGATCAAACGCGAAGTGTTGGTAGATCGTTTACGGCAACGTGTTGTCGACAGTACCATTTTGATCACAGATGCTGAAGTCGATGCTTTTTTGCGCGAGCAAAAGGCCAGACAAACTGGCGGCTTACTGTCGACTGCGCCGACCCAAGTGGTGGCACCTGCGCCACCACCTCCTCCACCTAAGCCTAAAGCTGCACCAATACAGCCAGCGGTCATGGGGCTTGCACAAATTTTGGTCCGTGTGCCCGAAGACTCTAGTGAGGAGGAGGTAAAAGCGTTACGGACCAAGGCGCAGGCGCTATTGGCGCGCTTACGCAAAGGCGAAAGTTTTGAGGCGGTTGCTAAGTCCAGCTCTGAAGGCCCTGAGGCAAGTCGTGGCGGAGACATGGGTGGGCGCTTGGTCACAGATTGGCCTGATTTGTTTCTGAAAGCCGTCGCGGGCGTTGGTGACGGGCAGATCAGTAACATCATACAAAGCGGAAACGGCTTTCATATCCTTAAAGTGCTTGGTCGTGCGGGTGGTGCGCCGCCGCCCGAGCCGGTTGCGCAACAAGCGCCAACGCCTCCCGCACCGGGTGCAGGGATTCCTGCGCCGCAAGGGCCCATGATGGTTGAGCAAACCCGGGCGCGGCACATTTTGATCAAGACAACAGCGGTTGTGACCTCCGAAATCGCCAAACAAAAATTAGATCAGGTGCGCGAGCGAATCGTTGATGGCAAAGAGTCATTTTCTGACTTGGCAAAACGCTTTTCAAATGACACGTCGGCACCACAAGGCGGCAGTCTGGGCTGGTTGAATCCAGGTGAAACAGTCCCGCCCTTTGAACAAGCCATGAAAAAACTCAAAATTGGTGAAGTCAGTGAGCCTGTGCAAACGAGCTTTGGTTGGCACCTGATTGTGGTGGATGAAAGACGCACCCAAGATATGGCAGAGCAGTTTCAGCGCAATCAGGTGCGTCAGCGTCTCTTTATGCAACGCTCTGAAGCCTCTTTTGAGTCGTGGTTACAACATGTGCGCAATTCGTCGTATATCGATAATCGCCTAGAGAAAAGTCAACGTCAGGCAAAGGACTAGGGCGTGCGAGCGCATCAGGCGCGTAAGCGATTTGGTCAGAATTTTTTAGTCGACCTGGGTGTGATTGATTCGATCGTGCGGGCGATTGGCCCCGCGCGTGAAGATCGCATGATTGAGATTGGTCCCGGCCTTGGGGCCTTAACGGCGCCACTTCTTGAAAAGCTCAGCGCGTTGACCGTGATCGAGCTTGATCGCGATTTGGCCTCGCGGTTACGCCAACGATTTTCTGAAACACAATTACCCATTGTGCAGGCAGATGTACTCACCGTTGATTTTTCTCAGTTCGGCAATCAGCTACGTATTGTGGGTAATCTGCCCTATAACATTTCGAGTCCATTGCTTTTTTCTCTGGTCGAGTATGCAGAGCACATTGTCGATCAGCATTTTATGCTTCAGCGAGAAGTGGTCGATCGCATGGTCGCCGAGCCTGGGTCGGGTGATTACAGTCGCTTGTCTGTGATGTTGCAGTATCGGTACGCCATTGAAAAAATCTTTGATGTCGCGCCCGAGGCTTTTGACCCAGCGCCACGCGTCACCTCTTCAATCGTTCGAATGGTACCCTTGACACAGGCGCGTGCACGCGCTGTTGACGAACTCTTGTTCGCCGCTGTGGTGTTGCGCGCCTTTTCGCAACGGCGCAAGATGTTGCGAGGCGTCTTGGGCGCCTGGACACCGTTGATCCCTTGGGATGCGTTGCAAATCGAACCAACCTGGCGTGCAGAACAAGTATCGGTGCCCAAGTTCATCGCGATGGCTGATGCGCTGCATGCGGCCGGGGTACGTACCTAGTCTAGTGTTTCGCCGCAGTCAGCCATAACCTGACCACATCTTCTGCGCGGTCTTCAAGTAAGGCTGCGACATTTTCACAAGCTTGAGTCAAACTCATCGGGCCAGAGACCAAACTAAAAGCGGCTTCAATCCCAACCCGATACAGTCCTTGATAGCCAGCTCCAAGCGAGCCTGCAATTGCGATCGTGGGTACACCGGCGCGTTGTGCAATTTGTGCCACACCCATCGGAGTTTTTCCAAGCAGCGTTTGAGCGTCCATTCGGCCTTCGCCGGTGATAACAAACGAGGCACCTTGTACCGCCTGCTCAAGTCCACCAATCTCTGCAATGACGGCAGCGCCTGGTCTAAAAGTGCTCTGCATCCAGGCATGTGCGGCAAAGCCAACGCCTCCTGCGGCACCAGAGCCCGCGGCGTCACGCCGATCGTGTCCAAGGTGCTGTGCACAGAGATCTGCAAAATGTCCTAAGGCAGCGTCAAGCGTTTGCACCTGCTCAGGAGTCGCCCCTTTTTGCGGGCCAAAGATTGCCGAGGCGCCCAGCGGACCGCATAGCGGATTGTTGACATCTGAGGCGATGGTAATTTTTGTGTGCTTTAAACGCGGGTCAAACTTACTGGCGTCGATTGAGTGAAGCCGGGCTAACGCCGCGCCTCCGGGGGCAAGAGGGGACTGCTGTGCATCAAGTAAATTTAAACCTAGAGCGGTTAGCATCCCGGCCCCAGCGTCATTGGTGGCCGAGCCCCCTAAGCCTAAGACAATGTGGCGCGCGCCCTCGTCAAGGGCATGCTTGATGAGTTCGCCCACGCCAAAGGTGGTTGCCCGCAAGGCATCGCGCTGCGACGCTGCAATGTGTTCAAGCCCCGCTGCACAAGCCATTTCAATGACCGCAGTCTGGTTTGGCAGTAAGGCCCACTGTGCTTCGATGGGCTGCCCTAACGCGTTTTGCACGACATGGCGACGCCGCTCACTTTGCGTCGCACCGAGTACTGCCTGAACAGTACCCTCGCCGCCATCGGCCATGGGCACACAGATGACGAGCGCTTGGGGCGCAGCGCGTTTGACGCCCCGAGCCAGTGCTGCGGCCACCTCAGGTGCCGAGAGGCTCTCTTTAAACGAGTCGGGGGCGATGACGATTTTCACGCTGAGCGCTTACGCTGTCTTTTTTTGTACAAATTCGATTTTGTAGCCGTCTGGGTCTTCAACAAACGCGATCACCGTAGTGCCGTGTTTCATTGGGCCTGCCTCGCGAGTGACCTTGCCGCCGCGTTCACGCACCTTGTCGCACACCTCATAGGCGTTATCGACTTCAAGTGCGATGTGGCCATAGCCGGTACCTAAGTCATAGGCACTTGTATCCCAGTTGTAGGTCAACTCAAGAACAGGGCCTTCCTGCTCGTCTTGATAGCCAACAAAGGCATTGGTGAAGCGTCCGGTAGGGTACTCGGTATTGCGCAGCAAGCGCATACCCAACACTTTTGTATAAAACTCGATTGAACGCTCTAGGTTACCAACGCGCACCATGGTGTGAAGAATTCGCATGATCATTCCTAAAAAAACAAAAAATTAAATTTCAGGCACACCCTCTGGTGTGTGTCTTTGCAACATTTGTTTGGCAGCTTGATAATCGGGATAAAGTTGCTGCACCTCTGACCAAAAATCATGACTGTGATTCATTTCACGCAAGTGCGCCAGTTCATGCGCGATCACATAGTCGATGACCATCGGCGAAAAATGAATTAAGCGCCAGTTCAGCATGATATTGCCATCGCTCGTGCACGATCCCCAGCGAGTTGCTGCTGACGAGAGTCGCCAACGGCGAATCGTTAAGCCAGTTTTGTCTAAAAAATAGTGGATACGCTGATCGAACCATGCCGCAGCACGCGTTTGCAGCCAAGCTTGTGTCATCTCGCGCAGGCGATGTGTATCGGCATCGTTGGGCAGCGGAAGCCAAAGAGTTTGACCTGCTTCGGGGGCTTCGGGGTTGCCATCAAAATGTGCTCGGCCGTGCGGGACATGGGGGCCAGGCACTCCGATTTGTAAGGTGATTTGACAGCCCATGTAGGGAAGTTGTCCACCAGATTTCCAGCGCGTGTGCGCCATCGCCAGCTGCGCTTTACGCGCTTGCCAGTCCTGGAGCTTGGATAAGATCCAAGGCATTTTTTCAACGACCGCTTCGTCGATCTGACCTAGGGTGGCCCAGTTCGGAGCCGTGATGCGCAGGCCTTCGTCAATGATGGTAAAGCCAATGCTGCGACGTCGCGAGCGCACTAAAACGAAACCGACTGACTGATCACCATGGCGCACGACTCGCCACTTGCCACCGAGCGGAATGGTTTCAGGCGCAACAAGCCAACCCGGCGTGGGGGTGGTCGTGTCTGAAAGCAAAAGCTCGAGTTGACTCATGGTTTGGGGTATCGCTCTGGGCTCAGCCGGTGCATTTCGGCCTCGATCCAAGCAAACACCTTTGCGTTTAACTCTTCTGGAGTCAGGCCGATCGAGGGGATCGCGGGGCCAATGGATACAGTGACAAGACCAGGTTTTTTAATGAAGGCATTACGTGGCCATAACTCACCTGCATTGTGCGCAATCGGAATAACGGGTGCGCCCGTACGGGTGGCGAGCAAGGCGCCACCCATTTTGAAGCGTCCCATTTTGCCTGGGGCAATACGTGTGCCCTCTGGAAACAAAAGTGGCCAGCGTCCCTCATCCAAGCGTTGCTGTCCAATTTTCACGACTTGCTCGAAGGCGTCACGGCCCTTGCTGCGGTCAATCGGAATCATGCCCAGTAGGGCGATGCCCCAGCCGAAAAATGGCACGCGGTGCAATTCTTTCTTGTAGACAAAGCAGATTTGTCTTGGCAGGTGCGAGGGTAAAAAGAGGGTTTCCCAAGCAGACTGATGCTTTGAGAGCACGATTGCATGGCCAACTGGAAGGTTTTCAGTTCCTTGGACTTGCCAGCGGATGCCGCAAATCATTTTGGCTCCCCACGCTGCCAGTTGCGGCCAGCCCATCGTCAATTTGTAGCGCCAGTGCAGAGGCAAAGGAGACCACAGCAGGCAGGCGAAGGCGTACGGGATGACGGTCAGTAGCAAAAACAAGGCGTAAAGTGTGGCGCGCAGAACCAGCATGATGTCAGGCCGCCTGAGTCAGAATTTGATCAACGGCATGGGCCAAATCGCTCGCGTGCCGGGTCCCTTCAGGCAGATTGCCTTGCTTGAGAGTTTTGGGGCCATTTCCAGTTTGTACAAGCCACGGCGTACAGCCCGCTGCCGCACTTGCCTGAAGGTCGCGCAGCGAATCGCCGATCGCTGGCACGCCTACGAGCTCAGTGTCGTAGCGCTTTGCAATATCTTCAAAGAGTCCAGGCAAAGGTTTGCGGCATACGCACTGCTCGTCTGGGCCGTGCGGACACACAAAAAAGGCATCAATCGCACCTGCTAGTTGTCCCAATTCTTTGCGAAGCTTCTGATGAATGGCTGTCAGTGTCGTGATGTCAAACAGGCCGCGCGCCAGGCCTGATTGGTTTGTTGCAACCGCGATGGTGTAGCCGGCCTGATGCAGCCGCGCAATCGCCTGCAGGCTACCTGGCAACGCAATCCATTCGTCTGGGTGCTTGATATAGTCGGGGCTGTCTTGGTTGATGACCCCGTCGCGATCCAGAATAATGAGCTTCATGCAGCGAGCCTTGAAATGTCGGCGACTTGGTTCATCAGGCCGTGCAGCTGAGCAAGCAGCGCTAGCCTGTTAGTTCGAACGGCCATATCATCAGCCATCACCATGATGTCATTAAAAAACGCATCGACTGGGGCGCGCGCCTGCGCAAGCGTCGCCATGGCGCCTTGATAGTCGCCCACAGCAAGATATTGTTGCGCAACGGGCTGCAGTTGGGCAATTGTGTTGGCCAGTGCCTGCTCGGCGGGCTCTGTGAGCAAGGCTTGGTTAAGGGGCTGCAGATTTGCTTCAGCTTTTTTAAGCAGATTACCAATACGCTTGTTGGCAGCCGCTAAGCTTGCAGCATCTGGGCCCTGAGCAAAGGTGGCGGCGGCCTGCACACGTGCCAGTATTTGATGAAGAGGTGGTGCAATGGAAAGCACGGCTTCAACGGCGTTGCGATCAAGTTGCGTGATGAGCTGATTGCGCAATCGTTCAATGATGAACGCCTGTACTTCAGCCACGGTTGTTTGAGCCAACGCCGTGGGTTCAAAGGTGTGTGCGGCAGCTTGTAGCAAGCCCTCAAGCGTGAGAGGGCCATTTTGCTGAATCGGTAAAAAACCACCTGCGGTTAATTGTTCAAAGCCACTGATCAGGCCTAGCGCGGCACGGCGCAGACCGAACGGGTCGCGTTCGCCGGTCGGCGCAAGCCCAATCCCCCAGATCCCGATGAGAGTCTCGGCGCGCTCTGCCATAAACAGGATTGCCGCAGTCATGTTGGCCGTGGTGACTGGCTGCTCGAGGCGTATTTTGTATTGTTCAGCCAGCGCTTGTACAACTTCTTCGGGCTCATGATCGGCACGGGCGTAATACGACCCCATGATTCCTTGTAACTCAGGAAACTCGCCAACCATGTTGGTGTTGAGATCGGCTTTGGCAAGCATTGCCGCACGCTCAGCCAGTGCGCTGTCTGCGCCCAATGTGCGGGCTAGCCAGGCTGCGATTGTTTGTACGCGCGCGACGCGCTGCAATTGAGTCCCAAGCTTGTTGTGATACACAATCGAAGCAAGCTGCGGCACCCGCTCATGAAGAGGCGATTTGCGGTCGGTATCAAAGAAGAATTGCGCGTCAGCCAAACGTGGACGGACCACACGCTCGTTGCCTTGAATAATCGCAACGGGGTTGTCGGTAGGCATGTTGCTGACAATCAGAAATTGATTGGTCAGCGCGCCCGATGTTGGATTGAAGAGCGGAAAGTATTTTTGATTTAAACGCATGGTCAAAATCAGACATTCTTGGGGCACTTGCAGAAAACGTTCTTCAAAGGCGCCAACATAGACAGCCGGCGCCTCAACCAAAGCGGTCACCTCGTCAAGCAATGCGTCTACAGCGGGGTCTTGTCCGAGGGTCGCGTTGAGTGTTTGTGCTTCTGTTGCGAGTAATGCTTGGATTTTTTCGCGGCGCGCGGCGAACGAAGCGATCACCTGACCGGTTTGCGCAAGTTGTTGTTCATAGCTGTCAGCGCTATCGATGCTGATCGCTGAGGGGTGTAAAAAGCGGTGGCCAAAACTGATGCGCCCAGCGTGCAAGCCCAGAACGGTGGCAGGGATCACTTGTGTGTCAAACAGCGCGATCAGGGCGTGTGCCGGTCGTACGAATTTGACTGAGGTCATGCCGTCGGCCAATTGATATTTCATGACCTTCGGAATTGGCAATGCGGCAATTGCAGCCTCGATCGCTGCCTGTAGCACGTCGGCTAACGCTGCACCGGGTGCGGTACCACGCGCGACTAAATATTCTTGCTTGCCGTCAGACTCACGCTCGAGCGCGCTGACGGGCATATCCGACCAGCCTTTGGCGGCAAGTTTCTTTTGCAAGGCAGGTGTCGCCAGGCCTTGGGTGTCGAGTCCGACCTTGACTGGCATGAGCTTTTCAACAAAGCTTTGCTCGGGTGCAAGCGCTAACACGTGTGAGAGACGAACTGCGAGCCGCCGCGGGGATGCGAAGGATGTTGTGGTGCTTGTTTCTGCGACGAGGCCTTGAGCGTGCAGGGCGTCGTGAATCCCTTGAGCAAAGGCCTGGCCCAACTTGGGTAAGGCTTTGGGTGGGAGCTCTTCAGTAAAAAGCTCGATGAGCAGGGGCTTGCTAATTTGCGTCATGGCTGAGCCCCTTTTTCAGTCGCGTTGAGTGTTGCGCTGTCACCACCCAACATCGGAAAACCTAACTGTTCGCGCGAGTCGTAATAGGCTTGCGCGACGGCGCGCGAAAGATTGCGGATACGCCCGATGTATGCGGCGCGTTCGGTGACGCTAATCGCGCCACGGGCATCTAACATGTTGAAGGTATGCGCGGCCTTGAGCGTTGCCTCGTAGGCGGGCAAGGCAAGCGGTATGTCGATCAGGCGCTTGGCGTTCGTTTCGTGATCGGTGAAGTGTCTAAAAAGCATCTCAGCATCAGAGTATTCAAAATTGTAGGTCGACTGCTCGACCTCATTTTGGTGGAATACGTCGCGGTACAGAACTGAGCCTTTTGGCCCGGTTGTCCAGACCAGGTCGTACACGCTTTCAACGCCTTGCAAGTACATGGCCAGGCGTTCGAGTCCGTAAGTGATTTCACCGGTAGTGGGGGTGCAATCTAAACCACCTACTTGCTGAAAATAGGTAAATTGCGTCACTTCCATTCCGTTCAGCCAAACTTCCCAGCCCAGGCCCCAAGCGCCGAGCGTTGGGTTTTCCCAATCATCCTCAACAAAGCGAATATCGTGCTCAGTTGGACGGATACCGAGTGCCTCGAGCGAACCAATGTACAAATCCAGAATATCTGGGGGCGCAGGTTTAAGAACAACTTGATACTGGTAGTAGTGTTGCAACCGGTTAGGGTTTTCGCCGTAGCGCCCGTCTTTTGGGCGTCGCGAGGGCTGTACGTAAGCGGCTCGCCAGGGCTCTGGCCCGATAGCACGAAGAAAGGTTGCCGTGTGTGAGGTGCCCGCGCCCACCTCCATATCGTAGGGTTGCAGGAGGGCACAGCCCTGCTGATCCCAGTACTCTTGAAGACGCAGAATAATTTGCTGAAAAGTGAGCATGAAGGTATGAACGTGGTGAGGGCTATTTAATCGGTCATTTTACCGTGGGGCAGGTTCGGTGGGGGGGCGAGGCGCGAGGGCGGCTCGATCTGACCCAAAGATTAGGTGCCCAGACGAGCTCGGCGCACGAATCGCCTATGATTCAGGGTACGTTAAAGGAGTCAGTATGTCAGCGTTGGTAGATGTCGAATATCTGGATGGAATTCAAATCATTACGATTAATCGCCCTGAAGCGCGCAATGCGATCAGTGTTGAAACTGCACATCAGATGTCGGCAGCCTTCGATGAACTCGACGCGCGCGACGATATCCGTATTGGGATCTTGACGGGGGCGGGGGCCACCTTTAGCTCGGGGATGGACTTAAAAGATTTTGCCCAGACCCGCAAGCGCGCGCTCGTTGAGGGCAAAGGCTTTGGCGGGCTCAACGAGGCGCCGCCTAAAAAGCCCTTGATCGCGGCGGTTGAGGGCTATGCGGTCGCCGGCGGGTTTGAGATGGTGCTGGCATGTGATTTGGTGGTGGCCGCGAATAACGCCATGTTCGGTCTGCCAGAGGTTAAGCGAGGCTTGGTAGCGGGTTCGGGCGGATTATTACGCCTGCCACGTCAGCTGCCGTATCACATCGCCATGGAAATCATCCTGACTGGAGACATGCTGCCTGCACCGCGTGCTCATCAGTATGGTTTGATTAACGTGCTGACCGATCCGGGGCAGGCGCTCGCTGAAGCGATCAAACTCGCCCAAAGAATCTGCGAAAATGGTCCTTTGGCTGTGCAAACCTCTAAAAGCGTGGTGAATCAAGGAGGCGATTTTGCGGCTGACGAAATGTTTGATTTGCAGCGCCCCTTGATTCATCACATTTTCATGTCGGATGACGCCAAAGAAGGCGCAACGGCTTTTGCGCAAAAGCGCAAGCCAGTCTGGAAAGGGAAATAGATGTTGCGCGAGCAACCAGGTAGGTTGACTCAATCAGTGTGGTCGTTGGCCTTAAAGTACCGCTTTGTCATTTGACTGTTTGCTTTGTTTTAAATGTTTTTGTATCTCGGCGCTTCGATTGTTTTAATTTTTTTGTCATTCAACGCTGTCACGGTTTCATTTTTTTTATTAGCTCCTTTTCCTATCAGGTGCCTCTATGTCGGTCATTATTCAAGAAGAAGATTTCGTCTCATCGATAGCAGACGCTATTCAGTTCATCAGCTATTACCATCCTGCTGACTACATTAAACATTTGGCTCGCGCCTACGAGCGCGAAGAAAGCCCAGCCGCAAAAGATGCAATGGCCCAAATTTTGACAAACTCGCGCATGAGCGCTGAGGGTCGCCGGCCGATTTGCCAAGACACAGGCATCGTCAATGTCTTTTTGAAAATTGGTATGGATGTTCGTTTCAATACAAAAAAGAGCATTCAAGAACTCTGTGACGAAGGCGTGCGCCGTGGTTACCTGAATCCAGAAAACCCCCTTCGTGCATCGGTTTTGGATGATCCAATCTTTTTACGTAAAAACACCAAAGACAACACACCATGCATTGTTAACGTAGAGTTGGTGCAGGGCGACAAGGTTGACGTACAAGTGGCGTCCAAGGGCGGTGGCTCTGAAAACAAATCGAAGTTAGCGATGTTGAATCCTAACGACTCAATTGTTGATTGGGTCTTAAAGACGGTACCCACAATGGGCGCGGGTTGGTGTCCACCAGGCATGCTGGGGATTGGTGTTGGCGGTACGGCTGAAAAGGCTGTGTTGATGGCTAAACAAGCGCTGATGGAAGATCTCGACATGTACGAGCTGCTTGAGCGTGGGCCTAGCAATAAAATTGAAGAATTGCGTATTGAGTTGTATCAAAAGGTCAATGGCCTCGGTATTGGTGCTCAAGGCCTGGGTGGTTTGACGACCGTACTCGACGTCAAGATTAAAACCTTTGCAACCCACGCGGCGTCGTTTCCGGTTGCGATGATTCCAAACTGTGCGGCTACGCGGCATGCGCATTTTGAGTTAGATGGCTCGGGCCCTGCGCACTTGCATCGTCCATCATTGTCTGACTGGCCCGACGTCAGTTGGGCACCGAATTACAAAACGTCGCATCAGGTTGATTTGAACAAACTCACACCTGAAGAAGTTGCCAGCTGGAAACCTGGCCAAACGTTGCTGCTGAGCGGCAAAATGTTGACAGGTCGCGATGCCGCGCACAAGCGTATTCAAGACATGCTGGCCAAGGGCGAAAAATTGCCTGTCGATTTTCGTGGCAAGGCGATTTACTACGTTGGCCCGGTTGACCCGGTCGGTGATGAGGTGGTTGGTCCTGCTGGCCCAACGACTTCGACACGCATGGATAAGTTCACCGACATGATGCTCGAGCAAACTGGCTTGGCGGTGATGATCGGTAAGTCAGAGCGTGGCGAGGCAACGATCGAGTCGATTAGTAAGCATAAGTCGGCTTATTTGATGGCCGTGGGGGGTGCCGCGTATTTGGTGTCTAAGGCGATCAAAGCGGCCAAGGTGATTGGCTTTGCTGATCTGGGGATGGAGGCCATTTATGAGTTTGATGTGGTCGATATGCCTGTGACGGTGGCGGTCGATTCGAACGGTACTTCAGTGCATACGACGGGGCCAAAAGAGTGGTCGGCTCGTATTGCTGGGATTCCGGTTGTCGTGAAGTAAGACTCATTACGCCTTTTGCCCCGAGAATTTGTCTTTTCTGGGGGCGGGCAGGGGCCTGTGGGCGGGTGTTTGAGGCGCCGAGGATTTTGCAGGATTGGCGGATGAAGGCGGCCCTTGTTTGAGCGAAGCGAGTTTGGGCCGCCGCCGCCAAGACCAGAAATCGGAGGGGAGTCTGCGAAGCAGACCGACTCGGTCAGCCGCCCAGAGGCCCCTGCCCGCCGCTAGAAAAGTTTTTGCACAAAGACCAGCCCAAACGCAGGCCCCAAGACAGCCGATCGCTAACTAAACTGAGCCCAAGCGATCAATTACGACAACCCAGTAATCTGCCCGGCGTCATTCACATCAATCCCATTCGCCGCAGGCACAGCTGGCAGGCCTGGCATGGTCATGATGTCGCCACATACCATCACCACAAAGCCTGCACCGGCCGAGAGCCTGACTTCGCGAATTGTCAGCACATGACCACTGGGTGCGCCTCGTAATTTGGCATCAGTCGAAAACGAATATTGTGTCTTTGCGATACATACCGGTAAATCACCGTAACCATCACTTTGCAGCTGTGCGATTTGCGCGCGCACTTTTGCGTCGGCTGTGATACTGGCCGCGCCATAGGTTTTGGTTGCAATGGCTTGCACTTTGTCCCACAGCGAGTCTGAGTCTTGGTATAAAAATTTGAAGTGGTTTGGCTGCTCGCAGAGTTTGACAACAGCGTGTGCTAAGTCAGCTGCGCCTGCGCCGCCCTGTGCCCAGTGTTTTGCAAGCACCACTTCAACCCCTAGTGCGGCGGTGGTGGCCTGCAGCAAGGCAATTTCAGCGTCGGTGTCTTCTGTGCGGTGGTTGATCGCCACCACGCAAGGTAGTCCAAAATTATGTTTGATATTGTGGATATGACGCTCGAGGTTTACGAGCCCGGCGCGTAGTGCCTCAAGGTTTTCGACACCGACATCTTTGACTTCGACGCCGCCGTGATACTTGAGTGCTCGAACTGTGGCGACTAACACCACGGCTGAGGGTGTGAGGCCGGCTTTGCGACACTTGATGTCAAAGAATTTTTCTGCGCCTAAGTCTGCACCGAAGCCCGCTTCAGTGACAACGTAATCCGCTAGTTTTAAGGCAGTGGCGGTGGCCAGTACCGTGTTGCAACCATGCGCAATATTGGCAAAGGGGCCACCATGCACGATGGCTGGATTGTTTTCAAGTGTTTGCACAAGGTTTGGTGCAAGCGCTTCTTTTAACAGTGCAGTCATCGCACCTTGCGCTTGCAAGTCGCGCGCCAAAATCGGTTTGCCGGCGAGCGAGTAGCCGATGACGATATTGCCTAAGCGTTCTTTCAAATCTTTTAGATTTTTGACCAGGCAAAAGATTGCCATGATTTCTGAGGCAACGACGATGTCAAAATGATCTTCGCGTGGAAATCCGTTGGCGGTGCCACCTAGGCCCACCACGATGTTACGCAGGGCGCGGTCATTTAAGTCAACCACGCGCCGCCAGTTCACACGCCGTACATCGATGCCGAGCTTGTTGCCGTGATGGATATGATTGTCGATCAGTGCCGCCAGTAAGTTATTGGCGAGCGCGATCGCATTGAAGTCACCCGTGAAATGTAAGTTGATGTCTTCCATTGGCACAATTTGTGCCATTCCGCCGCCGGCAGCTCCTCCCTTCATCCCAAAAACTGGGCCCAAAGAAGGTTCGCGCAAACACATGATGGCTCGCTTGCCGATGTGATTGAGGGCATCGCCTAAACCAACGGTCGTGGTGGTTTTTCCTTCGCCCGCTGGGGTCGGAGAAATTGCAGTCACGAGCACCAGTTTGCCATTGGGCCGCGAGGCCAGCGTGTTGATGTACTCAAGCGAAAGCTTCGCTTTAAAGCGGCCGTAGGGCTCAAGTTGTTCAGTAGGGATATTGAGTCGATCTGTTGCTAGCTCGAGAATAGGGCGTTTAGTCGCGGCCTGAGCGATTTCAAGGTCACTGCGCATATCAAAGAAGTCCGGCGGTCAGTAGCTGTTGGTGAGGGCTCGATATTACTTGTGCTAGGCGGTGATGCGCTCAAAAAGGTGTAAAAACCCTATAGAACTGAGCTCAGCGTTGACCTGACACCGCTTTGCGCAACGGATGAGGGTTCATATCTTTCACAATATGGGATAAAATGGATGTTGCATTGCGACAAATCGTAATGGCCAAGTTCATTTTTTCTCTTAAACATGCTTCGTCACGTCTCGTCAGAGGCCTTAGTGCCTGCTCAGCCCCAATCTGGTGCCATGGATATGGCGATTCAGGTGCTCGGGCGAGCAACGCAATTACTGGATGCGTTGGCGGCGCAGCCAGACCCCGTCGCGCTAAAAGATTTAGCAAAAGTCACCGGACTGCATACTTCTACCGCACACCGTATTTTGAGTGATTTAGTGATCGGGCGCTACGTTGACCGGGTGGACAATGGTTTGTATCAACTCGGCATGCGCTTGCTTGAATTGGGGTCGTTGGTCAAGGGGCGTTTAAACGTTCGCGAGGCAGCGCATGACGCCATGCACGCTTTACATCGGTTGACCGGACAAACCGTTAACTTATCGGTGCAGCAGGGTGACGAGATTATTTATATCGATCGGGCCTGGAGCGAGCGCTCGGGCATGCAGGTGGTGCGAGCGATCGGTGGACGAGCCCCGTTGCATCTGACCTCAAACGGTAAGTTGTTTCTCTGTGCAGCCGATGGCAGGCAAGTGCGTACGTACGCCACCCGCACAGGGCTTGCAGCGAGCACCGTCAACAGCATCACGACGCTAGAAAAACTTGAGCAAGAATTAGTATCTGTCCGCCAACTCGGTTATGCCCGCGATAACGAAGAGCTTGAGCTTGGCGTACGTTGTATAGCGGCTGGTATTTATGATGACACAGGAAAACTGGTAGCAGGGTTATCGATCTCAGCACCCTCAGGGCGTTTACAAGACGCCTGGATTCCACAGTTAGTCGCGACGGCTGGCAGTATTTCAGAGGCGCTTGGCTACGAAGCCAGCGGCGCTTAAGTCAGCCTCCAGCCTACCTGTTGAGTCAGCCTCTCGCGTACTGGCGTTACTTCAGGGTGATGCCACGCGATTTGACGAGCGCGCCCCAACGTTTGACCTCAAGTTCGATCAGTTGACCGAACGCTTCAGGAGAGTCTTTAGCTGGCGTGAGTCCGTCGGTGGCTAACTGCTCTGCCGTCGCAGGGTCGCTGAGCGACTCAAGCACCGCTTTATTGAGTTTATCGACGATATCTTTTGGTATGCCTTTGGGGCCAATCAAGCCGTGCCACACCGCGACATCGAAGCCTGGGTAGCCAGATTCGATCACAGTCGGCAAGTCGGGCAGAGCGCCGAGTCGATCTTTGGTGGTGACGGCAAGACCTTGCAGTTTGCCTGATTTGACATGAGGCACCGTTGAAGCCACCGTGCCAAACATAAACTGTACCGTTCCGGAAATGGTGTCCGTTAAGGCTGGTGACGTGCCTTTATACGGGATGTGGAGCGCTTCGACACCGGCAACGCTTAAAAAATATTCTGTCGCGATATGAGTGATACTGCCGCTGCCCGACGAGGCGTACGTTAATTTGCCCGGCTCTTTTTTGGCACGCTCAACAAGCTCTTTCAGCGTTTTGATTTGGGTCCCAGGGTTGGTCGCAATCACAAAGGGACCACTCGCTAGGCGAGCGACCGCAGTGATATCTTTGACTGGGTCAAAGGGCAGTTTGTATAAATTGGCGTTCACGGTGTAGCTCGTTGCAGCTAAAAACAGCGTATAGCCATCCCCCGCAGAGCGCAAAGCAATTTCGGCACCCAAGTTGCCACCCGCTCCGGGGCGGTTCTCGACATAAACAGTTTGCCCGAGTTTGGCCGTGAGGCGCTGCGCCACAATGCGTGCAATGAAGTCTGAACCACCGCCCGGGGCAAAGCCCACGATAATTTTGATCGCTTTGTTCGGGAACTCGGCTGCAGTTTGTGCAGCTTGCGCGTGGGCCATAGAGGCTGCGCACAGTTGTGCGCCCACAACGGCCACTGCGCAAAGCAGGCGCGTCAGATAAGTGGGTCGCGAGAGTTTGCTGAAATGAGCCATCGTGCGAATTCCTTGAGTGAAGGGTAGTCAGTCTAGGGGACAAGCCCAGCAAAGTCGATCAATTTGTTGTATTTTTGGTGCGTCGCAACAAAAAAATGATTGACACAGATAAAAGTGGCTTTACAATGACACTTGTGCAGTGCAGCAAATTCTGCAAAACGCTTTGATCCTAACCCCAGGAGCCCACTATGTCAGCTATCCCCCAGCAAGTTCTCAACAGCCAAAAGGCTGCCATCGACACGTTTGTCGCCGTACAAACCAGCATGTTCACTGGTTTCGAAAAATTCGTTGACCTGAACCTTAAAGTCATGAAAGCGACTTTAGATGAAGTATCGCAAAAATCACAGCAAGTTGCCAGTATCAAAGACGCTCAAGAAGCTGTTGCTTTGTCGTCAAACTTGGCACAGCCAGCCGCTGAAAAAGCCATGTCTTACAGCAAGCATGTCTATGACATCGTTTCTGGTGTTCAGGCCGACCTCGCCAAGCTTGGTGAGACGCACGCCGCTGAAGGTCAAAAGCATGTGCACGACGCGATTGAACAGTTCAGCAAGCATGCTCCAGCTGGTTCAGAAAGCGCTGTTGCGATGATCAAAAGCGGTTTGGCTCAAGCCACAACGGCATATGATGCAATGACCAAAGCTGCTAAACAAGCCGCAGAAACCGCTGAAAAGAACCTGACTGCAGCCGCTGCAGCAACGTTCAAAGCCGCTGGTGATGCCGCTGAAACAGTGAAGGCAACGACTCGTGGTCGTAAAGCTGCTTAAGTGTGTGAGGTCGTCAACGTCACATTGACGATCAAGGTTTGCTTAGCCGCAAATGACCGCGGTGAGGTAGGTCTCAAAAAGTATGTTGCCCACTAGGGTGTTGTATCTAGTCCCGATTGTTCTTGTAACAAACGGCCTAGCCTCAGCAACCCAGTGGGCAATTTTTTTTACCGTGCGCCTTGCGGGCACGGGGCAAAGGCTCGAAGATTAGCCGCGTGCGGCAATCATCGCTTTCACGCATTCACCGACCAGTGCTGGCCCACGATAGATCAGCCCCGTATAAAGCTGCACGGCGTCAGCGCCAGCCGCGATTTTCTCAGCAGCGTGCTGACCCGAGACAATCCCACCCACCCCGATAATTGCGAGCTCGGCTCCGACGCGTTGCCGCAGTCTTGCAATGACTTCAAGTGAACGTGCGTGCACTGGAGCCCCCGAGAGGCCGCCCGCTTCGTTAGCATGGTTCATGCCTTGAACAGCCGCTCGGTCGATTGTGGTGTTGGTGGCGATGACGCCATCGATGCCGTGCCGTGGCAATACTTGCGCAATGATATCGATTTGTTCTTCGCTCAGATCGGGTGCGATCTTCACGGCTAACGGCACGCGTCGCCCGTGTTGTTCGGCAAGCTCAAGACGACGTTGTTGCAATTGAGCTAACAGTTGATCGAGCTCGTGTTCACCTTGAAGGGCACGTAAATTTTTTGTGTTGGGTGACGAAATATTGACAGTGATGTAATCGGCGTGCGGGTACACCCCTGCCAAGCCGATTAGATAGTCACTTGCGGCTTGCTCAATCGGTGTGTCGGCATTTTTTCCGATGTTCAGCCCGATGATTCCGCCTTTACTGCGCCAGTTACTGCGAGCGACATTTGCTAAAAATGTATCAAGTCCTAAGTTGTTGAACCCTAAACGATTAATTAAGGCTTGGGCTTGCGGGATGCGGAACATGCGGGGCTTCGGGTTGCCGGGCTGGGCCCGAGGGGTCACCGTACCGACCTCGATAAAACCAAAACCCAAATTGCCCATCGCGTCAATATGCGCCCCGTTTTTATCAAGACCGGCAGCCAAACCTACACGGTTCAGCAATGGCAGGCCCATCAGTGAGGCAGGATCCGATACTCGGCTGTGCATCATGCCTCGCGTCAGTGAGCAATCGTAAGCCTTTTGCAGCGCGTGTAACGTGGCTTCGTGAGCCGCTTCGGCATCGAGGGTAAAAAGCGCCTGACGCGCGAGCGGATAAGCATGAAAAAGAATGGACATGGGCAGAATGAGAATTTAGAGGGATCAATAAATAACAGGGTAACAAAGAGGCCACGGGAGTGTTCAACGAGCTACCGAACGACGACCGGCTCGGGAGGTGTATCGTGCCAAGCACCGCGGTAGCGATACTGAGTTGGCATGTACTTAGATTTATAAGCCATCTTGGGACTCTGTTCGATCCAGTAACCCAAGTACAGCCATTGTAAGTTGAGCTGACGGCATTGTTGAAGCTGCCACAGTATGCCGTACGTCCCTAAGCTACCTGCAAGTTCGGGGTCGTAAAAGGTGTACACCGATGACAAGCCTTGTTCAAGCACGTCAATGATCGATACCATGCATAACTTGCCGTCTTCGTCACGAAACTCAACTAAGCGGGTATTGACTCGACTCGCTAACAAAAATTGACCGTATTGCGTTTGGTTGTCCTCATCCATGCCACCGCCTGGGTGCCGTGCGGCTTGGTAGCGTGTATAAAGCGCGTAATGCTCTTGCGACCATGCCAACTTAGCGACTAAGGGGCGCAGGTCTTGGTGGCGTTTCAATGCACGTCGCTGCGTGCGGCTAGGTTCAAAGTGGTTGACGTCAACCCTAACCGGAATGCAAGCCCGGCAGTCGTCGCAGTGCGGTCGATACGTAAACAACCCACTGCGCCGAAACCCTTCATCCACTAATTGAGAGTAGGTGTCAGTGTTGATGAGATGGCCGGGTGCCGCTACCTGTGAGCGTGCTTGGCGCTCAGGAAGGTAGCTGCAGGGGTAGGGTGCCGTCGCGTAAAACTGCAGCGCAGCAAACGGTAGCTCTTTAATTTGACTCATGCGAAACGCCCGCGTGATCTAGCCAGCCAGTTTGCCACACAATATCGGGGGCGGCGGTGTGTTGTCGCACATGTGCAAGAAATTGTTCGCGTGGTACGGGGCTTGCGCCCATGCTGGCCAGGTGCGACGTTTGCATTTGGCAGTCAATCCAGCTGACTTGTTGACGCCGTAAAAACCACACCAGGTGTGCCAGCGCAATTTTTGAGGCATCGGTCGCCTGACTAAACATCGATTCGCCAAAAAACATGGTTCCGATGCTGACGCCATAGAGTCCGCCCACCAAGCGACCCTTGATCCACGTTTCAATGCTGTGCGCTTGCCCAGCCAGATGCCATGCGAGATAGGCTAGTTGCATTTCTTTTGTAATCCAGGTGCCAGGCTGGCCACCAGTAGCTGCGCGGGCACAGCCTCGCATGACCGCGGCGAAGTCGGTGTCGACCTTCACAACGACATCAAAGTTGTCGGCGCGCTGTGCTGTAGCGATTTGTCGCAGGCGTTTGCCTAAAGAGTGAGAGACATGCAATGCCTCACATTTGAGCACCATGCGCGGGTCGGGCGACCACCATAAGGGCGGCTCGTCTTGTGAGAACCACGGAAAAATCCCTTGTGTGTAGGCCGCGCGCAAACGTGGAATGGATAAATCGCCGCCGGCCGCCAACAACCCAGCGGGCTCAGTGAGTGCCTCGGTTGCCGAGGGAAACGGTGAGTCTGCTTCAAGCCAGGTGAGTTGCAAGGACCCCACGATCGACCCAAGCCCTTAACGTTTGGTGAGGCTCAGCGAGTAGTGATGCGTCTCGAAGTGGCCCGTGGCACGCTCGCGAAGATAATGCTTGAGTGTCGTCGAGACAGATTTAAAGGCTAGGTTATCCCAAGGGATTTCATCTAGTCCATACCAGCGAGCCTCTAGCGTTTCAGGGCCCGGATCAAGTTCGGGGCCTAACGCCTTGGCTAGAAAGTACACATGAACCTGATCGACATGCGGAATATTGATCACGGTGTAAAGCTGACCGAGTTCTATTCGTACGCCAGCTTCTTCTTGGGTTTCTCGTGCAGCGCCTTCATCCATCGCTTCGCCGAGTTCCATAAATCCGGCAGGCAGAGTCCAGGTGTTGGCGCGCGGCTCGATCGCACGCAGGCACAATAAAATTTTGTCACCCAAAATGGGAAGCGTGCCCACGACCAAGCGCGGGTTTTGATAATGTACGGCCCCGCAGGCATCGCAAAGGTCTCTTTCGCGATTGTCGCCTTCGAGAAGTTTGCGAATGTTTAACGCACCACATTGACTGCAAAATTTTTGCTGTCGCGGCGCCGGGAAATAAAACTCTGATTGATGGCTCATAAGCCGCTATTTTAAGGGCAAAGAGGTTGAGTGGGTAGGTGGGTTGGTTGGATTTGCAACGAAATGTAGGATGTCTGGCAGATCTTTACTTTGAACGATCTGCAAAGTGGCAGGTTGCTCCAACGCGGCAAAGACTTTGGTCGGATCACTAAAGCTCAGCCCACTGGCAGGGGTTTGACTCAGATCGCTTTGCTCAAGCGCCTCAAGAAGGTTACGTGAGTCTGAGGTCATCAGTTGTGTCGCTAAGACCCCAAGATCGCGGTCGTCGATCCTTGCAGCACCCAGATTGGTTTTGGCATACAGTTGCCCGTCATCGTCCATCAACCATTGGGTCACCTGTTGAATGGTTTGCCCATTTTGACTGACTAACGTGCCCAGCGTAGGGTCCGCACGCAGTACGAACGGTGCTGCATCCAGGCGCACATATACCCGCTGCGGGCCATTTTGAAAAAACCACTCACCATTTGGCTCGCGGGCGTAGTTTCTACCAATAAAGCTCAGGATTTGTACGTTACTAATGCCTTGGCCGAGGCCGCCTGAGTGGGCATCACCTAGCGGGTGTAGGCGCCATTCGCCGCGCGCCGAGAGCGATAGCCAGCCATATGCCGCAGGCACATCGGGCCAGCGAATCTGAGCATCAAGTACGGACTGGTCCACGGGGTGTTTTCATCCAGAACCAAAGCAAGCTACACCATTGCGTTGCCGCAAAGACAAGCAATGCGTAAGTCAGTGCTTGCGTGCGATCGAACCCACCCGCAACAAATAAATCGGTCAGTACGCCAAGCCCCCATTGCACGATAAAGGTACCGGCAAAAATCATCAGATTGAGTGTGGTGAGGACCCGACCCGCGACATGGCTGGGAAACTCAAGTGCGGTTTGAGTTTGCAGTAAAAACATTGCAGGCACTGCTAAGGCAATGAGTGGCCAGAGCAGCCAGGCAGATTCGGTTTGCCACAAAGGGATAGCGGTAAAGCAGAGCGTAAGCCAAAGTAGGGCGATCGACGATTGCTTAAATAACGAGGCCCCTTGTTTGACGAGCCAAGGGCTCAGAATTCCCATCGCAAGGTATGAGGCGAGGATGGTTGCGTTCAAGTAGAGTAAGACCTGACTGGCCTGCTCGGCCGTCATCTTGAGCGCTTGTGTCAGCCACGGGCCGACCCATAGGGTTTGTAAGGCGACGAAGCCCCCGATGATCAAGATGCAGGGGGGGATTGCCCGTAGCATGATCGGGTGCCTGCATAACGACAAGAAACTATCAGCGTCAGCCGTGGCGCTGGTTTGGCTCATTGTTTGACGGTCATAGTCGCCTGTCAGAAAGAACACTAAACCTGACGAGACCAACAGAGCGAAGCTTGCTAAGCTAAATACATGGCGCCACCCGAAGGCCTCGGCAAGTAAAAGAGCCGGTTGAGCAGCAATCAGTGCCCCGCCCGTGCCCGCCACTAACATGCACATCACCAGGCGCGCCTGCTGCTCGGGCCGGTAGCAACGTCTGAAATATGAATACGAGGCCATTAAGCAAGCCGACACACCGATGCCAATCAGGATGCGGCCTAAAAACAGCACCCAAAGGGATTGACCTAGTGCGATCAAGAGTGAGCCAAGCGCCGCAACCAGTAACAGTGCGGCTTCGGTTCGACGTGCCCCGTAGCGGTCGAGCCAGATACCGACCGGAATCTGCATGATCCCAAAGGCTAAAAAGTACGCTGACGAGAACCACCCGAGTGCACTATTGGACAGATTCAGATCGCTGGCCAGTAAGGGGGCGATGGCGGCGTTGACCGCGCGCAGCGCGTAAGAAAGAAAATAGCCCGAGGCAAAGGCTAAAAAAACCCTGACGCCTAACAACCCAGTTAAAAAGGTGGGGGGAACGGACTGAGAGCTAGGTGTCGCTGTTGTTGTCATAAATTTGAGTCGACAGGGCATAGAGCTTGCTGGAGGCGCAACCCGGAATCGAACCGAGCTTGACGGATTTGCAATCCGCTACATAACCACTCTGCCATTGCGCCGTAAATGCTGAGCTTGCCGGAGGGCGATCATACTACAAAAGGGGGATGTTCCTTATATTGCATTTGCATTACACTCTACGACAAAATAAAGCTTAGCCCTCAGCGTGGCCCTTGAGTGGTGGCTGAAGTCGTAAAGAAAAGTCTGGTTGGTTTGTGTTGAGTGCGTAAAAAGTTTCACAAGAATAACTTTTGCTCTAAGAAAAACATTTGCGCTTCTCGGGCGTTTGTGTCGTCGCCGAGTTCAGCACAAAAAATAAATATCGAGGCAACTTATGACAAGCAACAAGCGCAGAGCATTTTTGCAGGCAGGCGTTGGGTCTCTTGGTTTATCGGCCTTGCCGATATGGGCTCAAACGGATTGGCCCTCCAGAGCGATTGTTGTCATTGTGCCTTTCCCGGCAGGTGGCGGGACTGACGCCTTTGCGCGGCCGATCTCTGCAGTGATGTCCAAATCGTTGGGTAAGCAAGTCGTGATTGATAGCCGTGGCGGCGCGGGGGGTAATCTGGGCGCCACACTCGCCGCGCGTGCGACGCCCGATGGCTACAACTGGTTTATGGGTGCCGTGCATCACACCATCGCGCCTTCGATGTATCCAAACCTCGAATACAACCTCGAAAAAGATTTCATACCTATCGCGATGGTCGCACGGGTGCCGCAAGTGTTGGTGGCCAATCCCAAAAAGGTGCCAGGTGACTTTAAGAGTTTTCTTCAAACGGTTCAGGCTAATCCGGGCAAACTGAACTATGGCTCTGCCGGCAGCGGCACCTCTCATCACTTGGCCGCTGAGCTATTCAAAATTCAGTCAAAAACTGATCTCACGCACATTCCGTACAAAGGTGCAGGCCCCGCTTTGCAGGGGTTGTTAGCGGGCGATGTTGATGTGATGTTTGATGGCTTAGGCTCGTCCGCGCAGCACATTAAGGCAGGAAGGTTAAATGCCCTGATGGTCGCCGGGAATGTGCGTAATCCTGCGATCCCCAACGTGCCTTGCGCGGCAGAGCTCGGGTTTGCTGATTACAACGTCACAACATGGTACGGCCTCTGGGCGCCTAAGGGTACACCGCCAGAGGCGCAGACGCGTATGCTGGCCGAGCTTAAAAAATTACCGCTGGATGTTTTGGTCAAAGACGGCTGGGCCGCAAATGGCGCTGAGTTTCCAGATTTAACAGGTGCTGATTTTGGAGCGTTCGTGAGTGCTGAAATTAAACGCTGGGCCGAAGTCGTCAAAATCTCTGGGGCTAAGCTCGATTAATCAAGCGCGCTAATCTTTCGCGCAGGCGGCTTGTATCAGCGCCTGTGACAAGGTCACCTTGTAAATCGCCTGCGCGACGGTTCCAGGGTCGATCGGAACCCAGTCGGGGTCAATCGAACTGCCCACTTGTACGCCGGTGCCCTTTGGGCCTTCATAGAACGTTCTGCGCAGCGATTGCTGGGTCTGGTTGTTGCAGTCCACCTGATACTCGTGAATCGAGGACAGCGAGGGCTTGTTGTTGATCAACAGGGGTTTAGCGTCGTCGTACATCGCCCAAATCATCACGAATTTACGTAATTTTTTTTTGCTTGCAGGGTCGATATACAGCGTTCTGTTGACAGTCGCGTTTGAGGCAATTTCAACCCACTCAGCGCGTGCGCTTGCACCTGCCAGGCAGTAAAAGAATAGGCTACAAAGCGTCAGCAGGGCTCGCCGGCAGAACAAGTATCTTTGGTGATTTGTGGGATATCTTTTTTGGGGAGGGTGTGGCAAAGGACTCAACTCGATCGCCTTTGTACAGTGCAGTGTGCTGCGATTTCCGCAAACTGTTGATTACCTAGTTCCAGAAAAATCTGGAGCGGGAGAAGAGTCTCGAACTCTCGACCTCAACCTTGGCAAGGTTGCGCTCTACCAACTGAGCTACTCCCGCTTGGGTACTGCTGTATCATTCACAACGTCAGCGACTATAGCATACATATCCCCCACCATGTCAAATCGATTCTCTCAAACGGGGCAACATTCGTTGACGATGCAGACAAGCGACTTGTCTGCTTTCAATACTTTAGGCCTGACTTGTCAGGCCCAGCAAGTCGTTGTGCTGCAAGACATTGCTCAGATGGCAGCATTAGGCCCTTTGCTCGCACAAGCCCCTCAGTTTTTGGCCTTAGGTGCGGGCAGTAATGTGGTTTTACCGAGCACGCTAGCCTCTTTAGTGGTGCGTGTGGCGCTTAAAGGAATCACGCTGGCCCAAAGCGCCGGCGACTACTGGCTAGTCGATGTAGCTGCCGGTGAAAACTGGCATGATTGGGTGGTGACCGCCACTGCGAATGGTTGGTGGGGGCTCGAAAATCTTGGGCTGATACCTGGCACGGTCGGGGCCGCTCCGGTACAAAATATCGGCGCCTACGGCGTTGAGTTGTGCCAGCGCATTGAGTCTGTAACGGCCTGGCACGTCACAGAACAAAAGTATGTGACCCTGTCGCGCGCTGAGTGCGGCTTCGGCTACCGCGATAGTATTTTTAAACGCGCCAGGCGCGGTGAGTGGTTGATTGTCTCGGTGCGTTTTGCCTTGGCTAAAGCATGGCAACCCGTTCTGACTTACCCTGATCTAGCGCGTCATCCCCAGCTCTCGCAAGATTCGCAGGCTGTGACTGCGCAAGAGGTACTCGACGCTGTGTGCGCCATTCGTCGCCGTAAACTTCCAGATCCTGCGGTATTAGGCAACGCCGGCAGTTTTTTTAAAAATCCAGTGGTGTCTGCCGTGCAACACGCGGCGTTGCAAGCGCGCTTCCCACAGATGGTCGCGTACGCTCAACACGATCTAAGCTTCAAACTGGCTGCCGGTTGGTTGATCGAACAGTGCGGCTTTAAAGGTTTGCGTGTCGGGGCGGTGGGTGTGCACGCTCAACAGGCGTTGGTACTCGTTAATTATGGTGGTGCGCAAGCGACAGAACTGTTGGCCTTGGCCGACACGATTCGTCAGGCGGTGTTGAAAACCTTTGGTGTGACGCTAGAGATTGAACCCGTGATCGTTTAAGCGTTTAAAAAAAGACCGTCATCGGATATTAAATGACGGCTTTATGTATCGCATCAATGTCGGGGCGGCTTGGCTATGGCTGCAAAGTTGCTCTGACCCGTACTGGGTGGCGTACTGGGTTATTTAGAGCCCTAAAACTGTTTGCATATCAAACAAGCCCGTTTTTTTGCCCTTCAAAAAACGCGCTGCACGCAAACTGCCCTCAGCGTACCCTGCACGACTACTCGAGCGGTGCGTAATTTCGATACGCTCACCAATGCCGCAAAAATATACTGTGTGATCGCCAACGATATCGCCGCCGCGCACGACTGAAAATCCGATGGTCCCAGCCTCACGGGGGCCGGTGTGACCTTCGCGTGTCCAGGTGGCAATGTCATCAAGAGGTTTGCCCCAAGCTTGGGCAACTGTTTCGCCCATTTTGAGTGCTGTGCCCGACGGGGCATCAACTTTGTGATGATGGTGCGCTTCAAAGACTTCGACGTCGTAGCCCGAGTTCAAGATACGCGCGGCCATATCTAATAATTTAAGCGTTGCGTTCACGCCAACGCTCATGTTGGGCGCAAACACCACACCGATTTTTGTTGCGGCATCAGCGATCGCGGCTTTGCCAGCATCGTCAAACCCTGTGGTGCCAATCACCATATTGACCCCGTGCTCCACGCACGCTGCCAAATGCAATAGAGAGCCTTCGGGGCGCGTGAAATCGATCAGGCAGTCGGCGCCACTTAGCACCGACAACTGCTCTGTGATGACCACTCCGCTTGGCTTGCCTAAAAAGGCGCAGGCGTCTTGGCCAATCATGGGCGAGCCAGCCACATCTAGCGCTGCAGCTAAGGTTAGATCGGTTGACTGAGAAACTGACTCAATCAACATACGGCCCATCCGGCCACTGGCACCAGCAATTGCAATTCGCATCATGTCGAGCTTACCTAAAATCGTAGTGTTAACGCAGCTGCACTGGCGCATCTTCAGGTGCACCAGGCAAGGCCTGAGGGTCGCTCAGCGGTGGCCCATTTGTTTGCATCTGGTCGATGTTGACTCCAGGAATGAGTTGAACGACGCCTTCACCGTCGTTATTCAGACGCTCGTTGTCCAGTTTAATTTGCTTGTCTTCTTTGACCGTGGTGCGTACTTCTTCGCGTGCAATTTGAAACGGTTGCATTTCTGGTTGATCTTCGCCGCGCCAGCTTTCGAGTTGGGCACCGTTAAAGAAAACCGTGAGCGTGCGCTCTTCGATTTTGCCGGTACCGGCACGATAAAAGTATGGGTAGTCCCAACGGTTGCTGTGCAAGGCGCTTGTGAGCATCGGTGTGCCCAAGGCAAAACGGACTTGTTCGCGCGTCATGCCGGGCCGCAGCAGGCTGACTTGGTCTTTGGTGATCCAGTTACCTTGCTGGACGCTGACTTTATACGGAAAGCCCCAGCGGTTTGAGCTGCAACCAGCCGCGGCAACCACCAGCAGGGCGAGCGCCAAGCCGGTGCGCAGGTGCAAAGCGAAAGTATGAAACTTGACCACTGCGAACCTCTATCAGATAAACAGCCAAAGACGTTATCATAAAGGTTTACGCGGTCAAACGTTGGCCTCTCACACGATCTTGCGGGTTTTTTTGGCGATTTCGTCACAAACGCATCGAGATTGAGGGCCAAATCTAGGAATTGCCCATGTACACCGAAAACGACCCGAACGATCTTAAAAATGTGGGCTTAAAAGCGACGTTTCCACGTCTGAAAATACTCGATATTTTTCGTAAATCGGGGGCCCGTCACCTAAGTGCTGAAGACGTTTATCGAGCGCTCATTGGCGAGAGCATCGATATCGGTCTGGCCACCGTATACCGGGTCTTGACGCAGTTTGAGCAGGCCGGCATTTTGGCGCGTAGCCAGTTTGATGGTGGCAAGGCGATTTTTGAGCTCAATGACGGCGATCATCACGATCATCTGATTTGTACACACTGCGGTAAGGTCGCTGAATTTACCGACTCCGATATTGAAAAACGGCAACACAAGGTTGCACGAGACAATGGTTTTATTTTAGAAAGCCACGCCATGGTGCTGTATGGGGTCTGTACAGCCTGTCATGGGACGGGGCGGTAAGCACGCTGGTCTTGTAAATGACACCCGCTCTAGGCGAGCCAAGACAGGTTGCTGTTACGTCTGCAAAAGCTCTTTAGCGTGTTCGCGCGTGGTGCTGGTAATTTTGATGCCGCCTAACATGCGGGCAACTTCTTCGACGCGCTCTGGCGTTTGTAGCAAAGCAATACTTGATTGTGTTCTGCCTTTTACGTTTTGCTTGCTGACTTGAAAGTGATGTTGTCCGCGCGCTGCCACTTGAGGCAAATGTGTCACGCAAAGTACTTGATGGCGTGCGCCGAGTTCGCGCAGCAAATTACCTACCACCTCAGCAACTGCCCCACCAATGCCGCTATCGACCTCGTCAAAGATCAGAGTAGGCACACGTGCTGCACGGCTGGCAATGACCGAGAGTGCCAGCGAAATGCGGGCGAGTTCTCCTCCTGAGGCGACCTTCGCCAACGGGCGAGGCGTGCTGCCGGTGTGGCCCGCTACCAAAAATTCAATTTGATCTTGACCATGGCTTGCCGCTGGGCACGGGTGCATGGCGACGCTGAACTGGCCGCCTTCCATCGCCAGGGTTTGCATGGCTTTGCTGACTTGTTTACCAAGATCAGCCGCGGCTTTTGTGCGCGCTGCCGACAAAGACTTTGCTGCAGTCTCGTATTCTGAGCGCCGGGCCACGACTTGAGCTTGCAAGGCCTGGATATCGCTTGAGGCTTGTAGCGCGTTCAATTCAGCCTTGAGCGTCTGCTCATGCTTGTATAGATCGTCGGGTTCGGTTTTGAATTTACGCGCTAATTCAAAAATTGCGCGCAGTCTGTTGTCTAAGACAGTCAGTCGCGCGGGATCGAGTTCAGCACGCGATACATAATCATTCAGATCAGATACGGCCTCACCGACGGCGATACGGGCAGAGTCAAGCGAGTCGTAGACTGTTTTTAAGTGCGAGTCATGGCGTAACAGTTGGCCAATGCGTTGCACCGCTGTGCCTAATTGGCGTTGCACTGATGCTTCGTCTTCATCAAGCGAGGCAAGTGTCTGGGCGGCACCATCCAAAAGGGCCTGACCATTCGCCAAGCGGGTGTGCTCGGCTGAAATGTCGGCCCACTCGGTGGCCCCAAGTGATAAACGCGCGAGTTCGCCGGTTTGCCATTCAAGCCGCTCACGCGCTTGCGCTAAGGTGCTGGCGTCTTGTTCAGACAGCGCGAGCTGCTTCTCAACAGCACGCAAGGCTTTAAAGGCGAGCGCAGTCGCTTGTCGTAACGCGTGCAGATTGCCGTGCGCATCGAGTAATTCGCGCTGGTTGTCGCCACGCAACAAGCTTTGGTGCGCATGTTGGCCATGTATATCAATTAGCTGTTCACCAATTTCGCGCAGTTGCGTGATAGTGACAACCGAGCCGTTTACGTAAGCACGGCTGCGACCCTGGGCATCAATCACGCGACGTAAAACTAACTCGTGATCGGCGTGCAGATCGTGTTGGGTCAACCATTCGGTGAGCGAAGCGGGTGTTTCGAACACGGCACTGATTTCAGCGCGCGTCGCGCCTTCGCGCAGCACCGATGAGTCGGCCCGCTCGCCCAAGGTGAGCGCCAGGGCATCAATCAAAATTGATTTTCCAGCACCGGTTTCGCCTGAAAAAACAGTGAAGCCCGCTTCAAAACTAATATCAGCTTCGGTGACGATGACGAAGTCTCGGATGTGCAAGGCACGCAGCATGGGCTATTCGGCCTCAGCGCCCGAGCGGGGCATGCGGTTCCAGTCGAGCTTGCGGCGCAGGGTCGAAAAAAAGCTATACCCTGCGGGATGCAAAAATCGAATACTGTGGGGGGCGCGCTGCACCACGATGCGGTCGCCTGGCATCAGATCAGACCACGTTTGCATATCAAAGTGAACACTCGCGCCGCCCTCGCTGCGCCCCATTGCCGTCAGCGTCATGTTTAACACTCCATCGGCTGGGATGACAATTGGACGGTTCGAAAGAGTTTGCGGAGCAACGGGTACCAAGACAATGGCGCTGACCTCGGGATGCAAAATCGGACCGGCCGAAGACAAGGCATAAGCCGTTGAGCCTGTTGGGGTGGCCACAATCAGGCCATCGGCCCGTTGCGTGTACATATAGGTGTCGTTGACCTCGACGCGTACCTCGATCATGCCGCCGCGCCCTGACCGGTTCAACACCACGTCATTGAGTGCCGTTGCGGTAAACATTTGCTCGGTGCCGCGCCAGACGGTTGCACTGAGCAGCATGCGTGTTTCGGTTTCGTAGCGGCCGTGGAGCAAATCCGTGAGTGCTTCAGAAGAGTTTTCGAGCGGGATATCCGTGATAAAACCTAGGCGCCCATGATTGATCCCGACGACTGGCACATCAAAAGGCGCTAAATGACGAGCCGCGCCTAACATGGTGCCATCACCGCCCATCACAATCGCCAGGCTAGCCCGCTGTCCGATTTCTGCAAAGCTGGCGCTTGGGTACTCGGACACGCCCGTTTGCCTGGCGGTGTCGGCTTCGACCAAGACTTGAGAGCCTTCTTGCACCAAGAGTTTTGCCAGCGCGCGCAGCGGAGCATGCAGGCCTGAATCCTGATAGCGACCAACTAGAGCAATAATAGGAAAATGCATAGGTTTCATAATCCGCGAAAATCTAACCGATTATAGGGTCGACAAAGGTAAAATAGGGCAATGATGGATGATCGTGCGCGCGCGCTTCTTAAAGCGCTTATTGAACGTTATATTGACGATGGCCAGCCGGTCGGCTCGCGCACGCTCTCAAAAATGTTTGAGCTGTCTCCGGCGACCATCCGTAACGTGATGGCTGACCTTGAAGAGCTAGGCCTGATCCACAGCCCCCACACTTCGGCCGGCCGCATCCCCACCCCGCGCGGTTACCGCGTGTTTGTTGACACCATGCTGACGGCTCAGCCGATTGACTTGCACCCGGTGTCGACCGTGCGCGACTTGCAGACAGGCTCTGATCCCTCTCGTGCCGTTCAGGCCGCGGCTGCTATGTTGTCAAGTCTGAGTCAGTTTGCTGGGGTGGTGTTATCGCCGCGCCGGGCGCAGGTATTTCACCAGATTGAGTTCATCAGGCTCTCTGAAAAGCGAATCTTGCTCATTATCGTGACCCCTGATGGTGATGTGCAAAACCGAATTTTGCTCACACCCCGTGACTACACTGCTACTTCTTTAATCGAAGCTGCAAACTTCTTTAATCATAATTTCGCTGGCAAGTCGTTTGCGGCAGTCCGACAAACACTTGCTCATGATTTGGCACGGTTGCAAGAAGATATGTCGCGCTTGATGCAAGCTGCCGTTGAGGCCGGCGCCCAAGCCGCTGACGAGGTCGAAACCGTCGTGATCTCGGGCGAGCGTAAATTACTAGATGTCAACGAGCTGGCCTCTGACATGGACCGCTTGCGTAAAACCTTTTCGATGTTTGAGAAAAAAACCGATTTATTACAACTGCTCGAAGTGTCAAGCCAGGCGCAAGGTGTTCAGATTTATATTGGTGGCGATTCGCAGTTGGTACCCACCGAAGATTTATCCGTTGTCACAGCACCTTACAGCGTTGATGGCCATGTGATCGGCACGCTTGGCGTGATCGGCCCCACCCGCATGGCCTACGAGCGTGTGATCCCCATCGTCGACATTACGGCGCGTTTACTTTCAAGCGCGCTTAGCCACCATCCTCACGAGCGTTAACAGCAATGCGTTTCTGGCCTGAACCCAAGCGCGATCTTCATCGCAATCCACGCTTTGTCCCCTGGCCCAAGCCCTTTAAAACCGGTGGTGTTGGGGTCATTTTGGTCAATCTGGGCACCCCTGACGAACCTACCGCACCTGCGATTCGTCGCTATTTGCGCGAGTTTTTGTCTGATCCGCGCGTGATTGAAATCCCCAAGTTACTCTGGTGGCCGATCTTGAACGGCCCGATTTTGATGGCACGTCCACGCAAACTCGCTCCGCGCTATCAAAGTATCTGGATGGAGGGCGGCTCGCCCTTGATGGTCTACACCCAGCGCCAAACCGAGGGATTGCGCCAGTTATTTGCCGAACAAGGCCTTGCGATCGAAGTTGAAACTGGCATGCGGTATGGTCAGCCCTCGATTAAAGACGCCATGCTGAGCCTGCGCGATCGTGGCTGCGAGCATCTGTTGGTGGTGCCGCTTTATCCGCAATACGCCTCAAGTACAACCGCGACGGTGGTGGATGAGGTAGCTAGGGTCGCGAGCCATATGCGCAATCAACCGGCACTGCGTTTTATTAAGCGTTTTCATACCGACCCCGCCTTTATCAGCCCGTTGGGGGACAAGATTGCGGCTTTTTGGCAACAGCACGGCAAGCCACAAAAGCTCGTGATGAGTTTTCACGGATTGCCCAGGCAGTGTGTCGATCTTGGCGACCCGTATTGCCGCGATTGCTACGAAACAGCCCGCGCCTTGGCGCAGTATTTGGGCTTGCCCGATGACGCGTATCAAGTGACCTTTCAAAGTCGTTTTGGCCCTGCCAAGTGGCTTGAACCCTATACCGAACCGACCTTGCAAAAGCTGGCCCAACAGGGGGTCACTGAGGTTGATGTCGTGTGCCCGGGCTTTTTGGCCGATTGCCTTGAAACGCTCGAAGAAATTCAGGTCGAGGTCTGCGAAACTTTTATGCACGCTGGCGGCAAGCGGTTTAGATATATCCCGGCGCTGAACGACGACGCGGCTTGGGTGAAAGCGCTTGGCAATATGGTGTTGACCCAATTGCAGGGCTGGTCGATCGAACCCTAGCTTGACGGCTATCTCCGTTTTCCCACGGTAAATGCACAGCTAACAGTGGTTGCCGTCGGGCAACCTGATGCCCTTCAAGCAAGCACGACCACACATTCTGGGTAAAAATTTCGTGGTTTACCCTTGAATTATTCGATTTAGCCCCAATTGCTACTTCAGATCACGCATTTTTCTGGAGAAGTAGATGGCATCCCCCCAAGACTCGACTGATGGTAACCAAGAGCACGATCCCGCAATGTCCGACGCACCTGCAGAGGGCGTGGCTCAGGACGCTCAAGAGGCAGCTGCCTTAGATCCAGTCGAGCAATTGCAGGCTGAGCTTGCGGCTGCGCTGGCCCAAGTCGCTGAACAAAAAGACCAAGCGCTGCGTGCCCATGCAGAGATGGAAAACGTTCGCCGGCGCGCTCAAGAAGAGGTGTCAAAGGCCCGTAAGTTTGGTATTGAGTCGTTTGCAGAGGGTTTAGTGCCGGTTAAAGATAGCTTAGAGGCTGCTTTGGCGCAGACCGAGCAAACGGCTGAAACCATGCGCGAGGGTATTGAAGTGACCCTCAAGCAGTTGATCAGTGCCTTTGAGCGCAACCACCTGAAAGAAATTGCTCCTGAAGCGGGCGCCAAGTTTGACCCCCACCAACATCAGGCGATCGCGACGATTCCGGCTGAACAAGCGGCCAATACCGTGGTGCAAACGCTGCAAAAAGGTTACCTGATTGCAGACCGCGTGTTACGTCCAGCCTTAGTGACTGTGGCGGCTTGAACGCAGAGTCCAAATGACGATTGTGGCTTGACCTCGGCTCAATCAAGGCGGTGGCTGAATGCCCGTCTGAATGAGAACCGAGTTTGAGAATTAAGTTTTTTAGGTGTTGGGCAATTTAAGTTTTTTAGAATTCGGGCAATAAAAGAGGGTTTTAGTCTTGAAATTGCCCAATTCCCCCCCAATTACCACTCATCGAAGCAATTCATCCTTATTCTGATTTTTTAAAAAAGGTAGTTTGACCATGAGCAAGATTATCGGTATCGACCTTGGCACCACCAACAGCTGCGTCGCAGTGATGGACGGCGGACAAGTGAAAATTCTTGAAAATGCAGAGGGCACTCGCACAACGCCCTCCATCGTCGCCTACATGGAAGACGGTGAAACGTTGGTTGGCGCACCCGCTAAGCGTCAGGCTGTCACGAACCCCACCAATACGCTGTACGCAGTCAAGCGCCTGATCGGTCGTAAATTCACCGAAGATGCAGTGCAAAAAGACATCAACCTGATGCCTTACAAAATCGTCAAGGCTGACAATGGCGACGCCTGGGTTGAGGCTCAGGGCAAGAAGCTCGCACCATCACAGGTTGCGGCTGACGTCTTGCGCAAGATGAAAAAGACTGCAGAAGACTTTTTGGGTGAGACGGTCACCGAAGCGGTGATTACTGTTCCTGCTTACTTTAACGACAGCCAGCGTCAAGCAACCAAAGACGCCGGCCGTATTGCAGGCTTGGATGTTAAGCGCATCATCAACGAACCCACCGCTGCTGCGTTGGCGTTCGGTATGGACAAATCTGAAAAAGGCGATCGTAAGATTGCTGTGTTCGACTTGGGCGGTGGTACGTTCGACATCTCGATTATTGAAATCGCCGATGTTGACGGTGAAAAGCAATTTGAAGTGTTGTCGACCAACGGCGACACTTTCTTGGGTGGCGAAGACTTTGACCAACGCATCATTGAATATGTCATCGCTGAGTTCAAGAAAGAGCAGGGTGTTGATCTGGCGAAAGACGTGTTGGCTCTGCAGCGCTTGAAAGAAGCGGCTGAGAAAGCCAAGATTGAATTGTCGTCAGCTCAGCAAACTGAAATCAATTTGCCTTACATCACGGCGGATGCGTCAGGTCCCAAGCACTTGAACCTAAAGATGACACGTGCCAAGCTCGAGTCATTGGTTGAAGAGCTGATTGCTCGCACGATGGATCCTTGCAAAATCGCGATTAAAGACGCAGGCGTCAAGATTAGTGAGATTGACGATGTGATCCTGGTCGGTGGTATGACGCGCATGCCTAAAGTGCAAGAAAAGGTTAAAGAGCTGTTTGGTCGCGAGCCACGTAAAGACGTCAACCCCGATGAGGCGGTTGCGGCGGGTGCTGCGATTCAGGGTTCGGTGTTGTCAGGTGATCGTAAAGACGTGCTGCTGCTTGACGTCACACCTTTGTCTTTGGGTATCGAGACGCTCGGTGGTGTGATGACCAAGATGATTACCAAGAACACGACGATCCCGACGCGCCACTCGCAAGTGTTTTCAACGGCCGATGACAATCAGCCTGCGGTGACGATCAAGGTGTTTCAGGGCGAACGCGAAATCGCCGCGGGTAACAAGACGTTGGGTGAGTTTAATCTTGAAGGGATCCCACCCGCAGCACGTGGAACCCCCCAGATCGAAGTGACGTTTGATATTGATGCCAACGGTATCGTGCACGTGTCTGCTAAAGACAAGGGCACAGGCAAAGAAAACAAAATCACGATTCAGGCAAACTCTGGCTTGACCGAAGAAGAAATTCAACGGATGGTGAAGGACGCTGAAGCAAATGCTGACGAAGATCACCGCATGGCGGAGTTAGCCTTAGCCCGTAATAGTGCTGATGGTTTAGTGCACTCAACACGTAAGTCAATGACCGAGTACGGCGATAAGTTGGACGAAGCTGATAAAACAGCGATTGAAGCGGCCTTGAAAGACGTTGAAGACGCCTTGAAAGATAACGCAGATAAAGCCACGATTGATGCCAAGGTTGAAGCTCTAGGAACGGCGTCGCAAAAGCTAGGCGAAAAGATGTACGCTGAGGCTCAAGCAGCGCAGGCCGCGGCCGGTGCCGGCGCAGAGGGTGCTGGTGCCGCAGGCGGTAGTAAGCCAGCCGATGATAATGTGGTTGACGCCGACTTCAAAGAAGTGAAGCGCGACGCAAAATGATCGCCGAGTTGTAAATCGTATCCGCCCGGAACGCTTTTTAGCCTTCCGGGCGCGTTGTTTAGATTCACTTACAGAGCTTAGAGCATGGCAAAGCGCGATTTTTACGAAACCCTTGGCGTGGCCAAAAATGCATCAGATGACGAGCTGAAAAAAGCTTATCGCAAGCTTGCGATGAAATACCATCCTGATCGCAACCCTGATAGCAAAGAAGCCGAAGAAAAATTCAAGCAAGCCAAAGAGGCTTACGAGATTCTGTCTGATGACAGCAAGCGTGCTGCCTATGATCGCTATGGTCACGCCGGCGTTGATCCAAACGCAGCGGGTGCAGCGGGTGGTGCCGGCTTTGGTGATGCCTTTGGCGATATTTTTGGTGAAATCTTTGGTGGTGCTCGACGTGGCGGCGGGGGCGGTGGCCCGCAGGTCTATCGTGGCGCTGACCTGAAGTACGCGATGGATATTACGCTTGAGCAAGCAGCCAATGGCTTTGACACAGAAATACGGGTGCCAAGCTGGGAAAACTGTGAAGTCTGCAAAGGCTCAGGCGCAAAGGTCGGAACCAAGCCTAAAACGTGTCACACCTGCGGTGGTGCGGGTGCCGTTCGTATGCAGCAGGGTTTTTTCAGTGTGCAGCAAACATGCCCGACTTGTCACGGCAACGGTAAAGAAATCACCGACCCGTGTGTGTCCTGCGATGGCGTGGGTCGAACACGTCGTAACAAGACTTTGCAGGTCAAGATCCCGGCAGGGATTGATGACAGTATGCGGATCCGTTCGTCGGGTAATGGTGAACCGGGCATCAACGGTGGCCCCTCGGGCGACCTGTTTGTTGAAATTCATATCAAAGAACACAAGATTTTTCAACGCGACAATGATGACCTCCATTGCGAGTTGACGATCCCGTTTACCAGCGCTGCGTTAGGCGGGGATATTCAGGTGCCCACCCTGAATGGCAAAGCTGAAATTTCTATCCCAGAGGGAACGCAATCTGGCAAAACGTTCAGGCTACGTGGCAAGGGTATCAAAGGTGTGCGTGCGTCGTATCCGGGCGACTTGTACTGTCATGTTGTTGTTGAGACCCCGGTGCGTTTAACCGACGAGCAAAAAACACTGTTGCGCCAGTTCGAGGCCTCGCTCGGCGAGGGCAGTGATAAGCACTCTCCTCAAAGCAAGTCTTGGACTGATCGGGTCAAAGACTTCTTCTCTTGAGTTTATTTCAAGACCAAAAAAAACAGCCTGACTGAACTGCACCCCAAGAGTTGGACACCAATCCAAATCTTGGGGTGTTTTTTTGTGGTTTATTTCTGTTTCTCAAAATCGCCTGCAGCAACGCTACTGAATTGTGCAGGTTGTAAATATTTACGTACCGCTGCGTTAAGTTGCGCGGGCGTCAGTGCAGTAATCTTTTTATCTAAGTCAGCGGCCCAGGCGAACGTGCGCTCGCTATCTAAATAACTGACCCATGCCGAGGCAAGGCCGCCTTGCTGCGCACGCGAAAGCTTGCGGTAGTTCAGTAGCGCGGTGATGCCGTCTTTCACTTCGGTCTCATCAAAGCCGTCCTTGACGAGTCGATCAAGTTCTTGACGAATCGCCTCTTGAACTTTAGCGCGATTTTCAGGAGCGAAAATTGCATAGACCCCCCACGAACCGCTTTGCTCAAACGACGAGACGGATAAACGGCTGCGTACGTTATACGACAGGCCTTCTTTTTCACGTACGCGCATCCAAAGGCGAGAGGTTTCGGAGGAGCCGAGTAGAAAGTTTGCCAAATACAGAGCAGGGTAGTCTGGATCAGTATCTTGAAGTTTCAACGCTAAGTTGGCCGTGTAAAAAGCATTCGCCTTATCAGGCGTTAAGGCCTGCATTTGCTCGGCCTTTACCTCGCGATACGGGTTGCTGATGCGCGTGTAGGGCGCGCCTGTTTTCCAGTTGCTCAGGGCCTTGGTCACGGTTTGTTCAAAGCTGGTGGGGTTGAAGTGCCCCACGATGCCAATGGATACTTTGCTGGAACCGTAGAACGTTTGATGAAAGTTCACGAGGTCGCTGCGCTTAAGGCTTGCGACTGCGGCTAACGACTCTTCGAAGCTGGGCATGTAGCGAATATCATCTTTTGCCCAGGGGTTGTCGTGACGCGTGAGCATACGCGAAGCAATCGCGGTTGGCTCAGTCATTGAGCTTTTAAGACTTGTGGTGAGTTTGCTGGTGTACTCGTCGAGTTGCTCTTGAGAGAAATTGGCTCGCTGTATCACCTCAAATACTAAACTGACAAGCGCATCGATATTGGCGTGCGTGGTTGAAAGGCTGACAGTGAGGTCAGTCGCTGAGCCAGCGATGCTGACCTCACCGCCGAGAGCGTCAATGCGGTCGCTAATTTGCTCGCGCGTTAAGGTATCAGTACCTTTTAGCAGCAAGTCGGCCGCCACGATCGCATTTAAGCGCTGGCCTTTTAGCGCCTCGATACTGCCAAATTGCAAGGCGATGGTGGCGTTGACACGATCGCCGCGTGCTTCTTTAGGCAGCATCGCAAGCTTGACCGAACCATTTGGCAACGTGAGAGTTTTGCGTTGTGTGAGTGCATCAATATTCGCAGGGTCTGGGTCAAACGCTTCGGCCTGCTTGAGCTGAGCGCTTCCCACATAGTCCGCCAGTTCTTTTTTTAGATCAGGAATCGGCGCAACAGGCGCGCGCACGGGTTTCTCGGTTGGGATGTACTGACCTTGCGTACGGTTGGATTGCCTGAGGTAGTCTTGCGCCACGCGCTGCGTTTGCTCAAGCGTGACTGCGCGAATGCGATCACGCGAGACAAACAACATGCGCCAGTCACCTACGGCGATAGCCTCAGACAGCACTGAGCTGATCTTTTGTGCGTCACTGAACATCTGATCCCAGCTCTTGAGCCATTGGTTGCGCACACGCTCGAGTTCTTCAGTGGTGAACGGTTGTGTGGTCAGAGACTCAATGGTGTTTGTCAGGGTGTCCAGCGCCTTGGTCTGATCCATACCGGGCTCGAGTGTGGCGCCAAACATGACGATACCCGGTGCGTATTCGTCCATGGTAAAGCCCAGCACGCTTGCAGCCTGTTTGGTTGGCACCATGGCTTTATACAGACGACCAGAAGGTGTGTCGGCGATCATCATACTGGCGAGGTCGAGCGCTGAGAAATCCACGTGCGCGGCAGGCGGCACGTGATACATCGTCGCAACGAGTGGCGAGCCGCCCGTGCGGCGTAAAGTAATTGCACGTTCGCCATCCTGTACCGGTTCGACCGTGTATTCGGGCGGTAACTTGCGCGTTGGTTTTGGAATGGCGCCAAAGGCACTGACGACATCTGCCAGAGCAGCCTGAGGATCAAATTTTCCGGCAACGATTAAGACTGCGTTGTCGGGTTGATAGTGAGTGCGATAAAACGCCTGTAGCTGAGCGATATCTACATTTTCAACATCAGAGCGTGCGCCAATAGGGGTCTTGCCGTAGTTGTGCCACTGAAATGCGACGCCCAGCATTTTCTGCCAAAGCATTTGAAAGGGGTTGTTTTCGCCGCTCTCCATTTCATTGCGTACAACCGTCATTTCGGTATCAAGGTCTTCGCGTTTAATTGTTGAGTTGATCATGGCATCAGCTTGCCAACCGACATACCACTTAAGGGTATCGGGATTGGCAGCAAAGCTGGCGTAATAGTTAGTGCGGTCCGTCGAGGTTGAACCGTTTGCCTGGAGCCCACGTTTTGAGAATTCTCCTAACGCATTCGGGGTATTTGGTGTGCCTTTGAAGAGCATATGCTCAAGTAGATGGGCCATCCCGGTTTCACCATAGTTTTCATGACGCGAGCCCACCAGGTAGGTCATATTGACTGTGGTGGTGGGTTTAGAGTCGTCTGGTGCTAGAAGAATGCGCAGTCCGTTCGCTTCAAGCTTGTACTCAGTGATGCCCTCAACGCTCGTAACTTGGGTGATGCCCGCTGGAGGTGTGAGAGCCATACTTTGGGTTGCCGCCGTAAAAAAGAGAAAACCCAGTAAGGTGCACTTCAGGGCACGGTTGAGCAGCCGCATGGGAGAAATCCAAAAAGATGTAAGTGAAACAGTTTGAGCATGATCGCTCGAAATGGTTCACTCGTTTGAAATATATTCAGCTAGGTCGGTATGCCCGACTCTTCCGATCATAGGCTGATCGGAAGATTTGTTGCACTGTACTACTTAGAAAGCAGCCGCATCGCCTGTTCAATGCCAGACACCGTCACCGGAAACATCTTATCTTGCACGATGTTGCGGATCAGTGCGATGGATTGCCGGTACTGCCACGAGGCTTGGGGTTCAGGATTGAGCCATACCGCTTTTGGCCAAGTCGTTATCATGCGTTGCAACCATTCGGCGCCTGGCTCTTTGTTGTAGTGTTCAACCGAACCGCCTGGCTGCAGGATTTCGTACGGGCTCATCGTTGCATCGCCGACAAAAATCAGTCGCCAGTCTGCATTGAATTTGCGCAACACGTCTTGCGTTTCAAAGCGCTCCATTTGTCGACGTCGATTTGATTTCCAGAGGTGCTCGTAGGGGCAATTATGAAAATAATAGACTTCGAGGTGCTTGAACTCGCTGCTCGCCGCTGAGAATAGCTCTTCAACCCGCGCAATGTGATCGTCCATGCTGCCGCCCACATCGAGCAGCATTAATACCTTTACGTTGTTATGACGTTCGGGCACCATTTTGATATCAAGGTAGCCGGCATTGCGCGCGGTGCTCGTGATCGTATCGTCAAGATCGAGCTCAAAGTCTGAGCCTTCGCGGGCAAACCGCCGCAAGCGTCTGAGGGCGACCTTGAAGTTACGCGTCCCAAGTTCAATCGAATCGTCGTAATCCCTAAAATTGCGCTCGTCCCAAACTTTCACTGCGGTGCGGTTACCGCCAGAGGCGCCGCCTACTCGAATACCCTCGGGGTTAAAGCCACCGTTACCAAACGGTGAGGTGCCGCCGGTACCGATCCATTTGCTACCACCTTCGTGACGCTCTTTCTGCTCTTCGAGCCGCTCTTTGAACATTTCTAGAAGCTTGTCGAGCCCGTGTTTTTCAAGCTCTGCTTTTTGTTCAGGTGTGAGGTGCTTTTGCAACTCTTTGACCAGCCAGTCAAGTGGGATTTTTTTACCCGGCGGCAGAATTTGTTCAAGGCTACGGTAATAGCCGGCAAACGCCCGATCAAAGCGATCAAACAGCGTTTCGTCTTTGATGAGCGTGGTACGCGCTAAAAAATAAAAGTCCTCTAGCGTGGGCGGCATCAACGGTGTTGAAAGCGCCTCAAGGAGCGTCAAGTACTCTTTAACCGAGACCTTGAGTTTTTGCGTACGCAGATGGTAGAAGAAATCAACGAGCATGGCGTTTGAGCTGATAGGTTAAGTGGTCGCGAACCTCAGGCCATTCGCCGGCAATCACGCTGTACATGACGGTGTCGCGCACCGTGCCATCGCGGCGCAAGGCATGGTGACGAATCGCACCGTCGCGCTTAGCCCCGAGTCGTTCGATCGCGCGTTGAGAGGCGTAATTGAAATTGTCGGTACGCCAACCCACAACACCGGCGCCCAGCGTATCAAAAGCGTGCGTGAGCAAGAGTAGTTTGCAGGCTGTGTTGACGTGCGTGCGCTGCTGGCTTTTGCCGTACCAGGTGTAGCCGATTTCTAGACGCGCAACGGGCGCAAGGATATCGTGGTAGCGGGTGGTACCAAGGATTTTGCCCGAGGCCTCATTCTTGACGACGAAGGGCAGCATGTGCCCGGCAGCCAAGCCGTCAAGCGCTGTCTGAATATAGCTCGCGGTTTGATCGGGCTCGGGTACTGACGTGACGCGCAGGTTCCAGAGTTCGCCGTCGCGTGCCGCGGCTGTTAAGCCTTCGGCGTGTGCTTGAGTGAGTGGCTCAAGGCGTACGCCCCACCCATGCAACGTACAGGGCGAGGGGGGCTGTTGGAAACCTTGATTTTTAACCATGGCTTGGGCCAGAAGGACGACGGGTGCTGCTGCGTGTGACGGCAGCAAGGCGTTCAAGCAATTGCAAGTCTTGCTCGTTTTTGAGCAGTGCGCCGGCCAGCATTGGCACCGAGGTGGCTGCGTGGGCGTCGATTTCAGCGGGGCTGACGTCTTCGGCGATCAATAGGCGTAACCAGTCAAGAAACTCAGACGTTGAAGGCTTTTTCTTCAGGCCAGGGGCTTCGCGAAGGGCAAAAAATGTATCGAGGGCTGCGCGCAAGACTTCGGCGTGCAGGTTAGGAAAATGCACGTCGACAATGCTGCGTAAGGTGTCGCGATCAGGAAAGCGAATGTAGTGAAAGAAGCAGCGGCGCAGGAAAGCGTCTGGCAGATCTTTCTCATTATTTGACGTGATGATGACCAGAGGGCGATGGACTGCGCTAATCGTTTCACGGGTTTCGTAAACGTGAAATTGCATTTGATCGAGTTCGCGCAATAAGTCATTTGGAAACTCGATATCGGCCTTATCAATTTCATCGATCAGCAGCACAACAGGCTTGGGGGCCGTGAAGGCCTGCCACAGCACGCCTTGCATGATGTAGTTACGAATATCTTTGACTTTTTCTTCGCCCAACTGCGAATCACGTAAACGCGACACGGCGTCATATTCGTAGAGGCCTTGGTGCGCTTTAGTCGTTGATTTGATATGCCATTGCAAGAGCGGCCGATCAAGTGCGGCGGCGACTTCTTCAGCCAACATTGTTTTGCCAGTGCCCGGTTCGCCTTTGATGAGCAAGGGGCGCTGCAGAGTCAGGGCGGCATTGACCGCCAGTTTGAGGTCGTCGGTGGCAACGTAGCGCTCGGTGCCGTCAAAGCGTTGAGTCTGCTCGGGGTTCGGGGTGGGTGAGGTCATGGAGGGGCCGCAAAGTAAAGGTTCAGTGGTAAAAGTTCGGGTGGCGATATTTAATTTCGCCAATTATCGTACAATCTTAACGTTTTGCGGCCGAGAGTATTCTCGGGTTGTTGTTCTGGCAAGGCCAGAGCCTTTTTTAGATGAAGTTGTCCAAAACCATGTATCCAAATCAGATGCGTAGTGGTGTAACGTCGGTTGCTCGACGACTCCCCCAAGCTTTTGCGGGCTTAGCGATTGCGCTTTCCTGTGTCTTTGCCTCAACGGGCTTTGCTGCAGACGCTCCCGTTGGTAACCCCGAGGCCGCCAAGGCCAAGGTGTCGATGTGTATTGGTTGCCACGGTATTCCTGGATATCGGGCAAGCTTTCCTGAGGTGTACTCAGTGCCGATGATTGCAGGCCAAAACGATGCTTACATCCAAGCTGCGTTGCGCGCCTATGCTTCAGGCGAGCGAACTCATCCAACCATGGATGCCATCGCAAAAAGCCTGTCAGATCAAGATGTTGCCGATCTGTCTGCTTATTACTCCAAACTTAAATAATCGGGGGCTACCATGAAACACCTGAAGCTTGCCCTCTGTGGCGTTGCGTTACTGATAAGTGCGGGTCTAGCTCAAGCGGCTGACCTTGCTGCCGGCAAAGCCGTCTGGGAAAAAGTCAACTGTGCCTCGTGTCACGGTGCGGATGCCAAGTCACCTATCATGCCGGCCTATCCTATTTTGGCTGGCCAGCATGCTGACTTTTTAGCCCACGCATTGAAAGCCTATCAACGTGGTGCGACGGGTGCTCCCGCCTCGGCCAATGTTCGTAAAAATGCTGTGATGGGAGCTTTTGCTGTGCAACTCTCCAAGCAAGACGTTGAAAATGTATCCGCATGGCTGGGTTCGCTGCCAGGGCCGTTGGCGGTGCGCAAGTAATCAGTCTCTTCGAGTTTTGTTAAAAAACCGCCTGCGGGCGGTTTTTTGTTGCCTGGCGCTCAAATGGGAAGTGGCTGGCAGCTCAAGGCGTAGTTAATCGCGGCTGGCCCGTTGTTTGATGAGCTCGATGTAAGCGTCGCTATCGAGCGGAGTCCCCAAGCGTTGGGATTCCCAGACGACCTGCCCTAAACACTCCATGATCTGATGCACTGCATCGTGCCCGCTCGAGCCTCGTGCCATGGTTTCAAACGCCTGTTTGATACCGCGTGGGTGATCGATCGAGAGTTGCTCAGCAATCGCCAGATGCATTGAAAGGTGCAAAAAGGGGTTGCTGCGGCCTTCTTCGACCTTGAATTCTTGGGTCAGGGCGTCTGAGCTTTCGAGTGTTTGGTGATACTCGGGGTGTTGCTTGATCCAGTCGAGGGCCATGGCTTCGAGTGGGGTCAAGAGTTCGTGGGCGCGGTCTTTGCGCCAGGTGTTAACAAAAAACTCTCGAACTTGGTCGCGCGACGGGTTAAACATAGGGCTCCATGACAAACATTTGCATGTACAAAATCATGCAAAATTGTCCATATAGTGAAACAACTGTTTGGAATCACCCAAATATAGGGCATACCCCAATGTAACAATACCTACGACAGTGCAGAATCATTTCCATGCAGGTGAGGGGACAAGGCTCTGCATGAGCAAGCTGGCAGCATCGGCTTCATAACAAAAATAAGCACGACTCTAATAAAAACAAATCGCACAACGGCTGGCACTTTGGTGTCAGCCGTTGTCGCTTATACCTTGCAAGTTGTATATTTTAGGCGATCATGCCCACTGCTCAAGCCCGCCCTCGCACTCGTTATTGGCATCACAATCTTTTGTTAATTGTGGGTCTGTTATGCATATGGTGTTTGGTGACCTTCGTGCCTGCTTATTTCGCACTTGAGCTCAGTCGCTACTTCATTTTTGGTTGGCCGTTTTCGTTTTGGATGGCCGCCTTCGGTGCGCCGCTTTTCTTTTTGTTGATCGTTGGGGTCTACGCTTGGCATATGGCACGCTACGACCAACGCGCTCGGCGCACCCCTGAAGCAGACCACTGAGTGTCTCAAGACGCCACCGCGCAACAACGCTTTAATGCCCAACTGTTTCGTGGCTATGCTGTGTACACCCTCGGCTTCTGCCTGCTGGTGCTGCTGTTAGCCTCGCTCGAAGTAATGGGCTTGGCGAGGCACTGGATTGGTTATGCCTTTTTGCTCGTGACCGTGGCGTTGTATGCGGGCATCGGAATCATGTGCCGCACGTCAGATCCCGTTGAATACTATGTGGCAGGCAGACGCGTGCCAGCGGTCTTCAATGGTATGGCGACGGCTGCCGACTGGATGTCAGTCGCTTCGTTTATCGGTGTGACCGGTACGTTGTACCTGACTGGCTACAACGGGCTCGCCTACATTTTGGGCTGGACCGGCGGCTATGTGTTGGTGGCGTTGTTTTTAGCACCCTATCTGCGAAAGTTTGGTCGCTACACAATCCCAGATTTTCTGGGTGCGCGTTTTGGCGGTAATGTACCCAGAATGCTTGGGGTTATCTGCGCGATATTGTGCTCGTTTACCTATTTGGTTGCCCAGATTTATGGGGTGGGGATCATTACGACGCGCATGACGGGGATTTCGTTTGAGCTCGGGATTTTCATCGCCTTGGGTGGCGTTTTAGTCTGTTCTTTTTTGGGTGGGATGCGTGCGGTGACTTGGACGCAGGTCGGGCAATACATCATTTTGCTGATCGCTTATTTAGTCCCCGTCATTTGGCTGGCTGTGAAGCAAACTGGCGAACCGGTGCCGCAGGTGGCGGCGAGTTCTGTTTTACAGCAAGTCACCGAGCGCGAGCGAGAGTTGACCCACGACGACAGCGAACTTTCTGTGCGCGCCCTGTGGAGAGAGCGTTCTGAAAGGATGCAGCAGCGAGTCTCTGGCTTGCCAGAAACTTATGAAACAGAGCAACAAAAACTTCGGCTTCAGTTGCTGCGCGCGCGTGCGAACGATGCGCCGATGGGCGAGGTGCGTAATCTCGAACGTGAGTTGGCGGCTTACCCCAAGTCGGTGGAAGACGCTCGTATGGCTTGGTCGAAGGCGCGCGACGATTACGCGGTGCGCGCGAGCGCACCGCAGCCCCATGCCGTACCGTTCGCGAGCAGAACCTCTGAGTCGTCCGACGCGGTGAGAAATAATTTTTTAGCGATTGTGCTGTGTCTAATGATGGGCACTGCGGGTTTGCCACATATTTTGATGCGCTCGTTTACGACGCCCTCAGTGGATGCCGCGCGTAAGTCGGTCTTCTGGTCTTTGTTTTTCATCCTTCTGCTTTATCTGATGGCGCCCGCGATGGCGATCTTAGTCAAGTTCGAAATTTATACGGATCTGGTCGGGACGCGCTTTGCCGATTTACCGAGCTGGGTACATGCATGGTCTGCGGTTGACCGCTCCTTGTTGACGATCTTGGATTTAAATCAAGATGGTGTTGTGCAGTTGGCCGAGATCCAGATCGGCGCCGATGTGATCGTGCTTGCCGGCCCTGAAATTGGTCGCTTACCGTACGTGGTGTCTGGCCTCGTGGCGGCCGGAGCCTTGGCCGCAGCGTTGTCGACCGCCGATGGTCTGCTGTTGACGCTTTCAAGCGCGCTGTCGCATGACACGCTGTTTAGAGTGCTGTCACCCAAGATGGGTCCCGGCCGGCGGGTGTTGCTCTCCAAAATACTTTTGCTGATTGTTGCGTTTGCAGCCGCTTGGGCCGCAACCCGAACGCCGGCTGACATCCTATTTTTAGTAGGCGCCGCATTTTCTTTTGCAGCGTCGACTTTCTTTCCAGCGCTGGTGATGGGAATTTTTTGGAAAGGGGCAAACAAGTGGGGAGCGTGCTGTGGCATGCTGGCTGGCTTAGGTGTGACTTGCCTGTATATGGTCCAAGCGCAACCATGGTTGCGACATTGGGTGTTAGGTGTATCAACCAGTGAGCCTGTTGCGCTGTGGTGGGATATCCAGCCGATCGCTGCGGGTGTGTTTGGGGCACCTGTAGCGTTCCTTGTGATCGCGTTGGTATCACTCTTAACCAGGCGAACAAATCTCGTGACCGACGCGCTGGTCGATGATTTAAGGCAGCCTGACTAAGGTGTTTGCTGGCGACTTAGCGCCGCTTCAGCTCGATCTCCTGACTGTCGTTCAGTCGGGTAGTTTAAGTAGGGCAAGCAGGGCGCCTGCGCCTCCGTAGGCTTTGGGCGCTTGAACAAAGGCGCTGACTGCAGGGAGCTGCTTCAGCCATTGCCTGACGCGCGTAGGCAAAACCGGTTGGCCGTTTGCAGACCCATACCCCACGCCGTGAATGATGCACACGCAACGGGTCGCATGACGTTGGCTATTGTCGATAAAGGTCACCAGCGCCGTACGAGCCTGATCACTGCTCAGGCCGTGTAAATCTAGTCGCGCGCCAACTGGCCAAAACGCTCGGGCGAGTTGACGCAAGACCGATGGACCAATGCCGGTCGCTGCCCAGGTCAGGTCGAAGTCGCTCTCTTGAGTGAGTCCGGCGCCGTCCGATAATGGCTCAAGCCGCACCTTTGTTTGCCCCACAGCCCGTTGGCGGCGTTCAGTGAGTTGCTCACTCTGTGTCGTGTCAAGCACAGGCTTGAGCAATAGCCGCGTTTGCTGTTTGCTGAGCGCTTGCACTGAGCCAACGGCCTGCGCAAAGAGCTTATGGTCTGCGCTCGAAATTGCCTGCGCTGGTTGTGCTTGCCCTGGCGCGCCAGGACTCGAGTGCGCGTCAAGTGACGGCCTGTTCGCGCGCGCGAGCGCCTGAGCTTTTTCGTGGTTGCGGGCGGCCGCCTCGCTCAGACGCTTGAGGTCGGCGAGCCCCGCTTTAGGACTGCGCATTCTCCAGCCACCGTTGTGCGTCAAGGGCTGCCATGCAACCTGTACCCGCACTGGTGATGGCTTGACGGTAAACGTGATCCTGCACATCGCCTGCAGCAAATACACCCGGTACGGAGGTCATTGTGGCTAAGCCTGAGAGCCCACTTTTGGTCACGATATAACCATTGGCCATCTCGAGCTTATCTTTGAAAATACCGGTGTTTGGTTCGTGGCCAATCGCGATAAATACCCCAGTAACGGCCAAATCCTCGGTGTTTTTCGTGTCTGTTGCCCGCAAACGCACCCCCGTCACGCCCGAGGCATCGCCTAACACTTCATCAAGTTCACGAAAGGCAGCGATTTTCATGTTGCCATTGGCTACCTTATCCATCATTTTGTCGATCATAATGGGCTCGGCTCGAAACTTGTCGCGGCGATGAACGACCGTGACGCTGCGGCAGATATTTGAGAGATACAACGCTTCTTCGACCGCGGTGTTGCCACCTCCTACAACGACAACATCTTGGTTTTTGTAAAAGAACCCGTCACAGGTGGCGCAACCCGACACGCCGCGGCCCATAAAGGCCTCTTCAGAGGGCAAGCCGAGATATTTTGCCGAGGCGCCCGTTGCGATAATCAAGGCATCGCAGGTGTATTCGGTGCCACCATCGCCAGTTAAGCGAAACGGACGTGATGAAAAGTCGACGTTTGAGATATGATCAAACACCATTTCGGTGTTAAACCGCTCGGCATGCTCGGCAAAGCGCTGCATCAACTCGGGGCCTTGAACCCCTGCGGCGTCGGCAGGCCAGTTGTCGACTTCGGTGGTTGTCATGAGTTGGCCACCTTGTGCGTGACCGGTAATCATGACGGGATTCAGGTTGGCACGTGCTGCATACACGGCTGCTGTATAGCCGGCCGGACCTGATCCTAGAATTAGAACTTTGGCATGTTTTGGCGTTGTCATCAGGATTTCCCTCGAGTTTAAGCAGCAAATTATAATGTTCTCTATGCCTAGACCTTCTGCTGCCTCTATCAGCGCACCACGCGCCACCCGAAACACCCGAAATGGGCCCTCCGCCTTTCAGTCCAAGTTGCTCTCACTCATGCGAGAAGCGCGTTGGATTCTGTTCGCAATCTTGGCGGCTTGGTTAACGTTAGTGCTGTCTACCTGGAGCTTGACCGACCCTGCCTGGTCTCATTCGATGGGGCGTGATATCGAGGTTTTGCATAATCGGGGCGGTTGGGTCGGTGCATACACGGCTGATATCTTGCTGTATCTGTTTGGGTACTCAGCGTGGTGGTGGGTGGTGTTGTTGTTGCACCGCGTGCACGCGGGGTATTTGCGTTTGGCGACTCAAATTCGGACGCGTGGCGAACCTGAGGCACTTGCCCGTGTGCGCTGGGAGCAGGGCATCGGCTTTGCGATGGCCTTGCTCGGGTCCGTTGGGCTTGAGGCCTATCGCCTGAGCTCCTGGGGAATGCAACTGCCCGGGCGCACAGATATCACTAGCGGCGCGGGTGGGGTCATCGGCAGTACTTGGTCTGGTTTTCTGTCGCAGGCTGTCGGGTTCTCGGGCAGCACTGTGATTTTGATCGCACTGATTGCATTGGGCACCAGCTTGTTCTTTGGTTTCTCTTGGTTAACGGTTGCCGAAAAAACCGGACAGTGTTTTGAATGGGTCATCCTCAAGCTCAACAGTGTTCAAACGGCAAGGCTGGATCGCCGTGCAGGGCAGGTGGCTCAGGCGGTACGCCACGAGCAGGTTGAGGCTAAGCAAGAAAAAACTGTTCACGAGCAGCCTATACGGATAGAACCCGCGATTGTCACTATTGCTAAATCTGAACGTGTGCAGAAAGAGAAGCAACAGTCATTGTTTGCCGAACCAACTACGGCCGGAAGCCTGCCCGCCTTGAGCTTGTTAGATCCAGCGCCCGAAGCGTTTGAAACCGTCTCCGACGAGACGATTGAATTTACCTCTAGATTGATCGAAAAGAAACTGGCTGATTTTGGAGTCGAAGTGCACGTGGTGGCCGCTCAGGCGGGCCCTGTGATTACGCGCTATGAAATCGAACCTGCGACCGGTGTCAAAGGCAGTCAGATTGTCAATCTGGCAAAAGATTTGGCGCGCGCGCTGAGCTTGGTCAGTATCCGCGTAGTCGAAACGATTCCTGGCAAAAATCTCATGGGTTTTGAGTTGCCGAACCCACGCCGGCAGATGGTCAAGCTGTCTGAGATTCTTGGGTCACAAACTTACTACGCGAGTCAATCTGTCGTGACGATGGCTCTGGGAAAAGATATCGCTGGTAACCCGGTGGTCGCTGACTTAGCCAAAATGCCACATTTGCTGGTGGCCGGCACAACAGGTTCGGGTAAATCGGTTGGTATCAACGCCATGATTCTGTCCTTACTCTACAAGGCCGACCCCTCACAAACACGACTGATTTTGATTGACCCCAAGATGCTTGAGATGAGCGTCTATGAGGGGATTCCGCATTTGTTGGCGCCAGTAGTCACCGACATGCGTCAGGCAGCGAATGCGCTGAACTGGTGTGTTGGTGAAATGGAGAAACGCTATCGCTTAATGAGCAAGCTTGGGGTACGTAATCTCACCGGGTTCAACTCAAAAGTGCGTGATGCAATCAAGCGCGAAGAGCCCATCCCAAATCCCTTTTCTTTGACCCCCGATGCTCCAGAGCCTTTGAAAGAATTGCCCACGATTGTGGTGGTGATTGATGAGCTCGCTGATTTGATGATGGTGGTGGGTAAAAAAATTGAAGAGTTAATTGCTCGGCTCGCCCAAAAGGCGAGGGCCGCTGGCATCCATTTAATCTTGGCGACCCAGCGACCAAGTGTTGATGTGATTACCGGTTTGATTAAGGCAAATATCCCCACTCGCATCTCGTTTCAAGTGTCTTCAAAAATCGATTCACGTACGATTCTTGATCAGATGGGAGCTGAAGCGCTACTTGGGCAGGGCGATATGTTGTATATGCCTTCGGGTACAGGGTTGCCGGTGCGCGTGCATGGCGCTTTCGTCTCTGATGAAGAGGTGCATCGAGTCGTTGAATCCTTGAAAATTCAAGGAGAGCCTGACTATGTGGATGGCCTGCTTGAAGGCGGCGTTGAGGGCGAAACCGGTGACGGCGTCAGCAGCGTCACGGGCTTTGCGGATGCCGAGTCTGATCCAATGTACGATCAAGCTGTTGAGATCGTACTGAAGCACAAGCGTGCATCCATTTCGCTCGTGCAGCGCCATTTGCGTATTGGCTATAACCGTGCCGCACGTCTTTTAGAACAAATGGAAAACAGTGGGATTGTGTCAACGATGCAATCAAACGGTAACCGCGAAATTTTAGTGCCGACCGCAAATAAAGAGGATTAACGATGATGTCTTTCAGCACTTGGACAAGCGGTTGGTTGGGTTCGGTGCTGTGTGCGGTGAGCCTGCTAGGTAGTCAGGCTTGGGCAGCCTCGGCACAAGAGCAACTGCAAGGGTTTGTTTCACAGGTGCAAGCCGCAACGGGTAATTTTTCTCAGTACACGGTAGGGGCTCAGGGGCAAACCAAGCCGGCACAGACTGGGCAATTCGCTTTTCAACGGCCGGGGCGCTTTAAATGGGATGTGCTGAAACCCTATGCGCAGCAAATTATCTCTGACGGGCAGCAATTGTTTCAATTCGATCCCGACCTCAATCAGGTGACGGTACGTAAGGTTGATCAAGCCATTGGCGCTTCGCCTGCAGCGATACTTTTTGGTTCTGGGTCGCTCGAGCAGTCGTTTACGGTGACGGCTTTACAAGACAAAGAAGGGTTGTCGTGGTTGCGTGCCAAGCCGCGTAATGGCGAGGCCGGATTTGTGCACGTTGATCTTGGTTTTTTGGGGGATTTGCCTGCTCGGATTGTCTTGTTAGACGCCTTCGGGCAAAGTACCCATATCGACCTTTCAGGCATCGTGCCTAATCCAGCATTAGCGGTCGAAGTATTTAGGTTTGTGCCTCCGCCTGGTGCTGACGTTGTGCGCATGCAGTGAGCCTGCGCGATGGCTGACCTGTTCAAAACCTCTCCTCTGCCACCATTGGCAGAGGCGTTACGCCCGGGCACGCTTGACGAGGTGATTGGCCAGCGACACCTGCTTGGGCCGGGTAAGCCTTTGCGTGTGGCCTTTGAATCCGGGCGACCACATTCGATGATTTTGTGGGGGCCACCGGGCGTGGGCAAAACAACGCTTGCTCGCCTGACGGCCAACGCCTTTGATTGTGCTTTTATTGCGCTGTCAGCAGTGTTTGCAGGTGTCAAAGAAATTCGCGCGGCGATGGAGGCCGCGCAATTGACTCTTGATCAGCATCAGCAGCGTACGTTGTTGTTTGTTGATGAGATTCATCGGTTTAATAAATCGCAGCAAGATGCCTTGTTGCCCTTTGTTGAGTCGGGTTTGGTAACGTTTATCGGTGCCACGACCGAGAACCCATCTTTTGAGGTCAACTCGGCTTTACTGTCGCGCGCGCAAGTCTACGTCCTTGAGTCGCTCAACGAAGTTGAACTGCGCGAATTGCTTCTGCGTGCGCAACAGACGGTCCTCACTGACCTGAGCTTTGAAGACGCGGCAGTGAACACTTTGATCGGCTATGCCGATGGCGATGCGCGGCGTTTTCTTAATTTGCTTGAGCAGGCGGCAACTGCGGCACACAATGCGGGTGCAAGTTGTATTGATTCGACACTCGTACAAAACGCGCTGAGTATGAACGCGCGTCGCTTTGACAAAGGCGGCGATAACTTTTACGACCAGATCTCAGCCTTGCATAAGTCGGTGCGAGGCTCGAATCCCGACGCGGCGCTGTACTGGTTGACACGCATGCTCGATGGCGGCGCTGATCCTAAGTATTTGGCGCGACGTATTGTGCGTATGGCCTGGGAAGATATCGGTTTGGCAGATCCACGCGCGATGCAAATTGCGAACGACGCGGCTCAAACCTTCGAGCGCCTGGGGTCGCCAGAGGGCGAGTTAGCGCTTGCGCAGGCTACCATTTACTTAGCCGTAGCGGCAAAAAGTAATGCGGGTTACAACGCATACAATCAAGCGATGGCTTTTGTGAAACACGATCAATCTCGCCCAGTGCCCGTGCATTTGCGTAATGCGCCCACTAAGCTGATGAAAGAGCTTGGTTATGGCCATGCCTATCGATACGCGCACGACGAACCCGAGGCCTATGCCGCCGGAGAAACCTACTTGCCCGACGGAATGCGTGATCCCTCTTGGTACCAGCCTGTCGAGCGTGGACTTGAAACCAAGATCGCTGAAAAAATGGCGCACTTGCGCGAGCTCGATCGGCAAGCCCGAAAAAAGTAAAGGATGAATGTCATGGATTGGTTCGATGCACACACACTGGCACGCATGCAATTTGCGTTCACCGTGAGCTTTCATATTGTTTTCCCAGCTTTTTCGATCGGCTTGGCCAGTTATCTGGCGGTGCTCAATGGTTTGCATTTAATGACGGGTCGGGCGGTCTATTTAGATTTATTTAATTACTGGAAAAAAATCTTTGCAGTCGCTTTTGGGATGGGAGTCGTCTCAGGCTTAGTCATGAGTTATGAGTTTGGTACCAACTGGAGCGTCTTTGCGGATAAAACCGGCCCAGTGCTGGGGCCCTTGATGGGCTACGAGGTCATGTCCGCTTTTTTCCTTGAGGCAGGTTTCTTGGGCGTTATGCTATTTGGACGTGCACGCGTGGGCCCGCGTTTGCATTGCTTTGCCACAGCGATGGTGGCACTAGGTACGTTCATGTCCGCCTTTTGGATTTTGTCGGTCAATAGCTGGATGCAAACCCCTGCAGGTTTTAGTCAAAATGCGGCTGGACAATTTGTCGTCGACAGTTGGTTTGAGGTGATTTTTAATCCCTCTTTCCCTTACCGCCTGGTGCACATGGTTTTGGCCGCTTATCTCACGACAGCTTTTGTCGTCGGAGGCGTTGCCGCGTTTCATTTATTGAAAATGCGCGTGCAAAAAGTTGCGCTTGCAACGCCAGAGCGTTTGGCGTCGCAGTTGGCCGTGCGAACGATGTTTTCGATGGCAATGTGGATGGCAGCCTGTGTCGCCCCCTTACAAATGTTGGCCGGTGATCAACACGGGCTCAACACCGTTGAACATCAGCCACGCAAAATCGCTGCGATTGAAGGGCATTACGAAACGCAGGCGCGCGCGCCGCTGATTTTATTTGCGATCCCCAATAGCAAAGAAGAGCGAATGGAGTACGTTGTTGAAATCCCGTATCTGGGCAGCTTAATTTTGACCCATACACTCGATGGTGTGATTCGGGGGATGAAAGAGTGGCCGCCCTCTGAGCGCCCGCCCATGGGTATCGTGTTTTACGCGTTTCGGGTCATGGTCGGCATTGGTACGCTGATGCTGGGGCTTGGCCTCTGGAGTTTGTGGCTGCGCTACCGGCGCAGGCTCTATGACGCAGTGTGGATGCATCGTGCGGCCTTGTGGATGGGGCCGTCTGGTTTTGTGGCGGTGCTGGCAGGTTGGGTGGTCACTGAGGTGGGACGCCAACCGTATACGGTTTATAACCTCTTGCGCACAAGTGAGTCAGCCTCGCCGATTGATGCGGCTGCGGTGGCCGGTTCGCTGATCGGTTTTGTCTTGGTGTATTTTGCGCTCTTTGGCGCTGGCGTGGTGTATATCTTGCGGTTGATGCGTCAGCCGCCTGATATGGGACTCGGTGAGCTGCCCTTAAATGAACCCGTGCGTGCGGCGGGTATTTTGCCTGCTGTGGCGCTGAGCGCTGCGCCAAGCGCCGATACCTCGAAGGGGCAGCCATGACGATTGACTATGCCTTGATTTGGGCTGGCCTGATTGCATTCGCAGTCTTGGCTTATATCGTGCTAGATGGTTTTGATCTGGGTGTCGGAATTTTGTTTCCTTGGGTCAAGGGGCAGGACCACCGTGATCAGATGATGAACTCGGTTGCTCCTGTGTGGGATGGCAATGAAACTTGGCTCGTGTTGGGCGGTGGCGGCTTGTTTGCTGTTTTTCCGCTTGCGTATTCAATCATTATGCCGGCCCTGTATGCACCGTTTATTACGATGCTGTTGGCCTTGGTGTTCAGGGGTGTTGCGTTTGAGTTCCGGTTTAAAAGTCGCAATAACCAATGGTTTTGGGATCTTGCTTTTGCGGGTGGCTCAACCGTTGCGGCCTTTGCGCAAGGGGTTGCGATGGGTGCGTTGGTCCAGGGGATTCCAGTTGCCGGGCGCGCCTACGCTGGGGGCTGGTGGGATTGGTTGTCGCCTTTCAGTTTGCTGACGGGTTTGGCGCTGGTCGTGGGGTACGCCCTGCTAGGCGCCACCTGGCTAATGCTTAAAACGGAAGGTCATGTTGCCCAGCAAGCATTGCGTGCCGCGCGCGTGTTGGGGGTCGCGTTACTGGCGCTCATCGTACTTGTGAGCCTTTGGACGCCTTTTTTACATGAGCACTTTATGCGTAAGTGGTTCGCCTGGCCAGCCATGTTGCTTGTGGCGCCGGTGCCAATTTTGGTGTTGATCTGTGCGCTGCTGTTTTTTAAAGGCCTTTCGCAAGATAGGCCTTTAATGGCATTTTTGTCGGTGCAAGGACTGTTCGTCTTGTCTTATATGGGTTTGTTGATCAGTTTCTTTCCGTACATTGTTCCGTCGGTGGTGACGCTTTGGCAGGCGGCTGCGCCCGATAATAGTCTTAAGTTTTTATTGGTCGGTGCTGTCGTATTGCTACCAATGATTCTGGCATATACCGCCTATGCTTACTGGGTATTTCGTGGCAAGGTGGGCCCGACGCATCACTATCACGGCTAGGCTGGGCAACTTGGCGTCTTGGCAACTGGACAATTCAGCGCTTGAGTCGGGCATGGTGCTTGTGGCGTTCTTGCCTGTCTTAACTTCTGGTTTATCTTAATTGGGTGGTTTTTCAGAGAATACGATGAAACGCTGGGCGTGGTTGGTGCTGATTTGGTTGTTAAGCGTTGGGGCGCTTGGCATCGTGGCGTGGTTGCTGCGGCGTTTACAATACTGGCTTCATTAGCATTTTGAAGCCTCGAGACCATGCTTGACCCTGCTTTTTTGCGTAAAGATCTGGATGCCGTTGTGCGTCGCCTGGCGAGCCGCGGCTTTGCCTTTTCTCTTGAATCCTTTAATGCGCTCGAAGCGCGCCGTAAAGCGGTACAGACAGAAACTGAAAACTTGCAGGCGCAGCGCAACGCCTTCGCTAAACAGATCGGTGCTTTGAAATCACGTGGTGAAGATGCCTCTGCTGTCATGGCCCAATCACAGGCTATTCCGGTACGTTTGAAGGCGCTTGAGCAAGATCTAGCCGAAATTCAACAACAACTGAATGAGTTGTTGTTAGCGGTGCCCAATCTGCCACACGAATCGGTACCAGTGGGGGCGGATAGCGAGGGCAATATCGAGGTGCGTCGCTGGGTACCCGTGCCTGATGCTGTGTCTGGCGATCCAAAACATTTGGGTTTTACGCCACGCGATCACGTCACCATCGGTGAAACAATTGGCCTAGATTTTGACGTGGCGGGCAAGCTGTCGGGTGCCCGGTTTAGTTTTATGAAGGGCCCTGTTGCTAGACTGCATCGGGCGTTGGCCCAGTTCATGCTCGACTTGCAAACCGAACAACATGGTTATGTCGAGTGCTACACGCCGTATATCGTGAACGCGTCAACGTTGTTGGGCACTGGGCAATTGCCTAAATTCAAAAACGATATGTTTTGGGTCACGCGTGGTGGTGATGAGCCGACACTCGACGAGCAAGGCAATGCTATCGCCCGTGAAGAGCAATACTTGATTTCAACCTCAGAAATCACCTTAACCAGCAGCGTGCGCGATAGCATTGTGCCCGCAACCGACTTGCCCATTCGCCTCACCGCGCACACGCCGTGCTTTCGCTCTGAGGCAGGGAGTGGCGGGCGCGATACGCGAGGCTTGATTCGTCAACACCAGTTCGATAAGGTCGAAATGGTGCAAATCGTCGCGGCAGACAAGTCGTATGAGGCGCTTGAGCACATGGCGGGCCATGCTGAAAAAGTGCTGCAATTGCTTGGGCTGCCTTATCGCGTCATGTTGTTATGCACGGGCGATATGGGCTTTGGTTCAACAAAAACCTATGATCTTGAAGTGTGGTTACCCGCTCAAAACACTTGGCGTGAGATCTCGTCCGTGTCCAATTGCGAGGCCTTTCAGGCGCGTCGCATGCAAGCGCGTACCCGTAACGAAGCCGGCAAAACAGAGTTTGTGCATACCTTGAATGGCTCTGGCTTAGCCGTGGGGCGGGCGCTCGTCGCTGTACTTGAAAATTATCAACAAGAGGACGGCAGCGTTGTGGTGCCTGAGGTCTTGCGTCCTTATATGGGCGGTGTCGCGCGCCTAAACGCCGCTTAACCGCCGAGTTGCAAGCCGGCACCCTGTCGTGGGGCGCCGGTAAGCGTTACCGCCCGTAATAGCCGTGGCCGTGACCGTAGCCGCGATGGTTACCGTAATAGCCATAACCGCCATAGTACCGAGGTGCCACAACGACGGGTGCATAGTATCTGGGTGCTGGGCTTACGACCACCGGAGGAACTACATACCCCGGCGCATAAACGGGTGCCGGAGCGTAATAAGGTTGAGGCACTGCGTAAGCAACCGGCGCAGGTGCATAATAAACTGGTGCCGGGCTATAGACTGGTGCTCCAATGACAATTGGAGGCACGCCTATCACGACGCCCACGCTCGGCCCCGCCAGCACGGCGTCTGCACTCAGAAGCCCAGCTAACGTGGCCACCAAAGTTAACAGGATTTTTTTCATTTTTTTCTCTCCACTCATTTGGGATACCGCTATTAGTATCCCTTTGCTGACAGTTCATATTCTAGGTGGCTGGCGGTAAAAGTCTAGGGCTCTACTTCTGACACTTGTTTCAGGTGATTTCAGTTGAGGGTTTAATTCAAGGGCGCATGATGAATGACCTGCATTTACCCTTCTACGGGCGAGCTAATAATATCCAACATGATCACGATTGATCCTATCGACCCGTGCGCGGTTGAAGAAGAGTTGCGTCGGGTACGTGGTCTCATGCAGCTTGAGCAAAAGGAAGACCAAGCGCAATTCAAACTTAAAAATGCTCAGGCCAGTGTAAAAGAGCGCATACGGCGCGGTCTCACGTGGTATCCCATCACGATCACCAACGAAGAAATCGGCTTTGGCGGCAAAGTGGTGCTTGAGCTAGAGCGCCCAGACAGTCAACAGGGCCTGCACTTGTTTCAGGTGGGCAAAAATGCTTCGCTTTTTAGCAATGCGCCGCCTCACCTGGCGACCGACCGACCCGTGCTCAGTGGCGTCATTACTAGCGTGCGGCGCAATAAACTGCTGCTGGTCACAACCAAAGAGGAGCTTCCCGACTGGGTACATGACGCAAGCAAACTGGGCGTTGACCTCACGTTCGACGAGGTGAGCTACCGCGAGATGGACCTCGCTCTCGACGAAGTGATTTACGCACATGAAAATCGCTTAGCCCAGTTGCGCGACGTGCTGCTCGGCGCCCGGCAGGCGAGGTTTCGCACGCACAACGCCGACGACCTGTTTTACCCCAGTCCTCTCAACGATTCGCAGTTAGCGGCCGTGCGTCTAGTGATCACGGCTCAAGACGTGGCCATCATCCATGGACCGCCCGGTACGGGCAAAACGACTACCTTGGTACAGGCCATCCTAGAAACCACGCGGCGCGAGCGTCGCGTGTTGGTATGCGCACCCTCGAATACGGCTGTTGATCTACTCACTGAAAAGCTGGCCGAGCGCGGCGTCAATGTGATCCGACTGGGCAATCCTAGCCGCGTCTCAGACCTTTTGCTTGAGCACACCTTAGATGCCCGCGTGATGGCGCATTCGAGTTACGGTGAAATGCGCGCGATGCGCCAAACCGCCGAGCAATACCGCCAAACTGCCAACGAATACACCCGCGAGTTTGGCTTCGAAGAACGGCAGCAGCGTCGGTTGCTGAAGGAAGAGGCGCGAATGCTGTTTCAGGCAGCCGACAATTTAGAGCGCTTTATCACCGAGGACGTACTCGAGTCTGTACAAGTCATCACCTGCACACTCGTCGGCGCTAGCAACCGTAACATTCGGCACCTCATCTTTGAGACCGTCTTTATCGACGAAGCCGCCCAGGCCTTGGAGCCGGGTTGCTGGATTCCCATTGCCAAGGGCACACGCGTGATTCTGGCTGGCGATCACCATCAACTGCCACCCACTGTCAAAAGCGAAAAGGCGGCCCGTGAGGGCCTACGCGAAACCTTGTTCGAAAAGTGCATTAAGCGGCAGCCAGCGACCGCCCGCATGCTGACCGTGCAGTACCGCATGCACGCGCAAATCATGGGATTCAGCTCTGAAGAGTTTTACGGAGGTCAATTAGAGGCGCACCATACTGTGCGTCACGCTGACTTGGGGGCTTACGACCAGATTTTTGCGCATGACCTACCCGTTGAGTTCTTGGACACGGCCGGCTGCGGTTTCCTTGAGTTCACCCTTTCTGAAAGCCGTTCGACGGCTAACCCCGAAGAGGCGGATGTATTGCTTAGGCGCCTCGCTCAGCTCTTAGAGCCTTACGATCAAGTCGAGCACGCGCAAGACCCGCTCACCATCGGCGTGATTGCCCCTTACCGCGCTCAAATCAATTATTTGAAGGACGCCATCGAGCAAATTGACGATCTCAACAGCCTTCTGCAGCAGCGCATGCTGAGCGTGGGCACCGTCGATTCGTTTCAAGGCCAAGAGCGCGACATCATTGCGATTTCACTGACACGCAGCAATCACCAAGGCGAAATTGGTTTTCTTGCGGATATCCGCCGCATGAACGTTGGAATGACCCGCGCCCGACGTAAGTTGCTACTTGTGGGCGACTCGTCGACGCTCGCCTCAAATCCGTTTTTCGTGGACTTGCTCGCTTATGTGAAGCATATTGGTGGCTACCGCACGGCCTGGGAAATCGTTGATGAGGCAGGGCCGGGTTGAGTGAGTGGCATGCAAAGCAATGCCGCATATTCCGTTAAACTCAATTCAGTTGAAGTTTTCTCCTTTTGTTGCGCCGTAAATAGTCTGGCGGCCCGACTGACCTATTTTCTTTGCCCCGATGCGTCCCATTACCTTGTTATGTTTGGTTGTACCGCCCTTGATGTGGGCCAGTAACGCCATTGTGGGTCGGATGGCCGCTGGGGCGATTCCCCCAATCACCTTAAATTTCTTACGTTGGGTGGTTGCGCTTCTGGTGTTGTTGCCTTTTGTATGGCAACGTTTAAAGCAAGACTGGCCGATCGCCCGAAAATCTTGGGTCATTCTTGCGGTCACTGGTTTTTTGAGTACGACGACCTACAACGCCTTGCAATATCTGGCGCTTACAACGTCTAGCCCGATCAATATTGCGTTAATCACCGCAGCGGGTCCGATATTTACGCTTCTGATGGGGCGTTCATTCTTTCAGGCGCCCATCAGCCGCGCGGCCACCGTTGGGGCTGTCGTATCGATGCTGGGTGTGGCTTGGGTGCTGATTCGCGGTGATGTGCTGAACGCCGCGCGGATTTCATTCGTGCCGGGTGATTTGTTTATGTTGCTCGCGATTGCCCTTTGGGCCTTGTATACCTGGCTGTTGCGTAGCCGACCCGCCGAAATGTCCGGTTATAGCGTGTTAACAATGCAGATGGCTTGGGGTTTATTGTTTGCGGTACCGATGGTGTTGGCAGAGCTGTTTTGGGGTAGTTACGCTGCAATCGAATGGTCGCCCAAGATTTACGGCATGGTCGTGTACGTTGCCTTGGGGCCGGCGCTACTGGCCTACCTTTGCTATCAACAAGCGGTTTTACGAACAGGTTCGCAATTGCCGATGTTTTTTTTGAATCTGACTCCTGTATTCGCAGCGTTGATGTCTGTCCTGCTGTTGGGCGAGTTTCCCGAGCTTTACCATGTAGTCGGTCTGGTGTTGATTGTGTTGGGGATTGTGTTGGCAAATCCTCCTAAAAAATCTGTCTAATGCCAGTACGATATTTCTGACCTTGAGGTGTTCGATGATGTTTTTGTTTTGTTTGTCGCTGAAGCGTGTCGCCAGTGGTGTGCTGTTGGGTTTTGCATGTCTAACCGCTGCGGTGCCTGCGCTTGCAAGCGACGTACAGGGCAAATATCTGCCGACGGGCGCACAACCCAACCCGCCTTTTCCTTTTTTGCAAGGAGCGAGCCTGGTGCAGGCCGATGGAGCCTGGCAGTTTTATCAACAAAATATGGGTCGCGCCATGTCAGAGTGGGCCCAAACTGAGATCAATCAGTCTGCCGGTACGACTTTGTTTTATCCGTTTTCTGGTCCAGACTTTGTGACGGCGGCCCACTTGTTTCCGCAAGCCAGTCGTTTTGTGATGGTCGCCATGCAGGCCGCGGGTGAGCCCGCAACCTTAAGCAATATGTCGGGCACACGTTCGCAAAATTTCCAGGCTAAATTTTTGCGCGAATGGATGAAATTTAGTCGCTTGGCATTTTTCCGTACTGACGACTTAAACGAAGATTTGCGCGACAAGCACGCACAAATTGGCGTGACAACGATTTTGATTACCTTTGCGTTGTACATGGGCTACGACGTCAACGAGGTCTATCCGATCGCGCTTGACCCCCAAAGTGGTCAGTTCATTCAAACGACGGGTGATTGGAAGTCTGTACGCTTGGTGATGAGCAAAGGTGGCAAGCCTGTGACGCTTGATTATGTCAGCCTTGATTTGTCTGATTCGCATTTGAGTCAAACTGAGCCCATGCGCGCCTGGCTAGAGCGCCAGTCGCGTAATCCGGTCCTGATCAAAGCAGCCTCACACCTGCTGCAAGAAACCTACTTTTCAGTGTTGCGCGATATTTTGGTTGCGAATGCAAAAATGGTTGTGCAAGACGAAACTGGGTTGAACTACACGTACTTGTCGCAGATTGGTCCTGTCGCGTTGTACGGTGGTTTTTTGTATCCACACGAATTATTCAATCGTAAAAAGCAAGAGTCTTTGGCGCAGGCCTATAAAGATTCTAAAAACGTCAAGCCTTTGCCGTTTGCGTTTAGCTATAACAAAACGACCGAGCGTCGTAGCGTGCAGATCGTGCGACGTGCAGAGTAAGTTCAACGTCTCGCCTTGCCGCATGGCGTGAAGCTTGGGTCAAACATCCAGGGTATTCGTGGCCTAATTCTTGCGTAAAAAGGCGGCCACGCTAAAACTGCGCGCCGCGTCATTAAACCCTTTAGGGTCATCCACAAATAATGCGTGTCCGGGTTTTTCCATGATGTTGACGGTGATCAACTCAGGTGGGCGTTTGGCGAGTAAGGCTGCGCCTTGCTCTTTTAACCATGGTCGTGCGATATACAGAACCGGCACGTTTTGTTTTTCGAGCGTTTCGCGCCAATACTCACGCGGGTAAGGTTGGTTCATTAACTGAATCGCTATTTTTGGTGGCGCGCGCATCGCTGAATCAAGTACCGCTTGAGCGAGTATAGGGGGCGGGGGCTCGCGATAGATGTCTTTGCAAAAGGCACGAAGGTAAGCTTCGCGTTTTTTCGGGTCGTTCATGGTTTGCTGAAAATTCGATGAGCGCCCGCCCGGTGGGCGGCCTTCTCCTACTGAGTTGTCGATCAATATGAGACCTCGCAGCCCTTTGGGCTTGTAGTTCGCAAGGTAATCGAGTGACTCAAGCACGCCAAGTGACCAGCCCGCCAAAATAAAATTTTTAACCTTTGCGGCTTTCAAAAACTCATCCATGTCCTTTAGGCGTCTTTGGGGCGCGTGCGATAAGGTCGTGAGCGCCGAGAGCCCTTGCGAACGCGGGTCAAAGGCCAAGACTCTGAACTGATCCGATAGCGCGAGCAATTGTTGTTCAAACACCGCAGCGGGCATCACCCAGCCCGGGATAAAGACTAAGGTTTGCTCACCTTTACCCGCTTCAAGATAGTGCAAACGTACGCCGTCTGAAGACGTAAAGTACCGGTGGTGAATCGGGTTTGCGTGGGCGAACCCTGTGGTGAGTAGGGCAAGCAGCAAGTAAACTTTGCTAGATAGCGCGGCTAGACGGCTCATCTCTTTACCCCTCCGTAAACTGTATGATAGTGCAGGAAAAGATTGGCAGGGCTGCGTTTGAACACCCTCAAAAAAATAAAAGAGAAATTCATGATCGACGTGAGTGGCAAGACGAAACTTTACGGCATTGTGGCCGATCCGATCGGGCAGGTGAAAGCGCCTGAAATGATGCGTAAGGTGTTTGACGAGCGTGGCATAGATGGTGTGCTCATGCCAATGCATGTTGCGCCTAAAGATTTGCCGGCCTTTACGCATGCCTTGCGAGGCATTCAAAACTTTGGTGGCATGGTCGTGACCGTGCCGCATAAGACGACGATCGGTGTGCTGTGTGATGAGATCACCGCTGCCGCGCGTACGGTAGGCGCTGTCAATATCGTACGACGCGATCCCGATGGGCGTTTATTCGGCGATATTTTAGATGGTCGTGGGTTTGTGGCGGGTTTGCGCTTGCACGGCATTGAACCGAAAGGTAAAAAAATCTTGCTTGCAGGGGCGGGTGGGGCGGCGAATGCCATCGCCTTCGCGCTGGCTGAGGCGGGTGCCACGCAGTTGGCGGTTTATAACCGCTCGGCCGATAAAGTGCGCGCCATGTTTGCGCGGTTGAGTCCCGTCTATCCGCAGACTGAGCTCGTGCTTGGTACCCGTGATCCACAAGGCTACGACTTAGTCGTGAATGCAACTTCTTTGGGGATGGCGAGCGCCGACCCCTTGCCGCTTGATGCACATTTATTGAAAGCAGAACAAACGGTGGCCGAGATCATCATGGCGCCGGTGCTGACGCCACTGCTCGCCGCCGCACAGGCTAAAGGCTGCCGTATTCAGTATGGCGCCCCCATGCTTGCGTGCCAAATTGAGTTGATGGCTGATTTTATGGGGGCAACATAATGCAAACGTACGATTACGTGATCGTTGGGGGCGGCACCGCTGCCTGTATTTTGGCCAATCGCTTGACCGCAGACGGGCGCCATACTGTGCTGATGTTAGAAGCCGGGGGCGAGCCCAAAAGTATGTGGATCAATATCCCAGCCGGCTTTACTAAGTTGCTGAACGATCCCGCGTACAACTGGCGGTTTGAGACACAGCCTGAAAAAAATACCTACGATCGCACGATTGCGATCCCGCGCGGCAAGGGGTTAGGTGGCTCGAGTCTGATCAATGGCATGATCTATGTGCATGGTCAACGCGAAGATTACGATCACTGGGCAAACTTGGGTGCCACCGGCTGGTCGTCTAAAGAGCTGATGCCTTACTTTGCCAAACTTGAAACCTATTTAAAGGGTGATGCGCAACGCGGTAAAAGTGGCCCGATGCATATTCATCAAGTGACCGAACGCTATCCCTTGGTCGATGCGTTGTTGCAGGCTGCAGTGCAAGACGGTCAACCGCTGAATGAAGACTACAACGGTAAGGGGCAAGAGGGTTTTGGCTACTACCAGGTCGAGCAAAAAAATGGCCGTCGCTGGAGCGCCTACGACGGTTATTTGAAGCCTGTTCGACACAGAAAAAATCTAACGGTTCATACGCGTGCCCATGTGACGCGCGTCAACGTTGAAGCAGGGGTGTGCACCGGCGTCACGTATCAACAAAAAGGTGAAGTCTTTACGGTGCGTGCTGCGCGCGAAGTCATTATGTCGGCTGGCGCAGTACAAACACCGCAGATCTTAGAGTTGTCAGGGATTGGTGATCCAGCGGTTTTGCAACGCTTTGAGATCCCAGTTGTGCATGCGGCTAAACGCGTGGGCGAAAACTATATCGATCATTACGCGACGCGTATGAACTGGCGTGTCAAGAATACGCAGACGCTGAACGAATTGGCGCAAGGCTGGCGTGTGGGTCTGGCCGTGTTGCAATATTTTGCGACACGCAAAGGGATTTTGTCGCTGGGCACTGGTTTGGCCCATGGCTTCGTAAAAACACACTCTGCGCTGCCAACGCCTGATGTGCAATATTTTTTCATGCACGCGACATACGCGAATGCTGCTATTCGTAAATTGGATAATTTTCCGGGCATGACGATGGCGGTGTCGGGCTTACGCCCAACTTCGCAAGGCAGTATTCATATCCAGTCTAAGGATCCGCTTGTGGGGCCTGCGATTCGACCTAACTTCTTGGCCAATGATGAAGATCAGCGTGCCCTGATTGAAGGGATGAAAATCGCCCGCCGTATTGTTGAGCGGCCGGCCTTGGCCAACTACATTGAGTCTGAAATGAGTCCGGGTGCTGACGTGTTAACGGACGAGCAGTGGTTGCATTTCGCGCGCGATAATGGCCAGACAACGTATCACCCGATCGCTACGTGTCGCATGGGGTCGGATGCTGAGGCGGTGGTCGATACGCGCCTGCGTTTTAAAGGCTTGCGCGGCTTGCGCGTAGTTGATGCCTCGGTATTCAGAGCGATGGTGTCGGGCAACACCCAGGCAGCCGTGATGATGGTGGCAGAACGTGGCGCAGATTTGATTCTTGAAGATGCGACCAAGGGTTGAGGCTGAATGACACCAACGCGAGTTCGAGCGTAACAAATCATCCAAATGCTAAACCGTGCGCTACAAATACAAGCTGTTGCGTCAAAAAATGATGAAGGGCTTGGACTGTAGGCTAATCGGGTAGATTCAGATAATGCAAGGCGAGTGTTTTAAAGGCCTCGATGCCTGGGTCTTTGTTTGGTAACTCTTGTGCGATGATTTCGCCCACACTATCGGCCAAAGAGTGGGCGAGTTTTGCGTCTAAAAACAATAAACGCGAGCGTCTTGCAAGCACGTCTTCGACCGTACGTGCGTATTCATAACGTACGGCAAAGCGAACCATCGCTTCAGTCAGGCCGCCCCCTAAGGCGCGCTCGGCTCCTGGTAGCTGAGCGACAAAATCTGCTTCATCGCCGTAAGCTTGTAGTCCTGGCGACTCGTACATCGGGTGATCAACTTTACGACCGCTTTGTGCACCGACTAACGGTAGGTCGGTTGTGACGCAGGCCTGGTGCTCGGGCAAAAGTTTGGCCTCAACGCAGTGCTTCAACACGTCTTGTGCCATGGCGCGATAGGTGGTCCATTTTCCGCCCGTGACCGTCACCATCTTGCTTTTGCTGATCAGTACGGTGTGCTCGCGGCTGATGGCTTTGGTGTTGCCGTGTTCATCTTTTGGCGGCTTCACCAAAGGCCGTAGCCCGACCCAGATACTTTTTATATCTGCGCGTGTGGGCGCGCGCGTCAGGTAACGAGCCGACTCTCGCAAAATAAATTCGAGTTCTTCTGCATAGGGGTCAGGCTCGCGGCTTAAATCGTGGCGTGGCGTATCCGTGGTGCCGATGATGACTTTGCCTAGCCATGGCACTGCAAACAGTACGCGTCCATCTGAGGTGTGCGGCACAATGATTGCATGCTCGCCTGCTAAAAACTCACGATCAACCACGACGTGTACACCTTGGCTTGGTGCGACCATATCGATACTTTGGGCCCCTGCAGCGGCCTCATCTTTTGCGCGTAGTGAATCGACCCAAACCCCTGCCGCATTGACGACGCAGGTGGCTTTGATTGGATAGGTTTGTTGCGTGTCTTGGTCTTGTGCCAGCAAACCGGTGATTTGACCCTTCTCGTGAGTGAGTTCGAGCGCACTGCAATAGTTAACCAGTAAGGCACCGCGTTGCGCACTTGTGCGTGCCAGAGCGAGTGCGAGGCGCGCATCGTCAAATTGACCATCCCAATACTTGACCGAACCCTTCAAGCCCACAGTGTGTAGATTTGGTACGTGTTTGAGAGTCTCTTTCGCACCCCAAAAGCGAGTGCGCCCCAAGCTGCGCCGTCCTGAGAGCGCGTCATATAAAAGCAAACCAATGCCGTAGAACGGGAGTTCCCAAAACTTGTAGCAAGGCAAAACAAAAGCAAGCGGTTGCGCCAGGTGCGCAGCGTTGTGCAATAAGGTTGTGCGTTCGTGCAAGGCTTCGTAGACGAGCGACACGTTACCTTGGGCAAGATAGCGTACACCCCCGTGTACCAACTTTGTTGATCGTGATGAGGTCCCTTTTGCAAAGTCAGTCGCGTCGATCAGTACGACTGAGTAGCCGCGCGAGGCAGCATCAAGCGCTAAGCCCAACCCCGTGGCACCGCCTCCGATAATGGCAAGGTCGTAGGTTTTGTCTTCAGCTAGACGGGCAAGTAACTGATCCCGCTCGGTACGAAGTGGCGGTTGCTGCGCTTGCTCGGTGCCCAGAGGGATCTGTGCTCTTTGCTGTGTTTGCTGTGTCATCACGTTGCCCAGCCTTTTGAACGCTCAAGTGCCTGATGCCATCTTGCTAATTTGGCTTGACGGTCAGCCAGTGAAATGCTTGGTTCAAACCTGCGGTCAATCGACCACTGCGTGGCGATCTCTTGAGTGCTTGACCACAAGCCAATTGCAAGGCCTGCCAAGTAGGCGGCACCGAGTGCTGTGGTTTCGGTGATCTTTGGACGCACAACCGGCACTCCAAGAAGATCTGCCTGTATTTGCATGAGCAAATTGTTTTTTGAGGCGCCGCCATCAACCCGAAGTTCTGCCAGTGCAATGCCCGAGTCTTTGGCCATTGCATCAAATACATCCGCCACCTGAAGGGCGATCGCTTCAAGCGCTGCGCGTGCGATATGGGCTTTAGTCGTGCCTCGGGTCATCCCAATCAGCGTGCCCCGGGCGTTGCCGTCCCAGATGGGGGCGCCCAAACCGGTAAACGCGGGGACCAGATAGGTGTCAGCCACATCGGGAACGCTGGCCGCTAAGGCTTCAACCTCTTGAGCTGAAGAAATAATATTTAAACCGTCGCGTAACCACTGAATCGTGGCGCCGCCCATAAAGACGGAAGCTTCCAGGCAGTAGGTGGTAGCCAGCGCCGACGCGTGTTTACCGCTTTCTGCTTGAACGACGCGAGAGGGCTGCTCTGGTACGAGTGGCTGTGCCGAGCTTTCGGCGCGTTGCCAGCCAATTGTCGTGAGCAATTTATTTTGACTGGCGACCGGTTGATGTCCGGTGTTGAGCAGCATGAAGCAGCCGGTGCCATAGGTGTTTTTGGCCATGCCCGGCTCAAAACAGGCCTGCCCGAAGGTTGCGGCTTGTTGATCGCCGATCATGGATGCGATTGGGATCGCACGGCCAAACAAGGTTGGATCGGTTTGCCCCACGACGCCTGAACTAGGCACGACCTTGGGCAAGAGCGAGCGGGGGATGTTGAACAAAGCCAGCAGTTCATCATCCCAAGCAAGGGTATGTAAATTAAAGAGTAGCGTGCGTGAGGCATTGCTTGGATCTGTGATGTGTGCCCGGCCTTTGGTCAGGTTCCAGACCAACCAACTGTCGATCGTGCCAAAAGCAAGTTCGCCGCGTTCGGCTCGGGCGCGAGCCCCTGGGATGTTTTCAAGAAGCCAAGCCAGTTTGGTACCTGAAAAATAAGAATCTAAGACTAGACCGGTTTTTTCTTGTATCAGCGCCTGATGGCCTTGCTGTCGCAACGTGTTGCAGTGCTCAACTGTGCGGCGGTCTTGCCAGACAATCGCATTGGCTAAAGGCTGCCCCGTGTGGCGATCCCACAAAACAGTGGTTTCGCGTTGGTTGGTGATAGCAATTGCCGCAACCGATTGCCCAGAGCCGGCCTCGGTCAGCACCTGTTTGATCACCTGCAATTGCGTTTGCCAGATTTCAAGGGGATCGTGCTCTACCCAGCCGGGTTGAGGAAATAGCTGTTTGAACTCGAGTTGAGCGGTGTGCACGGCATGGCCTAGCGCATTAAATAAAATGGCACGAGAGCTGGTGGTGCCTTGGTCGAGTGCAAGAATATGAATCATCGTAGGTGACCAACGTGGCTAAGAATAATTATGCTTTGGTTTTGTGTGGTGACTATCTACAGCGTCTTGTGTCAGTTTATTTGGCCTCTTAGACATCATAAACGTGCTTGGGGCGCAGCGCCTGTTCAGCAGCGTGGTTTCGTGTTGAGGGTGTTGACCCCTTTAGTTGATCCCTTCAGTATTTAAGTTTTTTGAAGAAGGCCGGTGCTACAAAGTGCTTTGTTAGTGGCGAAACTGGCTGAAACCAGGCAACCAATAGCCTTGAGTTGCGGTTAACATGAACTGTCACAATACAGCGTTAACCTCACAGTTCGTTGCATAACATCAGAGAGACGATATGAAATTTAAACATTCTTTCGCTGCGGTCTTGTCGGCGTTGGCACTGGGTGCATCGGCCCTGAGCCCGGCTCAGGCACAAACTGAGATTCAATGGTGGCACGCCATGAGCGGCGCCCTAGGCGAATGGGTCAATGATCTTGCTAAAGACTTTAACGCTAGCCAACAAAACTACAAGGTGGTGCCCGTGTTCAAAGGCACCTACGACGAGGCGATGACTGCGGCGGTCGCCGCTTTCCGGGCTGGTAACGCACCTCATATCTTGCAAGTGTTTGAAGTTGGTACCGCGACCATGATGGCCAGCAAAGGCGCGATCGTGCCTGTTGGTGAAGTGATGAGCAAGGCAGGTGTGAAATTTGACCCTGCAGCCTACGTGCCTGCGGTAGCCGGTTACTACACCGCGCCTAATGGTCAGATGTTGAGCTTTCCGTTCAATAGTTCAACGACAGTATTTTGGTACAACAAAGATGCCTTTAAAGCGGCGGGTCTTGATCCAGAAAAACCACCACTGACCTGGCCCGAGGTCATCGCCGCAGCCAAAAAGCTCAAAGAGTCAGGCCACACGTGTCCCTATACAACCAGTTGGATCAGCTGGACTCAACTTGAAAGCTTTAGCGCCTGGCACAACACAGAATTTGCGACCCAGGGCAATGGCATGAAGGGTAATGACGCACGGCTTACGGTAAATGGCCCGCTGCAGACGCGGCATATCCAGAACCTGGCCGACATGGCGAAAGATGGCTTGTTTGTATACAAAGGTCGTGCCAATGCGGCTGACCCAGTTTTTGTTGCTGGCGAGTGCGCCATGACGACGGGATCTTCTGCGTTATATGGCAACGTCAAGCGCAACGCCAAATTTGCCTTTGGCACCTCAACCTTACCGTACTACTCTGACGTCAGCGGTGCCCCGCAAAATACTGTCATCGGCGGCGCGAGCTTGTGGGTGATGGCGGGACGCAAAGCCGACGAGTACAAAGGGGTCGCGCAGTTTTTTGAGTTTTTGTCGCGTCCAGAAGAAGCTGCTAAAAGTCATCAGCGTACTGGCTACTTGCCGCTGACGATTGCTTCGTTTGAGCTCACCGAAAAATCGGGATTTTACAAAGAAAATCCAGGTACCGATATTTCTGTGACGCAGATGATTCGTAAAACCACAGATAATTCACGTGGGATTCGTTTAGGTAATTTCGTTCAGATCAGAACTGTGATTGATGAAGAGCTCGAACAAGTTTGGGCTGGCAAAAAAACCACCAAAGACGCGCTCGACACGATCGTGAAACGTGGTAACGAGTTGCTTGAACGTTTTGAAAAAGCGAATCGTTAAATGAGCTGAAGGCGATGGGGTCGTAAGCGGCACCATCGCTACGATCTCGCTGCGACGGGAATTGTGTGAGGCGCCGTTCAGCGGGGCGATCACAGACAGTCGTGCATGCACAACCCGCGATTTCGAGGTTATGGAAAAAAAAGTTCGTTTTAAATCACGTTGGTTGCCTTGGGTGCTGATTGCACCTCAATTGGCGATTGTGTTGGTTTTTTTCTTTTGGCCAGCGGGGCAGGCGCTTTATCAAAGCGTGCTTGAAGAGGATGCCTTTGGCATGTCGCGCCAGTTTGTAGGCATGCAGAACTTTTCACGTTTATTCAATGATTCTCTTTATCTTGAATCGTTTCAAACCACGGCGTTATTTTCGGTCTTGGTCGCGGTCTGTGGCTTAACGCTAGCACTTTTGCTTGCGGTCATGGCAGATCGCGTCTGGCGCGCTGCCAACATTTACAAAACATTATTGATTTGGCCCTACGCCGTCGCGCCCGCCGTAGCAGGTGTATTGTGGGTATTTATGTTTGCCTCGCCCATGGGGGTGATCGCCTTTGCGCTGCGTTGGCTCGGGTTGAACTGGAACCATCTGCTTGATAGTCGTGATGCGATGACTCTCATCGTGGTGGCGGCCGTGTGGAAACAAATTTCATATAACTTCTTATTTTTCTTAGCAGGGCTGCAGTCAATTCCCAAGTCGCTGCTTGAAGCCGCTGCGATTGACGGAGCGACACCGTGGCATCGCTTTCGTACGATCGTCTTCCCATTGTTGTCACCGACGACATTTTTTTTGCTGGTGATTAACGTCGTCTATGCGTTCTTTGATACCTTTGCCATTATTGATGCGACGACCCATGGTGGCCCGGGCAAGGCGACCTCGATCCTGGTATACAAGGTGTACTACGATGGCTTTAAGGCAATGGATATGGGTAGCTCGGCCGCGCAGTCGGTGATTTTGATGTTCATCGTGGTGTGCCTGACGGTGGTGCAGTTTCGCTTCATCGAGCGCAAGGTGCAATATGCTTAAGCCGGTTGAGATATCGTGATTGAAAGGCGCCCCGCACTAACGGTCTTATCCCATTTGATATTGATTCTGGGCGTGTTGATCGTGGCGTTTCCAGTGTATGTGACGATCGTGGCCTCGACCCAGACAACGGCGCAAATTACACAAGCCATCCCGATGTCTCTGGTGCCTGGCGAGCACATTCTTGAAACCTATCGTCTCGCCCTGTTTGGAGGTGAAACCGAGTCGGGGGGGCGCATCGCGCCCGCGTGGCCAATGATGTGGGTGAGCTTAGTCACGGCGCTGCTCATCAGTGTCGGCAAAATCGCAATTTCGATGCTCTCGGCTTTTGCGATCGTCTACTTTAGATTTCCATTTCGCGGCCTGGTGTTCTGGATGATCTTTATTACCTTGATGTTGCCAGTCGAGGTGCGTATCGGTCCAACCTACGAGGTGGTATCCAATTTAGGGATGTTGAACTCGTACGCTGGCTTGACCGTCCCCTTGATTGCCTCGGCTACCGCTACGTTTCTCTTTAGACAATTCTTTTTGACCGTCCCTGATGAGTTGGTTGAGGCCGCGCGCATGGATGGTGCAGGGCCCATGCGTTTTTTTTGGGACGTGTTGTTTCCTCTGTCGCGTACCAGTATCGCGGCGCTCTTTGTGATTCAATTTATTTACGGTTGGAATCAATACCTGTGGCCCTTGTTGGTGACGACAGATGAAACGATGTATCCAGTGGTGATGGGGATTAGGCGTCTCATTTCAGGCGATGCCTACACCGAATGGAACGTTGTCATGGCGACGGCGATGCTGGCCATGTTGCCGCCAGCCTTGATCGTGGTGTTGATGCAGAAGTGGTTTGTCAAAGGTTTGGTAGATTCTGAAAAATAAAGCGTATACAGACATGGCCGCAATCTCTTTAAAAAATATCGTCAAGCGCTACGGCGCCGGTAAAGCTGCGGTGCAAGTGATACACGACGTGTCAGCCGAGATCGGTGACGGCGAGTTCGTTGTGATCGTTGGCCCCTCAGGCTGTGGTAAGTCAACGCTGCTGCGCATGGTGGCGGGGCTTGAAGAGATCACGTCTGGCACAATTTCAATCGGTGCGCGTGTGGTCAATGATCTTGAGCCGGCCGAGCGCGATATTGCGATGGTGTTTCAAAATTATGCGCTGTACCCTCACATGACGGTCTTTGACAACATGGCGTACGGATTAAAAATCGCGCGCGTGCCCAAAGACGAAATCAAGTCCCGTGTCGAAAAGGCTGCGGGTATTCTTGAATTGATGCCCTTCTTAGATCGCAAGCCGCGCGCACTGTCCGGCGGACAGCGTCAACGTGTGGCGATGGGCCGCGCTATCGTGCGTCAGCCACAGGTGTTTTTGTTTGACGAACCGTTATCCAATCTCGATGCAAAATTGCGTGCTCAGACGCGACTTGAAATTCAAAAGCTGCATCGCGAATTGGGCATCACCTCTTTGTTTGTGACGCACGATCAAGTCGAAGCGATGACCTTGGCGCAACGCATGTTGGTCATGAACGGCGGTGTGATGGAGCAGTTCGGTACCCCAGAAGAGGTTTACAACACGCCCGCAAGTACCTTTGTTGCAAGTTTTATTGGCTCGCCGCCGATGAATTTATTAAAAGCTGCACCGGGCGTAGCGACGGGCTCGATTTTGGGGATCAGACCCGAGCATCTTGAGCTTGGGAGCGAGGGTTGGGCCTTGACGGTTGAGGGCATCGAATTACTTGGCGCAGAACGCCTGTTGTATTGTCGTCTGCAAGGCGAGTCGTTGATTGTTCGTATTCATGAAGAGCAACCGGCGCCGAAAGTGGGTGCCACGGTTTACGCGAAGCCGCGCGCAGATCGTCTGCATCGGTTTGATGCGCAAACAGGGTTACGCGTATAAGGGTTTTCTCTAGTGTTCGCAAGGTGTGTGGGCTGCGTGCACTCAGTCTGTGCTGAATGCCGCAGGCCAAGCGCATGAATGTCTAGCTTGAGAAGGGATCACTGTGATATCGTGCCCAGACAAAACAAAGGGGTTAAGCTTGTTGTGACTACCCCGAAACACAAGACGGGATTGAATATACAAACAGCCCCGCACGCACTGAGACAAAACAACTGTGATGCAGACTGATTCATATTTGCCCTTTGATCCAAGGGTTGAGCCTAAACAAAAATTGCCCGCGGGTACCGTGGATTGCCATTTTCATGTGTTCGAGGATGCTGCTAAATATCCCTACACGGCAAATCGTTCGTACACGCCAAGCTTGGCCCCTTGGGCTGCGTTTGAAGCAATGAATAATGCGATTGGTGCCGATCGTGCGGTACTGGTGCACCCCTCGGTGTATGGCCATGACCATGCAACGCTTTATGACACGCTTGCAGCACATCCTGACCGCCTGCGCGCGGTCGGTGTCTTGCCACTTGATGTGTCCGACAAAGAAATTGAAAGACTGCATCAGGCGGGTACGCGTGGAACACGCCTCAATATTTTATTTGCGGGCGGTGGTCAGTTAAGTGATGCCGAAAGTCTTGCAAAGCGCTTGAAGCCGTTTGGTTGGCATATTCAGTTTTTAGTAGACGTCGCGGCTCAGCCAGAGATCCCAGCCTGGGCGGCCAAACTCGGCGTCCCCGTCGTCTTTGATCACTTTGGGCATCCTTCGAAACCTGATATCAACGATGCGGGTTTTAAGAATATGTGTGCCTTGGTGAAAGAGGGGCTTGCTTGGGTGAAATTGTCTGGTGCTTACCGTGTGGTGGATCCTGCTGCAAAGTGGGCAGCGATTCAAGGCTTCGTGGATGCTTTGTTAGCGACCCGAACTGATCGCCTGGTGTGGGGAACCGACTGGCCTCATCCGAATATCCCTGCACCAATGCCGAATGATGGCGATATCGCTGATGCAGTCTTTAAGTGGTTACCTGACGCGAGCTTGCGTCAACAAGTTCTCGTTAAAAATCCTGAAGTGCTCTACGACTTCGCCCCGTTTGTTCAAAAAGCCTAATCTTTTCGTTTTGGAGATCTTATGAAACGTCGTCACTTGTTCGCGCTTTCGGCCTTAGTTGCTGCCACCTTAACTTTGGGTACTTCGACACAAGCTTTTGCCCAAAAGACGATTTTGAAACTTGGTTGGACGACACCAGAAAGCCCAACAGATCCCTACTCGGTTGGTGCGACAGCGTTCAAGAAAGCGGTTGAGGCAAACTCTAAAGGCTCGATTGAGGTGCAGTTGTATCCTAACCGTCAGCTTGGCGAAGAAAAGCAAGTGATGGAGGCTGTGCGCTTTGGTACGGTCGACATGACCATTATGACGAATGCTGTGATTGCGCAGATTGAGCCTGCTTACCAAGTCAACGATTTACCGTTCTTGTATTCGAGCGAAGCGCAAGCACGTAAGGCCTTGGACGGCAAGCTGGGTAGCGATTTGTCAGCGCTTTTAGCCAAGAAAAACATGCTTGTCTTGGGCTACATGGAAGGCGGCTTTCGCCAGATGATCAACAATAAAAAGCCTGTTGGTGTGCCCGCTGATGTAACCGGGGTGAAATATCGTGTCATGCAGAACCCAATGTACATCGACATGTTCACCTCCTTGGGTGGTGCTGCGGTGCCGATGGCCTGGGGCGAAGTGTTTACCGCTGTGCAGCAAGGCACCATTGATGGCCTAGAGATTCCGATCGCTGTGATCGATAGTTCAAAAATGTACGAAGTGACGAAATTTTTGTCGATGACCAATCACACGTACTCGGCAATTGCTCTATTGATCTCAAAGCGCTCAATGGATAAGTTGACCCCTGAACAAAAAACGGCAGTGATCGAAGCCGGTAAGACTGCAACAGCCGAGCAGCGCGCTGCAGCCTTGGTGAACGAGAAGGCCTTGATTGATGGCCTCGCGAAAAAAGGCATGATCATTAATCAAGTGGCCGATGTCACGCCTTTTCGCAAATCGGTTCAGTCGATTTACGATAAGTCGCGTGCCGCTGTTGGCGATGCGTTGATCAATCAGGCGCTTGACGCGGTGAAGTAAGGTGTTTAAGAAAGGCGCTCAATTGAGCGCCTTTTGATAGTTGTATTTTTTTGAATGGAAAATTAGTATGCGTCACTGGTTTGACAAACTTGAAAGCATGTTGAAGATGGCTGCAGTCGCGATCGTGCTTCTGATGCTGTTAACTCTAAGCGCGCAAGTCTTTTTGCGTTACGTATTTGGCAAAGCCTTGTCTTGGAGCGAAGAGCTATCTTTGCTTGGTTTTGCTTGGGTGGTGGTGATTTCTACCGTCATCGGTATTAGGCGCCTGACGCACGCGCGCATGGATTTACTGGTGGGCTTATTGCCAAAGTCGTTGCACGGTATGGTCGATGCGTTAGTGTCGTTGATGATGTGTGCGTTAGGCCTCTTCATCGCCTACGCGGGCTGGAATTACGTGATCGAGACGCGCGGCGCAACCTCGGCCGCCATCGGGTTTCCGATTGAGTTTCTGTATGCAGCAGCGCCCGCGTTTGGTGTGTTGATTGCATTGTTTTCGTTTGAACGTTTACTGCCCTGGGCGGAGTCCTTAAATGAGTAGCACCGCTTGGTTGTTGTCGGCTGGTTTTGGCGTCTTGATGCTGTTGGGCGTGCCGTTCGCGTTTGCGATCGGCATTGTCGTGGCATTGTCTTTATTAGTGAACGGCATCGAGCCCATGTTGTTGCCACAGACTGTGGTGGCTGGCACGCAGTCGTTCTCTTTATTGGCAATCCCGTTCTTTATGTTGGCGGGCGAGTTGATGTCTGCGGGGGGCTTGTCGCAACGCTTAATTAAAGTGGCTGATGTGTTTGTGCGCCATTTGACGGGTGGGTTAGGTTTGGTCACTGTGTTGGCCGCAGCAATTTTTGCGGCAATTTCTGGCTCGGCACCGGCAACCACCGCGGCGATTGGCGCGATCATGATCCCAGCGATGGCCGAGCGCGGTTATAGCAAACCTTTTGCGACGGCTGTTGCGGTGAGTGCAGGTATTTTGGCACCCTTGATTCCACCCTCGATTGCCTTTGTGATTTGGGGAGTGATCGCCGAGCAGTCAATCGCACGTTTGTTTAGCGCGGGGATATTGCCCGGATTGTTGATGGCGGCGGGATTGATGGTGGTTTGCTGGTGGCATGCCAAGAAGCACAACATTCCAACGCAACCACGCGCAACGATGAAAGAAATACGCGCGGCCCTGCGAGATGGTATCTGGGCTTTGTTGGCGCCTGCCATTGTGTTGGGTGGCATTTACGGCGGGGTCTTTACGCCCACTGAAGCGGCAGTTGTGAGTTGTGTGTATGCGCTGTTTGTTGGCACGGTCATTGAAAAGCGTATGAAATGGCGCGAGCTGCCTGACATCGTCTGGCGTTCGACCAAAGTCACGGCCATTGTGATGTCGATTATTGTGTTCTCGGCTGGCTTTGGTATTTTGGTTGCACAAGAACAACTCGCCCCTAAAGCTGCGACTTGGCTTGCCGCAAACATTCACGAAAAATGGATCATGCTGCTAGTCTTGAATCTGGTGTTTTTTGTGGTGGCGGCTGTGATGGATGAAATCGCCATCATGGTGGTATTTGGGCCGTTATTGATTGCAATTGCAAACAGTTTTGCGATTAGCCCAATTCACTTTGGTGCCATCATCGTAACCAACGTCGCGATTGGTATGGCGGCACCACCGATTGGCTATTGTTTGTTTGTCGGGATGGCGATTAGCGGCTTGAAACTCACAGATGTCTCGCGTGTGATGCTGCCTTTTGTGGGTGTCATGCTAATCGTATTGATGCTCGTGACCTATGTGCCCGGCTTTGCCTTAGCGTTACAGTAGTTCAACGCGCGTAAGTCTTTCAAAGCGTTACATTGCAAAACGGGCACTTAAGCGTGCCCGTTTTCATTGAAGCCGCTTAATGTGCAAATTTGGCGTCTAGAGGGTCTTTGATCCCGACTTGCGCAAACCCTTTGGCTCTGAGCAAACACGAGTCACACTGTTTGCAGGGCGCACCATTGGGCGCTGGGTCGTAGCAGCTAGTGGTTTCTGCAAAGTCGACTCCAAGCTCTAAACCTTTACGAATAATGTCTGCCTTGCTCATGTTGATGAGTGGCGCGCGAATCTTGAGTCGCTGGGTGCCTTCGACCCCGGCCTTCGTTGCAAGATTGCCCAAGTGTTCAAAGGCTGTGATGAACTCTGGGCGGCAATCAGGGTAGCCGCTGTAGTCCATCGCGTTGACACCCACAAAGATATCTTGCGCCCCTAAGACCTCAGCCCAGCCTAGTGCGAAGCTTAAAAAAATCGTGTTGCGTGCGGGGACATAAGTGATGGGGATCCCAGCACTGATGTCTTCAACAGAGTGTCCTTTGGGTACGTCGATATCGGCGGTCAGTGCCGAGCCGCCAAAGCTGCGCAGGTCGATATCCAAAATCGCATGACGCGCCACACCGCGCAACTTGGCAAAAGCCGCTGCCCGTTCAAGCTCAATCGAGTGGCGCTGGCCATAACGAAAACTCAGCGCGTAGACTTCAAAGCCTTCGTGCTGAGCCATCGCGATGACGGTCGTTGAATCAAGACCGCCACTTAACAAACAGACTGCCTTTCTAGACATTAGAGGTATAACCTTACTTCGCCGTAGGCATCACAAACTCAGCACCCTTGCCAATGGTTTCTGGCCAGCGCTGCATGACGGATTTTTGTTTGGTGTAGAAGCGAACACCTTCTTCGCCGTACGCATGCATGTCGCCAAACAGACTCTTCTTCCAGCCCCCAAATCCGTGCCAAGCCATGGGTACAGGGATCGGCACATTGATCCCGACCATACCAACTTGAATGCGGCGGCTGAACTCGCGCGCTACATTGCCATCGCGGGTATAGCAAGACACGCCGTTGCCAAACTCATGGTCATTGATGAGTTCAACGGCCTGACCAAAGTCTTTCACGCGTACGCAACTCAACACCGGGCCAAAAATCTCTTCTTTATAAATACGCATGGACGGGGTGACGTGGTCAAACAAGCTGCCACCGGTAAAAAAGCCTTGTTCATGGCCAGCGACTTTAATCCCACGCCCATCGACCACCAGTTTGGCCCCTTCGTTGACACCCACTTCGATGTAGCCCTCGATACGCTCAAGAGCCTGACGTGTCACGATAGGGCCCATTTCGGCATCAAGCTCAAGACCATTCTTGATTTTGAGTGTTTTTGCGCGCGCTGCAAGCAGGGGGACGATTTTGTCGGCGACGTCGCCTACTAACACCGCCACAGAAATTGCCATGCAGCGCTCGCCGGCTGAGCCGTAGGCCGCGCCAATCAGGCCATCCACCGCTTGATCGATGTCTGCATCGGGCATGACGACCATATGATTTTTGGCGCCGCCCAACGCTTGTACGCGTTTGCCTAAGTCGGCGCCGCGCTGATAAATATATTGTGCAATGGGGGTTGAACCGACAAAGCTGATCGCTTTGACGTCAGGGTGTTCGAGTAAGGCGTCAACCGCGACTTTATCGCCTTGTACGACGTTAAATACGCCGTCTGGCAGACCCGCTTCTTTAAAGAGCTGAGCCATGTAGATTGAGGCCGACGGATCGCGCTCACTTGGTTTCAAAATAAAACAATTGCCCGCTGCGATCGCAACCGGAAACATCCAGCATGGCACCATGCACGGGAAGTTAAAGGGCGTGATGCCCGCGACCACGCCCAACGGTTGACGCAAGGTCCAGTTATCGATGCCAGTCGAGACCTGGTCGGTGAAATCGCCTTTCAATAACTGGGGCATGCCACAGGCAAATTCAACAATGTCGATGCCGCGCATGACCTCACCCTGCGCATCGGTGAATACCTTGCCATGCTCTTGGGTGATGATTGAGGCGAGTTCGTCTTTGCGCTCGTTGAGCAAAGCCAAAAAGTTGTTCATGATGCGGGCCCGACGAATCGGGGGGGTATCGGCCCAAGCGGTAAACGCTTTTTTGGCGCTTTCAACGGCAGACTTGACGGTATCTAGGCTGGCGAGCTCAACTTTGCGCGCCACGTGTCCGGTGGCCGGATTAAATACATCTTGAGTGCGAGCGCCGGCAGTGGTGACGGCCTGGTTGTGAATCCAGTGCGAGACCACACTGGGGATGACGGGCATCGGAGGCTGCTTAGACATACGAGATCCTTAGTACGTACCCAAGCCATGCGGCCCGATACAGAGGTTAAATGAGTTGTGAACAGTCGATGGTGTTGAAAGCGAACTTTGTTGCCATTGTAAGATGGTTGGCGAGGTATTCGCACTTCTTGGTAAACTTTGCCCCTTTCTATTTGCTTACCCGCTGTATGACCGGAGTCATCCTACTGCTATGAGTCAGCCCCTTCTTGGCAAAGTTGCCCTTGTGACCGGCGCCGCCCGCGGTATCGGCCGTGCCTGCGCGTTGAAACTCGCCTCTGCTGGCTGCGACATCGTTGCCAACTACTACAACAGCTTTGACGAGGCTGAGGCCGTCTGCGCAGAGGTGCGGGCGATGGGGCGGCGAGCCATTGCGGTGCAGGCCAGTGTCGGCGTCCCCGATAGCGTCATCGAGATGTTTGAGGTCATTACCAAAGAATTCGGTCAATTGGATATTGTGATCAGTAATGCCGCCTCGGGTGTTCTGAAGCCCGCCATGGACATGAGCCTGAAGCACTTTCGCTGGTGCCTTGAAACAAACGCGTTCGCGGTGAATTTGTTAGCACAACAGGCCTTGCCACTGATGAAAAATGGCGGTCGTATCGTGGCAATGTCCAGTTTAGGTGCCCAGCGTGCCATGCCGCACTATGGATTTATTGGTGCGTCAAAGGCAGCGCTCGAGGCGCTGGTGCGTACCTTGGCGCAAGAGCTTGGTCCGCAGGGGATTCGAGTCAACACGGTCTCGGCTGGGGTGGTCGACACCGATGCGCTTAGTCATTTTCCAAACCGCGACCAGGTCTTGTCTGAATTTGCTGCGCGCACGCCAGCAGGCCCCAGCCTGCTGCCCACTAACGTTGCCGATGCGGTTTATCTGCTTTGTTTACCAGAAGCCGCATGGATTAATGGCCACACGCTCGTGGTTGATGGCGGCTTCTCAATTTCGGGTTGAACACCATGAGCTTTGAATCAGGCTTGGCCGGTAAGGTCGCGATTGTGACGGGTGGCTCGCGCGGTATCGGTCGCGCCATCGTTGAATGTCTTGCGGCACAGGGCGTAGATGTGAATTTTTTCTATCGCGGCAACGAAGCTGCTGCCCTTGAGGTTGTGGCCAGTGTGGCTGCCGCTGGTGGTAAAGCCACAGCCCTGCAGGTGGATGTCAGCGATTCTGCGGCCTGTATTGAGGCCGTGAATGCGGTGGCCGATCGCTGCGAGCGCATTGACATCTTGGTGAATAACGCAGGTATCGTGCGCGACAACCTCATGGCGGCGATGGAGGACGACGAAATTTCTGACGTGCTTCAAACCAATGTTGGGGGTGTCTTTAATGTGACGCGCCCAGTGATTCCGTTCATGATGTCTCAGCGTGCGGGTCGCATTGTGAATCTGTCCTCTGTGGCTGGCAATAAGGCCGGGCGGGGGCAGGCTAATTATGCTGCCAGTAAAGGCGCGGTGGATGCGGTCACCCGTGCCCTGGCGGTTGAGTTGGCGCCGCGTAAAATCCTGGTGAACGCTGTTGCCCCTGGCGTCATTGATACTGAAATGTCGCAGCAAGTTCGTGATTTGGCTGATGACGAAGTCAAAGGCAAAATATTACTTAAGCGTTACGGCCAGGCCCAAGAAGTCGCCAACGCGGTGGCGTTTTTGGTGTCGGATATGGCGAGTTACGTCACGGGCCAGATTCTGTACGTCGATGGCGGCTTTAAGATGGCCTGAGTTTTTGGCCAAAGGCGCTAGGGGGATGCCGGCTAGCCAAGAGGGGATTTCCCTACACTTGAGTTAAAATAACGCGCGCTTACCTCATATCCGGAGCTAATTATGGCTGAAGCAGTCATCTCGAAAGAAGAAATCATGGCGGTTTTTCCAACCGTCCAAAAAACGATGGCAGATGCCCTCGGTTGCGATGTAGATGACATCAAACTCGATGTGTCCCTGATCGAGGGCCTTGACGCCGAGTCGATCGACTTCTTGGATATGGTGTTTCGCCTTGAGCGCGCCTTTAAAATCAAGGTGCCGCGCGGCAAAATTATCGAAGACGTGCGCGGCGACATGCCCGTGGCCGAGTTCGAGCAAGGTGGTGTCCTGACAGATAAAGGCGTGGCGCGTTTACGTGAATACTTGTCTGAAATCGACGAATCACGCTTTAAGTTGCCGATGCGCGTAGATCACATCGCGCGTTTGTATACGCCCGAAACCTTCTGCAAGCTCGTGATTCGTGCTCAGCGCGCTTCACAAGCTGCTGGCTGATGGTCTTGAGTGCGGCGCGGGCCACCGGCCCCGCGCCAACCGGTCGCTTTGCTGCCTTTTCCTTTGTCGATCAGATCACTCAAATCCAAGGGGTCACACGTGTGTGTGGCCGCTACACAATCCCAGCAACTATTGAGCACTTCCCTGCCAGTCTAGTGGCAGAGGCGTTGGGTCAGCTGGCTGCGTGGGTGGCCATGTCGACACTCGGTTTCAGCCATCGCCCCGTTGCGGCTTTGGCGGGAGATACAAAGATTTTTTCGCTTGCGAAGCCCGGCGATACGCTCGAGCTGATCGTCGATATTGAATCTTGCGACGCCGAATCCATTTTGTATCGCGGCCATGCGCTGGTTAAAGGTCGAACTGTGCTCGAGCTCGCCGACACGGTGGGTTCGATGCTCGACATTCAAGAGTTTGACGACCCCGAAGCACTTGCAGCTGATTTTGCCCAACTCAGCACCGCGGGTCGCCCCGTAGGCGCCTTCAACGGCGTGCCGCGGGCCGCTATCACTAAGCTCCCTGCGTCAACCCCTGAGCATCTTCAGGCGCAGCTTGCCGTGCCAGCATCAGCGGCGTTTTTTGAAGATCATTTTCCTCTGCGCCCGGTTTTTCCTGCAACCTTGCTGCTTGATGCCTTGTTGCAATTAGCAACCCCAGTCGCTGCACACGCAGCGGGCAACACCTCGCTGCACCTCACTCGTATTACCAATGTTAAGGTGCGCGCGTTCACCGCGCCGGGTGCCACGCTCGTGTTGTCTGCCCAGCTGGCAACGCCTGGCTCAGACGACCTCGAACCCTACATGGTTAAGCTAACTGCTCAGGCCGAGGGTAAAACAATCGCGGGTGCCAAAATGTATTTTGCGCCTGCCGGAGAACTTGCATGACCATACGACGTCGCGTTGCGATTACAGGCATCGGACTGGTAACCCCAGCCGGCCTTGACGCTGCTTCCACCTGGGCGCGGATCAAAACTGCTCGCAGTTGTGCAGGGCCCATCACGATTTTTGATGCGTCAGGTTTTTCAACACGGATCGCAGCTGAGGTCAAAGGCTTTGACGATTTGCCCGCGATTGATGATCGTAAGTTACTTAAATATGCGAGTCGCGCACACCGCTTTGCCTTAGCCGCAGCGGATCAGGCAATCGCAGATGCAGGCGTGCGTCCTACCTTACAAGATGCGGCACGCTGGGGTTGCGTGGTGGGTGCGGGGATGATGACCGTCGCGCACCAAGAAATTGCTGCCGTGCAAAGCGCAGCAGCACCTGAGGGCGAGTTTATGGCAAGCGCATTGCTCAACGAGCCAATCGCTAATGACGTTATGGCTTTTAGCCGTAGTTTGTCGACAGCCGGTATCGCCTTGTTACTGCGTCGGTTTGGTATCCGAGGTTACGCCTCGACAGTGCATACCGCTTGCGCCTCGGGTGGGCAGGCAATCGGTACGGCCATGCGATTAATTCGGCGTGGGTTAGCTGATCGAGTCTTGACAGGTGGTTTTGATTCAATGATCTCTCCGGTCGGTCTCTCTGGTTTTTGTTTGCTGTCTGCGGTGTCGGCCGACAACGATCAACCCGAGCGTGCCAGTCGCCCCTTTGATCTGACCCGAAATGGTTTTGTACTTGGTGAGGGTGCGGGCTTTTTAGTACTCGAAGAATGGAACTCTGCTGTGCAGCGTGGCGCAACGATTTACGCTGAGCTGGCTGGTGACGGTAATTCTCTTTCGTCGTATCGCATTACAGATTCTCATCCCTCCGGAGACGGGCCGATTCAATCGATGCGCAGGGCGATTGCCGATGCAGGTGCAAGCATTGCCGACATCGATTATCTCAACGCGCACGGCACCTCTACGCCCATGAATGATCGTAGCGAATGTGCCGCGGTCAAGGCAGTTTTTGGTGATCGGGTGAACGACGTAGGTGTAAGTTCAACGAAAAGCGTAACGGGTCATTTGATTGCCGCGGCGGGTGCGGTCGAGGCTGGCCTGTGTGCCTTGGCGATTCGCGATAGCTTGATGCCGCCTAATGCTAATTTGCAGCAGCTTGACCCTGACTGCGACGTCAATATCGTGCGTGATACGCCCTGTGCACAACGCATTGGTATGGCGATTTCAAATTCGTTAGGGTTTGGGGGCAGTAATAGTTGCCTGGCTTTCAGGCACCCCGAAGATACAGCGGCGCTTGTCGCCTCAGGACGGTGAAGGCCATGAGTCGAATCGTAATCACAGGAAATGGCGCGATTTGCGGTGCGGGGACTGACCCCGGCAGTATCCTTGAGACCTTGTTGGCCGGGCGTTCGGCGTTAGCACCTATCACGAGTTTTGACGCCGAACAATTTCAGGGTGGCTTGGCGGCCGAAGTGCCTGACTATAACGGCGGCAAGTTGCTTGGTGACCGTAAATTGCTCAAGCTCGTACGGCGTTCTGATGTCTTTGGTATCTACGCGGGTAGTCAGGCCATTGAGCAAGCTGGCTTGCCCGCCTGGCGCGAAGCGCTTGACGAGGCCGCGGCAGCGCACTACGCAGATCAAACCGGTTGCTATGTAGGCTCGGGTGGAGGCGCCTTTGAAGTCAATTACGACTTTTTCCCGTTGATGGCCGAAACAAAAAACGATTTGAATGGCTTTGGTCGTGAACTCTCGAACATGGTCAATCCAATGTGGTTGCTCAAGTCGTTGCCTAATAATGTGCTGTGTCATATTAGTATCCGTCATCAGCTTAAAGGGCCAAACGGTTGCATCACCAATCACACCTCAAGCGGAATTTTGTCGGTGATTGAAAGTGCCTGGGCGTTACGCGAAGGCGATGCCCAACGCGTCGTGGCAGTGGGTCACGATGCCCCGATTGAGCCGCAAACCCTGTTGTATCTTGATCGAGTCGGTTTGATTGGCAAAGATATTTTGCGTCCCTTTGATCAGCGGCACGATGGTTGTTTGTTGGGCGAAGGTGCCGCCTCGCTTGTCCTTGAAACCGAGGCCTCGGCGCAAGAGCGCGGTGCGACAGTGTTGGGCGAATACCTAGGTGGCGGAGACGCCGCAGAAGGTGAGGGGTTATTTTGTATTCGCGCTGACGGTGATGGGTTAAGTCGTGCGATTGAATTGGCTTTAGCCGACGCGCAGCTTAAGCCTGCAGACGTTGGCATGATTGTGGCGCATGGTAACGGCACGCAAGAGTCTGACGCGTCAGAGGCTGCGGCGTTGTTGCGAGTATTTGGTGCCGATATGCCGCCGGTCACTGGCTTTAAATGGTCGGTCGGGCATCTTTTTGCGGCGTCAGGGTTGCTGGATGTCGCGGTGGGTCTTGAAGCATGTCGACGCCAAGTTGTGCCAGGGATTGCCCCTCTTGAGCGTTTGGCTGACTCGTGCGCGGGGCTCAATGTTTCTCAGCAAACGCGTGCACCTCGCAGTGATGTTGTATTGGTCTTGTGTCGCGGTTTCGCGGGCACCAATGGCGCGTTGTTGTTGCGCGCGATTAAATAGAGTGATTGCGTCGACAGGTCAGCATGACACGTTGCCCGATGGCTGCGCGGTCGACACAATTGAAATCGCCCGTATCGCCCGTTTAATCGAGGCCTTACCGGGCGACCTTGAAAAATTATTTTCTGCCCAAGAGTTAAGCGATGCAGGCGAGGGGGCTGGCCGTGTTGCTAGTTTGGCCGCACGCTTTGCCGCGAAAGAAGCTTGCTTAAAACTTTTTCCGCGCGAAACAGCTCTTAACACCATTACTGCGATGGATTTCTCGGTGATGCGTGATGCGTACGGTGCCCCGCAGGTAGTCGCCAGCCGAGCAGCTCAGATTGTGCTGGGTCTGCATTTAGTCGCCGAAATTAAACTATCTTTGACCCATACCCCGTTGTCGGCAACCGCTGTAGCGCTGCGTGTGCCTAAGGTGATTGAGCCCAGTCGGGGCGGGCGGTTTCTGTATCGGTGGTTGCCGTATCGGCGCCAGGTGATCTTAGATAATTTAAATCGTGTGTATGGGGCGCAAGTGAGCCCGCAGCAAATCAAATTGCTTGCGCAAGCTCACTATGGGCATTTGCTCAAGTTGCTGAAAGAGTTGTTGCAATTTCGGTTTATGTCGGCTCAGCAAAAGAAAGACATCGTCAGGGTCGAAGGTGTACCTGAGATGATCAAGGCCTTCGAGGCGGGCAAGGGTGTACTGATTTTGACCGGGCACTTTGGCAATTTTGAGGTCTCTACCGTGGCCGGAATCGAACATTTTCCTCAGGTAAAGGGTCGCATTCATTTTTTGCGCCGCCCAATTAAGCCCAGATGGCTGAGCAATTTGCTGACCCGTCGTTTTAATCAAGCTGGGTTTGGGGTAGTGGGTCGCCGAGGGTCTCTTGAAGAAATCGTGGCCACCCTCGAGCGGGGCGACGCGGTGGTGTTTCCGTTTGATCAATATGCGCGACGGCCAGAGGGCATTGAAGTCGAGTTTTTTGGTTATGCCGCAGGTACGTACAAAAGTATGGCGTTAATTGCCTTGGCAACCGGAGCGCCCGTGTTGCCGGCAGCCTCGTGGCGTGAGGCTGATGGCACACATGTATTGCGGTTTTTACCGCCGCTCGAACCCATTGTTGACGACGACGTAGGTGCCGAAATCAAACGCAATACGCGTGCTTTTAATCAGGCACTTGAACTTGCGATTGTCGAGCACCCAGAGCAGTGGTGGTGGGTGCATCGACGCTGGAAAAATCAGCCTGCTATCAAATAGCTTAGTTCGACTTTTGCTGTTGATGTTTGTCGTACACATACGTGCCGATTGCACCGATCGCTGCACCACCTAACGCACCCCACACTGGGTTGCCATCGGCGATCAACGCAATGCCTGCACCTGCAGCTGCACCAATTGCACCGGCTGATAAGGTGCGCTGTTGATTGTTGCTCATGTTAGAGCACCCGCCAAGAGTCAGCGCCGCGCAAACAGGTAAAGCCAATAAGATTTTTTTCATGATCAATCCTTAAAACGTAATAACGTCAGACGTTGTGAACAAAGCGCTAGAGGTTGTATTTAGCGTTTGCAAGGAAACGTCTCACCCAAATAACGCAAAATCGTATCTGAGGCAGAGGCCTGGTTGAACTGAGGCTGTGTGGCCGACCATTTCATAAAGTTATTGATGTGTTCTTGGCGTGTCAGCGTTGAGTTTTGCGCGCAGATAAAGCCAGGAGCATTTTTAGGATGACGCGTTACGAGATAGGTTTCGTAAACACCTTGGCCGTAGCCGTGACAAAAGTTTTGAGCGGCCACATCGGCGGTGTTTGCACACATACTGACAAATTTTTCAGTGGTTGTTGTGGCTGCCGGGGCTTGTTGGGCCGATGCGGTTGCGCTAGCCGCAGCCAGGCAAAGCAATGCGATTTGTTTTTTCATCATTCTTTTCCGTGAAACCTCGCCGTTTCGGACGAAGAGCTAAAGGGCCGATTGCAACGCAATCGTGGTATTTCGGGCGATAAAAACTCTGAAAGTAGGTTACCGACTACTGACGCTGAATGATAACTTGGAAGTACAATCTCGCTGGATTTGTTGTTTTTTGTGGAATTTTTTGCTGAACCCTTCGGTTTGTCTAATATTGCTTAGGTCTCTCGACCATTGATTGTCGCTGAGGCTCTGACCTCAGATGCTTTGCAGGTTCTGCGTTTTTTTTTAACTTTTCGAATTCTTCCTTCTAATCGAGATCCTTTATGTTTAAACGAATCATCGCCGGTACCTTTGCTATTCTTTTTACTCTCGGGTTGACGGCCTGTGCGCCAACGACGCCTTCTGCCCCTCTCGAAATTCGCTCAGGTGTGATTCAACAAATTACCGCAACTCAAATCGCCAATAACCACGAAACGGGTATCGGTGCCGTGATTGGTGGCTTGGGTGGTTTAGGGGTCGGAGCCTTAATTGGCTCGGGTACTGGCAAAGCTGTGGCGATGGTGCTCGGTGCAGTAGGTGGCGCGATAGGCGGTAACGAAATTCAAAAACACTACGACAAGCCGATCGCTGGCCAACAAATTTTTGTTCGCACGAGCAGCGGTGTATTGGTCACTGTGACGCAACCAACGGGTAACTTTCATGTCGGTCAAAAGGTCTACATTGAAGGCGCAGGAACGGATGCACGCGTTGTCGCTCAATAAGGGCCTTGGTTGACCAGGCACCCATAGGGTGCTGGTCGTTGGAAAAAAAAACCGCTGCGTTTGCAGCGGTTTTTTTACATGGGTGTCTTAAGCGTTAAGCTTTTTTCACGTAGGCGTTACACCAGGCCGCTGCAGCAACAAGTTTGCCTGGGAAGATTGCACAGGCGCCTGCCTCGGCTGACTTACTTGCGTATAACTGGCAGTTACCGCAATTTTGGCCGTCGGCATACTTTGGAAACTTAGCCTTATCAACGGCAGTCGCCACTGCCTTGTAACCCAGTGCCACCGCTTGTGGCTCGGTTTCACCGATCAGAGCCTGCGCGTTGGCTTGTTGCGCAAGGGGCAGAGTGGCCAAGCCAGCTGCTGAGTAAATGATGAATTGGCGACGTGATGTTTTCATATCTGATATCCCAAAAATAAAAATGCTTTGTGAGCAAAAACCTTATTGTACGGATTTCAACGTTTAGATGTTGTGCCGACAGTGTGGTTAATCTCACCCGTCCTTAGTCTGCATGGCGTTTGTCGAACTCCCAAACATCCTCAAAGCCCATGAGCTTGGTCAAGTCTGTAAAGTCGTACAGGTCAACGGTGTTGTCCGTCGATGAACCCGTGCTTTTAAAGTGTTGATAAACCTTGGTCATCGCCTGAACACCTGCCAATAGCGCCGTCACCGGAAATATCGCCAATTTAAAACCAAGCGCTTCAAGGTCGGCCTTGCTTAAAACGGGGGTGCGGCCTTTTTCGACCATGTTGGCTAAGAGCGGTAAATCAAACGACGCACCAATCTTGCGCATCTCTTCTTCTGTTTCGGGTGACTCAACAAACAAAATGTCTGCACCAGCTTTGGCGTAGGCCTCGGCGCGTCGCAAGGCCTCATCCAGTCCAAGCGTGGTGCGCGAGTCGGTACGAGCAATAATCAAAAAGTCTTTTGACTGACGCGCCTCGGCAGCCACTTTGATTTTTTTGACCATATCGGCCATTGGGATGACGCGACGGCCTGGGGTATGGCCACACTTTTTAGGAAACTCTTGGTCTTCGAGTTGAATCGCGGACGCGCCGGCAAGTTCATAGCCCTGCACCGTGTGGCGCACGTTTAACAAACCGCCATAGCCGGTGTCACCATCTGCAATTAAGGGTGTGCGCGCCATTTTTGCCATAGAACCAACCCGACCGACCATGTCGCTATACGTGGCCAGACCGGCATCGGGTAAGCCCAAATGCGATGCTACGGCGCCAAAGCCAGTCATGTAGAGGGCCTCAAAGCCAAAGCTATCTGCCAGTCGTAGCGACACCATATCGTAGACGCCGGGGGCGGTCACGAGGCCAGGTTGCTTCAGACGTTGATGGAGTTGTGCGGGTTTAGAGTTTGCCATGGTGGAGTGCCTCAGAAAAATGAGCGCTTAAAAAAGAAAAAGAAGCGCTTAAAAAATAAGCGCTTATCGTAGCAGGTCACTGCTCCTGACGCCCTCGGTTGTGGCCACTTAGGGCCTGCTGAGTCATCCAGATACCCTCACTAAATACTTGACTCGTTGCCAAGGGCAAGCCACACTCAAGACTTCGTAGCCGAGCGCGTGAAAAGGGTCACAATGGATGGTTCTAGCGGTTCTTATTTGCGTGTCTTGATGGATGTTGCGAGTGATTCTTATTTGTCTACAGGTGCCACGATGAACGATCTCAGTCTGCCCAAAGCGGTTAGCCATGGGGCGCTTTCTGCACAAACCGCTAACCCTGGCTATCAAGCTCGCCTGAGCAGTCGCAGCGGCGAGGCACGTGGTCACACTGCCGGTGTTGCACCCGGCAACGTGCAAGGCAATCTGATGGTCTTGCCTAAAGATCTTGCCAGTGATTTTTTATTGTTCTGCCAACGCAATCCACGGCCCTGTCCGATCTTGGCGGTTTCTGAGCCGGGCAATCCAATGCTACCCAGCCTAGGTGAAGACGTTGATATTCGCTATGACATCCCGCGCTATCGTGTTTACAAAGATGGTTTGTTGGTCGACGAACCCTACGACATTGCCAGCCACTGGCGAGACGATTTAGTGAGTTTTGTGTTGGGCTGCTCTTTTTCCTTTGAGCAAGCCTTGGTCGAAGCAGGGATCCCTTTGCGCCACATTGAAGAGCAGCGCACAGTGCCGATGTATCGAACCAATATCCCAACGACGCCGGCGGGGGTGTTTCATGGCCCGATGGTGGTGTCAATGCGCCCGATGCGCCCAGCCGATATTGTGCGCGCTGTGCAGGTGACGTCGCGGTTTCCGAGCGTGCACGGCGCGCCTGTTCATATCGGACTGCCGCACTTGATTGGTATTTCAGACATTCATCAACCCGATTTTGGTGAGTCGGTCACGATCCATGATGACGAACTGCCTGTGTTTTGGGCCTGTGGTGTGACGCCGCAATCTGTCGCGATGGCGATGAAGCCTGCCTTTTGTCTGACGCATGCGCCGGGATCGATGCTTGTGACCGATCTAAGCAATAACAGTCTGGCAAGTTTCTAACAGCCGTTCTAATAGCTGGCAAGTCGTATCATTGTTATGAACAATGCGTAGCGCCTGCCACAGCCAGGGCAATCAAGACTGCTGGGGCATTTACATTGTTTCTTTTGTGTCATTGAGTCATATTTTTAGGAGCTTGTAGATGAAAGTTTTAAACCGATCAGTCATGATCACGGCCTTGTTCGCAGCTTTGCAGCTATCGAGTGTATCGGCTCAAACCGCAGCAACGGGCCCCAAGATTGCAGTTCAAGCAATCACCCAGGTGTCTCCAAGTATTCCGCAGTACACCCAGGTCGACCAACCCCTGTTACGCGATGCGCTCAAGGCTGCAACCAATGGGCGCGTTGAAGTCACCTTATCGTCGTGGCCAGAACGCAATGTCAACGGCCCCGAGGTCTTGAGGCTGGTGCGTTCGGGGCAAGTTGATATCGCAGCGGGTCCGCTCACGACCGTGTCTGGTGATGTCCCCATGCTGGATGGTATTGACCTGGCTGGTTTGAATCCAAGCATCATTCAAGCGCGCAAGGTCGCAGATGCCATGATGCCGGTTGCGAACAAAGAACTCGAAAAGCTTGGCATCAAACTTGTTGCAACGTATCCGTTTTCGGGTCAGATGCTGTTCTGTCGCAAGCCAATTGCCTCGCTCGCAGACTTAAAAGGCCTGAAGGTTCGCATCAACGGCCCGTCGGCGGGTGACTTAGTCAAAGCGCTAGGCGGACAACCTGTTTCGCTCGCTTTCGGTGAGGTTTATACCGCGCTTGAGCGGGGTACAGTTGATTGCGGTATCACTGGCTCGGGTTCAGGTAATGGTGTGAAATGGCCAGAGGTCACCACGCATCTGTACACACTATCCTTGTCATGGTCGACCGCTGGTTACTTTGTGAATCTGGCCTGGTGGAACAAGCTTGAGCCTTCGATTCGTGCTGAATTCGAAAAAGCCTTTACGGCAATTGAGAATGCGCAGTGGAAACTGGGCGAAGATGCGACTGAAGATGGCGTGGCCTGTAACGTGGGTCGTGCTGCAGGATGCTCGGGCAAGTTGGCAACACTGGTGAAAAAGCCGATGGCAGAAGTCAAGGCGCAGGCCAATGAGTCAGGGTTGATTCAACAAAATCTGGCTGAAACTGTCTTACCATCCTGGGTCAAGCGTTGTGGCGATCGTTGTGGTGTGGTTTATAACGAAGTCATTGCACCCATCACTGGTGTGAAATACACCGCCGGTAAGTAGTCGTGTACCAAGGCCTCGAATGGCTTGGTCGCCGTGCAATGTGGGTAGCAGGATTTTGCTACCTACTCATCACGGTGCTGATCTGTTTTGATATTTTTGCTCGACAGCTGCTTGGGTTTTCAACCGAGGCAACGATTGAACTCACCGGCTACTTGATGGCTGTGGGGATGAGTTGGGGCCTGGCCGGAACACTTTTTGAGCGAGGTCATGTGCGCATCGATGTGTTGGTGCAGCGCATGCCTTTGCGTGTACGGGTGTGGTTGCATCTGGCCTCGTTGCTTGCCCTGGTAGTTTCAACGGGCTTTTATGTGTACGGTGCTGTGTCGATAGCCAAAGATTCTTTTGCCTTCAACGCCACCGATCTCACCACACTCCGTACGCCGTTGGTTTTACCTCAAGGGATTTGGGCGGCGGGCTTCGTATTGTTATTGCTTGCGGCGCTCGCGTTAGCCTTGCGTTCGATCGGGCAACTGATGCGTGGTGACCTTGATGCGATGGACCGTGCCTTAATGGCACGCACCTACGAAGACGAGGCGGCCGAAACACTCGACGCAGTGGCACAAGCCCAAATGCACATGCAGGTACCAGGCGCTTCAGTCACTCACAAACAGGTCAGTAAATGATTGCGATCGTTTTTATCGTGATCATGGCGCTTGTGATCGGTGGTGCCAGCTTGTTTGGCGGTGCAGGAAGTGCGGCCGCGGTGTCGGCCACGGCCGTGCCTTGGTGGGCTTTGCTTGCAGTTTTATTCGCTTTCGCAAGTTTTTTTGCTGGCGGCATTTACGTCGGGGCGGCATTATCCTCGCTCGCTTTGTTGGCGGGATTTTCGCTTTCTGATCGCCCGTTCTGGAATTTTTTGGGTGAGATGATTTGGGCACCGTCGACTAACTTTGTGTTGGTATCGGTGCCACTCTTTTTGCTGATGGGCGAGATCATGCTGCGCGCTGGCTTGTCTGAGCGTCTGTATCGCGGATTAAATGTCTGGATGGGTCGCTTGCCTGGCGGCTTGCTGCACACCAATATTTTGGCGTGTGGCGTGTTCTCTGCGGTCGCTGGTTCGAGTGTGGCAACCGCTGCCACCATGGGGTCGGTTGCTTTGCCGTACTTTGAAAAAAGTCACTACCCACCAAAATTAGTGCTTGGGTCACTCGCGGCAGGCGGCGCGCTCGGTAACCTGATACCGCCCGGCATCACCTTTATTATTTATGGATTGATTACCGAAACTTCGGTGGGTGCTCTGTATATCGCGGCAATCGGCCCCAGTATTTTGGTCGTCATTCTGTTTATTCTGGTTATTTTTTACTACAGCTATAAGCTCAAACTACGGGCAGATCCAAGTGCGTCAGGTGTAACGTGGCGTCATCGCGTGGCGAGTTTGTCAGATCTGTTGCCAACTGCCTTATTGATTGGTCTGGTATTGGGCACCATTTATGCGGGCCTGGCTACACCAACCGAGTCTGCAGCGCTTGGCGTGGCGGGCAGCTTGATCCTGGCGCTTGTTGATCGCAAACTCAACTGGAAAATGGTCTCTGAGTCGTTGCATGCCACAGCGCGTACAACCTCGATGATTGCCCTGATTTTATTTGGCGCCTATGTGTTGAATTACATTTTGTCGGCTCTGGGCGTGCCGCAAATGTTGGCGAAATTCTTAACCGGCTTGCCCCTGCCAGGTTGGGCCATCATGCTGGTGATCATTGGGTTTTATTTGGCGCTGGGCACCTTCATGGAAGGCCTGTCAATGGTGATTTGCACCGTGCCCCTGCTGTTTCCGGTGGTGAAGGCCTTGGGGTACGATCCAATCTGGTTCGGAGTTGTTATCACGATGCTCGTTGAGATTGCAATGATCAGCCCGCCTGATGGCACGGTGCTGTATGTCTTGCAAGGCATGCGACGGCAGCCAGGGCCCATTACTGACGTCTTTTCTGGTGTGATGCCCTTTATGTTCGTCTACATGTTGGCCATCATCATTTTGATGGCGTTTCCAGCGATCGCGTTATGGCTGCCAGCGGTCTTGTCTTGACATCCTTCCCTTCTTAAACAGAAAGCACTTCTGCGCATTCCGTTAAACTTTTTTCTCTCTTATTTTTTAATCATCATGATCAAACCTCACCTTTATTTTTCGTGCGAAGCAATTAGCGCCGATGGCACGATTACCACTACGTTGGCCGCCGTTGCCCCCAGGCATTACGTGATTGCTGGCTGGACGGGGCGCGATGCCGCAGCGATCGAACATCACATTCACGAACTCGGTTTGATTGGGGTGCCGGCGCCCTCTACCGTGCCGCTGTACTACCGCGGTAGCGCACTGTTACTGACGCAAGCTGACACGATCGAGGCCGTGGGGCCCGATAGTTCGGGTGAGGTAGAACCCGTGTTGTTTTACAGCGGCGGTGAATGGTGGCTAACGGTTGGCTCGGATCATACTGATCGTCGTGTTGAAACCTACTCGATTGCGGTATCTAAACAATTGTGCCCTAAGCCAACAGGCACCTCAGCTTGGCGCTGGTCTGACGTCTCTGCATACCAAGACGAACTCGAGTTGGTTTCGCGGATTTTTGAAGAGGGTAAGTGGGTTGAGTATCAGAAGGGCACGTTCGCCTCGATTCGACCACTCGAATCCTTGCGTAACGGCTGCTTCGCTGGCCCGCATATTGACGAAGGTAGTTTTGTGTCGTGCGGCACCCTCGGTGCGATCCCCAATGCGAAAGGTGAGGGGATTCGTGCCGCTGCGCAGATGGAACTTGAAATTCGTGATCCTCGGCGCAAACGCAGCATCAAACATCGCTACTCGGTCGACGTCTTGCCCCTGGTCTCTTGACCGAGTCGTCACGCTGTGCAGTCTGTTCTTAACGAACGCGCAACTGTCTGATTCACGCATCCTTCCAAACAAAAGTTTCTTCTAATTTTTTTCTCTTATCATCATGACGCACATCACTGAAACAATCGATCAGCTTAACGCCCGCCTCGCGCGCGGTGAAACGACTCGCGAAGCTCTCGTCGCGCAGGCCCTAGAAAATGCGACCAAGGCACCGGCAAAAAGTGTCTTCACCATGTTGTATCCAGAAGCTGCCCTTGCGGTGGCACGTCAGGCAGATGCGCTGCAAGCTGCCGGACTTAAACAGCCCGCTTTGGCAGGTTTGCCCGTTTCGATTAAAGATCTTTACGGCGTTGCCGGTGAAACCACAATGTCAGGGTCGATTGTGTGCAAAGGTGAACCGGTACAAACGCACGATGCTCCGGTCGTTGCACGGCTGCGCGCTGCCGGGTCAGCCATTATCGGTAAAACCAACATGACCGAATTCGCTTTTTCAGGAATCGGCATCAATCCGCACTACGGTACCCCCGCCAACCCTACCGATACCAAGGTGGCAAGAGTGCCAGGGGGCTCGTCTTCAGGTGCTGCCGTATCCGTGGCATTAGGCTTAGCGGTTGCGGGCTTGGGCTCGGATACGGGCGGGTCGATTCGTGTCCCCGCAGCGCTCTGCGGAATCGTTGGTTTCAAAAGTTCTCAGTTTCGCGTCCCGCTCACAGGTGCCATGGAGCTCGCTCGCTCGCTAGACACTGTATGTGCCATGACACGGAGCGTGCAAGACTGCCTGACGGTTGATGGTGTGCTCTCAGGTGCAATGTTAAAAGTTAAACGCCGCCCTCTGTCTGGCATGCGCTTTGCCTTGCCGCAAACGACTCTGCTCGAAGGGCTCGATGCAACGGTGTCTAAGGCCTTTGCGCGCAGTGTGTCGGCGTTAGCGGCTGCGGGCGCGCAGATCGTTGAGATTCCGTTAACCGAGTTGGCTGAGATCCCCAAGCTCAATGCACCCGGCGGGCTGTCGCCGATCGAGGCGTATGCCGTGCATCACGCGCGCTTGGCCAAGTCCAAAGATGGTTTTGATCATCGCGTGGCCGCTCGGGTCGCTCTTGGGGCACCGATCACCGCGCAACAGTATCTTGCGCTGCTCGACAACCGCCTCGATTGGATTGCAAGAGTTGAACGCGCCCTTGAGGGGTTTGATGCGGTGCTTTGCCCGACCACGCCGATGATCGCGCCTGAGATCGCTGCGCTTGAAGCCTCTGATGAAGCGTTTTTTAAAGCGAATGGGCAGATGCTGCGCAATACGTTTGCCTTTAACTTTTTAGACGGTTGCTCGTTTAGCTTGCCGTGTCATATCGCTGGCGAACAAGCTGTTGGTTTGATGCTCTCGTCGGTAAGGGGCGATGACGCTGCGCTCGCTGCGGTTGCGTTGGCTGTTGAGGCAGCGCTGGCCTCGCGCTAACCAAGGGTTGACGTTTTGAAGAGCAAAACATACCCGCAGGATGACTCCTTGCGGGTGCAAGAAGGTTGAAAAAACCCACTGAAAGCACCTGAAATCGATCGAAACAGTTTGCCCTGACTGCACCTCTTACCTTAGACGAATAACGGCCTTAAGCTAGGGCTGAGTTCAACTAAACAGAGGAGTCGATCAATGAGAGCCTTGCGCGGTATGGTGATTGGGGTATTTTTTTTGCTAACAGGCTGTGTGGCCTATGGCCCCCAGCCTGCGGCGTATGGGTATGGGTATAGCCCGAGCTATTCGTATTCGCCGGTGTATGTGGCTCCGGTGCCCACTATTGTGGTGCCAGTTGCCAGATATCCTCAATACAGGCCTGGGTGGCATCGCCGTTGGCGCGGTTAAGCGCTGTGATCGACAAATACGCCCGCTTTGGCACACAAACCTGTAAAGTGTCGGCACTTGCCCAATTCAGAGCCCAATTAATGGTCTCTGCCCCCTGAGTGGCAAGCCTACACGGAGCAGCCCTTGAAAGTCCCGCAACGCCTCGCGCCGCTTGTCGAAGAAGGTTTGGTTGACGAAGTGCTCAGTCAACTGATGAGCGGCAAAGAGGCGACCGTTTACGTGGTGCGTTGCGGCGACTCTGTGCGTTGTGCCAAGGTGTACAAAGACGCCAAGCAACGTAGCTTCAAAAACGCCGTGTCCTACACCGAAGGCCGAAAAGTCAAAAATAGTCGTCAGGCACGTGCAATGGAAAAAGGGACGCGCTACGGTCGACAGATGCAAGAAGAGGCCTGGCAAAACGCCGAGGTCGATGCGCTATTTCGCTTGGCCAACGCTGGGGTGCGGGTGCCGCAACCCTATATTTGTACTGATGGTGTCTTGCTGATGGAGCTTGTCACGGATGCTGACGGTCAGGTCGCGCCTCGACTCAACGATGTTGAGCTGACCGAAGCGTTAGCGCTTGAGCATCACGCGTATTTGATTCATCAGGTCGTTCGCATGTTGTGTGCCGGCGTCATTCATGGTGACCTCTCTGAATACAATATTTTGATGGCCGCGAGCGGCCCCGTGATTATTGATTTGCCGCAGGCTGTCGATGCTGCGGGGAATAATGAGGCCGCGGCGATGTTGGCGCGCGACGTGCAGAATCTGGCCGTTTACTTTGGTCAATTTGCGCCGCAGTTGCTGACAACCCAATACGGCAAAGAAATCTGGCAACACTATGTCGCCGGCACTCTGACGCCAGACACCCCGTTAACCGGTTTTGTCGTAGCCGACACGACACCTGTTGATATGGCTGGCTTGATGCAAGAAATCGAAGACACCCGTCGCGAAGAGCAAGAGCGCAGACTACGGCTGCAAGAACGAGATTGAGGTAATTCTCGGTCACATGGCTATAATCAAGTGAAATATATCCAATTACTTGAACCTTGCCATGACTGCACAATCCTCACTTGCTTTTCGCTCGACCAAGTCTGATCACCCAACGCCTCAGGCCGCGCGCGAAGCGATCGTCGCGAATCCTGGGTTTGGTAAGTACTTTACCGATCATATGGTATCGATTGACTGGACCTTAGAGCAGGGTTGGCACGACGCCGCGCTCAAGCCCTACGGGCCCTTGATGCTTGATCCGGCTTCGTCAGTACTGCATTACGCCCAAGAGATTTTTGAAGGTCTCAAAGCATATCGTCATCCTGATGGCTCAATCTGGACCTTCCGCCCCGAAGAAAACGCGGCTCGGATGCAGCGCTCGGCCACTCGGCTAGCGTTACCACCTTTGCCAACAGACTTGTTTCTTGAATCCATTAAGCAGCTGGTTCGGGCAGACGCCGATTGGGTGCCAGGTTCAGGCGAAATGAGTTTGTATCTTCGCCCTTTCATGATCGCCAACGAAAGCTTTTTGGGTGTGCGCTCGGCGCACCGTGCGGCCTACTATGTGATTGCTAGCCCAGCAGGCCCTTATTTTGCTAAAGGCGTGGCGCCTGTGATGATCTGGTTGGCTGAAGACCATGCGCGTGCCGCCTATGGTGGAACGGGTGCGGCCAAGTGTGGTGGTAACTATGCCGCCTCGCTGTTGCCTCAGCAAGAGGCCTACGAAAACGGCTGCCCTCAGGTTTTGTTTTTAGATTCGCAAGAAGGTAAGTACATCGAAGAACTCGGTGGCATGAATGTGTTTTTGGTGCTTAAAGACGGCACCTTAGTCACGCCTGAGCTGACAGGCAGTATTCTTGAAGGTGTGACGCGCATGAGCATTATGCAACTTGCTCGCGATCGTGGTCACACTGTTCAAGAGCGAAAAATCACGATTGACGAATGGCGTGATGGTATTGCTTCGGGCGAAGTGACCGAAGCGTTTGCCTGTGGCACAGCTGCGGTGGTAACGCCGATTGCAGCACTCAAAGGCCGCGGCTTTATTGCGGGTGACGAAAATGCTCCAGCCGGCAAACTCACGATGTCTTTACGGCAAGAGCTCACCGACGTTCAGTCTGGGCGCTTGCCAGATCGTCACGGTTGGATGATGCGTTTGGTGTGATGCGTGTGGTGCGATGCTTTCGGTTGAGCGCTTAGCCCGATTTAAGCGCAAGCGAAAGCATCAACTGATATTGCGCAGCCTCGAGGTAGGGCTGCTTGTTCATTAAATCCATTAAAAGCTGATCGGCCAAAATGACTTGGTCAGAAGGCAATTCTTTCATGACGGCCGAATACACAGCAAAGCGACCACCGTTTGCCCAGGCTTGAATAGCCTGTTCTTGCGCTTGTGTGTGTTGAAGCTTTTGTTGAGTGCGCTTCAGACGCTGTCGGTCGGCTTCAATTTGCCCATAGTGAGTTCGTGCTGCTGTTTGCCCTGAACCCCTCAGAACTCTTAGGCGCGCTGCCGTACGAATCGTCAGGTAATCGGCTTGAGTAGTGAGTCCGGCACGTTCAAGCTGTTGAATTTGAGCCAACAGTCCGTCAGCTTGAGCATCGTCTTGAGCTGCGAGTTTTTTTAAGGCGGCGGGCACTCGTTTCCCACGCTGCTCAAGCAGCGTTCGGTAGCGTTGCGCAGTGAACTGCACTTGACCTGAAGGGATTGAACGTGGAAGCGGCATCTTTAAATCACCTCGCGAACACATAGTATATCTTAGTGAAATAAATTAGTACATCTTTGGTGATTTATGCGGTACATCTGGCGTAGCAATTGACATTCATCATGTTGAAACTATTAGTATTTGGTTGATCAGGCTGGCTTTTGGTTTGCTCTATTGATCGCTATGAATATCCGATGAAACAGAGTGTATTTTCAATACAAGCTAATCTTGCGGCTGCAAAGAGGCTGATTCTATTTGGTGCCGTGTTGAATTCTAAATATCTCCAGATTTGTTGCGTTGTGCTGGGCGGTCTGTTTTTGCTTTGGCCTGCGTTTTATAACGGCTATCCACTGGCCTACAGCGACTCGCACGTCTTTATTTCGCAACCTGTGGCCGGTTTTATGAACTGGGATAAGCCCTTTGTCTATGGGCCGCTGATCCTCTTGTTTCATGCCTGGCAAACACTGTGGTTGGTTGTCGCGGCGCAGGCCTTGCTCGTGTCACACCTAGTATGGTTGGTGGTCGTTGCGTTGCTGCCTGAACGAAAACTCACCGCTGCGCTCAACGCGCCTAAGGGTTTGGCGGCGACCTCAGTGTGGTCCATCGCGAAGCGGCATTTATTTATATGCGTCGTGCTCGCAGCGGCGACCACAGCCCCTTGGTTCGTCAGTTTTTTGATGCCTGATATTTTTGCGGCAATCACGGTGCTCTGTATTTTTTTATTGGGGTTTTCGACGCGCTTAAGTCGGTACGAACTGGCCTGGGTGGTGCTACTTGGTGCGTTGGCCATTGCAGTTCATTTGTCGCATCTTGTGATTGCTGCTGCGTGTCTGCTTGGCGTGCTCTGCCTCAATGTGCCTCGTTTAAAAATCGCACTATTGCCTCTGATCAGTGCTGTTGCAATTTTGCTTGGCACCAACTTATATGCGTTTCAAAAAGCGGCGATCTCGCCACACGGCTCAGTCTTTATGCTTGCGCGCTTGTCGGGTGATGGCAATACCAAAGAGGTACTAGAAAAATATTGCGCACAAAAAAATTGGTACCTGTGCGCCTGGGCTGATCGCTTACCGACTGACAGCGATGATTTTTTATGGAATGGAAAAGGTCCTGTCTGGAGTCATCCCGGCGGGCCAATTGGGCTGGCGCCAGAAGCCTCAGAGATTGTGTCCTACGCATTACGCACCCGACCTTGGCCGGTTCTGCTGTCGGGGTTGAAGAATATGAATGCGCAGCTTTGGATGATTCAACTGGGTGATACGTTGCATCCTGATCACCTAGATGTGACGGTTGCGAAAAGTGTGCGTCAGCATTTTGCAGCGGCAGAGCTTGAGCGCCTGAATGCTTCGCGACAAATGAGGGATACGCTAGCCGCAGATGCCTTATGGTTCAGTCGTTTGAATGTCTTGGTCTTTTATTGCGCTGTGGTGTTTGGGCTGTATGTTCTATTCAACGCTTGGAGCAAGAGCCGCGGCACCGAGTCTGCGCAAGCGCAAAAGGATGATGACGCACATACTAAATTGGTGGTTCGTTTTATGTTGATACTTTGGATCGGTGTCGCCGCTAACGCCTTCGCGACGGGTGCGCTCTCTAAGCCGCACCATCGTTATCAAGCTCGAATCGCGTGGTTGCTGGTGTTGCCACCGCTGCTGAGTAACTTTGCACGCAAGCGCCAGAAGGTCTTTTGAAGCGCGGGCGCAAGGCAATGCCTGCGCCCTTCACACTATTCGCGTTGGATATTGCTGGCCTTGATGACGGCCGCCCATTTAGCGATTTCACCATCGACAAATGCAGCGAGTGCTTCGGGTGTGCTGCCTTCGATTTCGATTGCTTGTTGTACCAACTTGGCCTTGAGTTCTGGGTCAACTAAGACAGCGTTGATGTCGCGATTCAAACGCGTGATGATTGCTGGCGGTGTACCTGTTGGCGCAAAGAAGCCGTAGCTCGCAACGGACTCAAAACCGGGGTAGCCTGACTCTGCAACCGTGGGCAGATCAGGAAATAAGGCTGAGCGTTTTGCTGTGGTGATGGCAAGCGCACGCACCTTACCGTCTTTCAGCATTGGCAAATAAGGTGGCAACGTATCGAGTGCCATCGTGACGCGTCCTGAGATCAGATCAGGCATTAACAGCGATGTGCCCTTATAGGGGATATGCAGGATATCAACGCCCGCCGCCACTTTAAACATTTCGCAGGTTAAGTGAATCAAGCCGCCGGTCCCTGAGGAGCCACAGGTCAGTTTGCCTGGATCCTTTTTAGCCAGCGCAACGAGCTCAGCCAGATTTTTAACGGGTAATTCATTGCCGACAACCACGATATTGCTCAACGTACCTGCCGTTGAGATCGCGGTCAAATCCTTCTTGAAGTGATAGCCGGGATCCTTGTAATAACTGACTGCGATCGAATGCGAACCGATTGATCCCATTAGGATGGTGTATCCATCGGGTGCCGCTTTGGCAACGTATGCTGCGCCAATATTGGCGCCGGCGCCGGGCTTGTTTTCGATGACGACTGACTGGCCAAGCTTGATCGCTAGTTTTTCTGTAATGGCGCGGGTCAAGATATCGGTGGCACCGCCGGCCGGAAAAGGCACAACGACCTTTAGAGGTTTGGAAGGATAGGTGTCTTGTGCTTGTGCTGGAGCAGACAGCCACGCGCCAAAGGTAATAATCGCCAGTAGGGCCTTTAAGTAACGATTTAAGTGCATACGGTTTTATCCTGAAGTATAAAAATTCAATGCGAGTGTCGAGCAAAAACGCTGCAAGCTTTAAGCGATCAGCCAGCTAAACAAAGAAAGCAAGAACCATGCCGACACCCTGAGACAAAAAGGATATAGTGTCAACACAAAATATCGAATTCACTCAGCTCGAGAGCTCAATGAGTTACAAAAAAATCCACTTGACCCTGAGCGTCAGGTGAATCATAGGGGACACAGATGTTCAATGCAAAATTAGGGCGGGTTGCCTCGATGGTCAATCCAAAGCGTGTTGAGCCCAATACGACCCGCAGAACCCTTTTAGGCGCAGCAGGCGCTGCAATGATTGCGCAACCTGCCTTTGGCCAGACGAAGTTTCCAAGTCGCCCGATTCGTATTGTGGTGCCATGGCTGCCTAGTGCTGCCGCAGATCTTGAATTACGCGCGCTGGCACAGGCTGCGTCGGGCTACTTTGGCGAAGCCGTGGTCATTGAAAATAAGGCTGGCGCCAGCGGCACGCTAGGTGCTCAGTTACTGGCGAGCGAAACAAAAAGCGACGGTTATCTTCTGACCCAGATGCATTCGACGATTTTTCGTGTGGCGGGGATGGTCGACAAACCGAGTTATGACGTGATGAACGATTACAGCTGGATTCTGCAGTTGGTCGGTTACTCGTATGGTGTGGTGGTGCGCGCCGATTCGCCCTGGCAGACTTTTGGTGATTTGCTGGCCTATGTGAAAGCGAACCCAGGCAAGTTAACCCTGGGGACTGCCGGTGTGGGCACCACGCAGCACATCACGATGGCGCAGGTGGCGATGCAGCAAGGCCTTGATTGGTTGCATGTTCCCTTTCGGGGTGGTGGCGATGATGTGCAAGCCTTGTTGGGCGGTCAAATCATGGCTGTCGCATCGTCAACCCTTTGGGGTGAACTGGTGCAAGCAGGTAAGTTGCGCCTGTTGGTCACCTTTGGACAAGAGCGGATCAAACGATTTCCTGAAGCACCCACCTTAATCGAGTGTGGGATCAATATCGCACAAACGTCGCCCTACGGTTTGGTTGCGCCTAAAAATCTTGATCCTGCGATCAAGCAAATCCTGCACGATGGTTTCAAAAAGGCGCTTTACACCCAGTCGCATCTTGATGCCATTGCACGTCTTGACATGCCGGTGCAGTACCTCGATAGCGCCGAATATGAAGTCAAAGGCAAAGAGCTCTTTCAAAAAGAGATGGCTGCAGTGCGCCAACTTGGTATTCGCTTGAATTAACCAATTAACTTTTAAGATCAACCTTGATATGACACATCCAAAATCAGAAAGCCATTTTCCAGCAGCACATATCCCTGTGCGTACTGACTGGATTGAGCAGTCCAACGAAGAGATTCTCGAGCCAGCGTTGCCGATTGTCGACCCCCATCATCATTTGTGGGATCGCCCGGGGCAACGCTATTTGTTTGAAGATTTTCTCGCGGATGTGCAAAGTGGTCACAACATCGAAGCGACGGTTTTTATTCAGTGCCGCTCGATGTATCGCTCGAGTGGTCCTGTTGAGCTGCGTCCGGTCGGTGAGGTTGAGTACGTGAACGGTGTTGCTGCGCAAAGTGCCAGTGGTTTATACGGGCCCACCGAGATCTGCGCAGGGATCGTCGGCTTTGCCGATTTGATGCTGGGCGCGCGCGTGCGTTCAGTCCTTGAGGCTGAGTTAGCCGTCGCGCCAGAGCGTTTTCGCGGTATTCGTGTGATGACTGCAGCCAGCCCTCACCAAGAGATTGCACCAGGCTTTGGTAAGGTGCCTGAGGGCATCATGATGAATCCAGTCTTTCGTGAAGGGTTTGCCCAGCTTGCGCCACTGGGGTTGTCATACGACATGTGGGCATTTCATCCGCAGATGGCTGAAGTCGTGGACCTTGCGCGGCGCTTTCCAGAGACCTCGATCATTGTGAATCATGCCGGTGGGCCGCTTGCCATCGGTCCCTACAAGGGCAAACGCGACGAGGTTTTTAAAGACTGGTCAAAGAGCATGCAAGAACTGGCAACTTGCCCAAACGTCACCATGAAAATCGGTGGTTTGGGCATGCACATTGGTGGGCTTGATTTTCACACTCGTCCGATGCCACCAAGTTCAAAAGACTTGGCCCAGGCTTGGCAACCTTTTGTTCAAGGTTGCATTGAGGCGTTTGGGCCCGCGCGCTGCATGCTTGAAAGCAATTTTTGTGTGGACAAGGGCACGGCCAGCTACGTTAATTTATGGAATGCGTTTAAGCGCTTAACCCAAGATTTTTCAGCAACCGAAAAAGCGCAGTTATACAGCGAGACCGCTAAGCACGCCTATCGCTTGAAATAGTAAAGGCATGGCGCACGGGTATGACATTTAGGTGTACACCCGTCTGCGCGAACTCGGTCAAACCTTATTCAGTCAAACTTGATATTGGCAGCTTTTAAAACGACTGCCCATTTTTTTATTTCACTGGTTGTTAAATTGCCTAAATCTTCTGGCGTACCTGGCGCGGGTGAAGCGCCTTGCTGGGCAAATTTTTCTTGTAGGTCAGGCATGGCCAAGGCTTGGTTCGTGGCAGCGTTAATCGCCTGAATGACCGCTGAGGGTGTGCCGGTCGGTGTAAATAATGCAAAGTAAGAGGTCACGCTAAAGCCTGGAATGCCGGCCTCAGCGATGGTAGGCACATCGGGTAAAGCGGCGACTCGTACGGGCCCAGTGACGCCTAAGGCTCGTACATTGTTGGCTTTAATTTGAGCCATTGCAGTGGGCAGATTATCGAACATCATTTCAATGTGCCCACCCATCAAGTCAGCCATTGCAGGGGTGCTGCCCTTGTAGGGCACGTGCACCATGTTGACCTGCGCCATGAAGTTGAATAATTCGCCTGCCATGTGCAACGACGAACCTGCGCCCGCTGAGGCAAAGGATAGTTTCCCTGGTTCTTTCTTAGCCAAAGCAATCAGTTCTTGAATATTTTGTGCGGGCAATTTTTTGGTAACGATCAATACATTTGGCGCATGAGTCACTAAAGCGACCGGTGCAAAGTCGCGTAAAAAATCAAATGGCAATTTACGTTCGGCCGCCTGGTTAACTGGGTTGTTGAGCGAGCCAAGATAAAGCGTTAAGCCATCTGGCGTCGAACGAGCAACTTCCGCAGCTGCGATATTGCCGTTGGCGCCAGGCTTGTTTTCAACGATGACATTGGCTTGCAGGAGTGGTCCGATTTTTTCGGCGATGCTTCGCCCAATGCTGTCCGAGGTGCCACCCGCCGGAAATCCAATTAATAAACGAATCGTTTTACCAGAGAGGATGTTTGTTGCGTTGACGGCATGAGTGGTTTGCGCAGCAGCTATCATATTATTTGTACACAAGCCTAAGCACAGCAGGCTTGTCGCCAAGCCCCGCTTTGTAAAAAAATTCATCGAAGCAAAACATTTCAGTAAAAACATTTTTAAGTCTCCGGGTTTTATTTTTTTGCGTACCGATCGCTCGCGCCTGAGCGAATTCATATTTTAGTGCGCCGATACCTTGTGCCCGAGTTTAATCATGGGTTTTTCGACCCCATAATAAATCAAGGTCGAGAGTGCGATCGACCCAAGTACAGAAAGCAGCAGATACACTAAGAGCGGTGCACCGGCAACCCACGGCAAGTGATCGTCACGCAGCAGTGCAAAGAGCGTATAAAACACAAGGGGATGAAACAAGTACATTGAATAGCTGATTTCGCCCAACCAAGTGGTCAAACGACTGTTGATCTGTATTTTGGTCGATAACAAGATGAACAAGCCGAGCCCAACAGACACCGGCGGCATAAATATCGCTAATTTTGATGCTAAGGCGCTAGGCAAGTGTGTGTAAAAGATCCAGTTGAGTATAGGCAAGGCACATACACCTAGCGGAAACAAAATAAAGACAACCAGAACTGCTCGAGAAAAGGGTTGAGCGCCCCGAGCTTGATCGCGATCATGCCAGAAGCGAAACAGTGCCCCCCAAAACATAATCGAAATAAACAGCGCGTACTCAGTGAGGTAGTTCAGAAATGGACCTGCGCTCGCCGGATTGAGCCAATTTGGGTTCAACACATGCACGTATCGCGGCAGCACAGCAAAAATGATTGGGCCTGCGAAGATGCCCACCACTAATCCACGTGGTTGCTGCAGTACCCCGAGCGTAAACAGAAGAGCACAGGCAATATAAAAAATTAATTCAAGGCGCAGAGTCCAGTAAAGACCTAATAGGTCTAGTGCGTTGAGTATGCTCTGAATCATCGTCAAATTCAGCAACACCGTCTGCAGCGAAAAGGGCGTCATTAAAAACATCCCAAGTAGGGCTGCGCCCAAGACTGAAATCCAATAGGCCGGATAAAGCCTGAAGACTCTGCGAATTAAAAAGACGCGTAGTGCGTCTGGTTTAGTTTGATTGCTCACAGCTCGCAAACTTGAAGGAATCACGAAGCCGCTGATGGCAAAAAACAGTATCACCCCAACGCGTCCGGTATCGATCGCCGCTGAAAACGCGTAGAGTAGCTCGCCCGCGGGTGGTGTAGGCAATTGCTTGAAGGCGTCGGTGGCGTGGAGCCAGATGACTAGTAAGGCTGCAAGCCCGCGTTGCGCGTCGATGTAGCCAAAGCGTTGGGGCACCGTCGACACTAACCTTAATCCGCCCGAATATTGTTATCTTTTATGAGCTTGCCATAGAGGGCATATTGCTTTTGCGTTGCCTGAGCAAATTCTTCAGCACTTGTACCGCGTACGGTCACACCCAAGGCCACTAAGCGCTCGCGCGTTTGCGGGTCAGCGAGTGCCAGTTGCATTTCGGTGTTGAGCTTATTGATAATGGGCTTGGGCGTACCCGCCGGCGCAATCATGGCGAACCAAGAGTTAAAGAAAAAATCGCTGATGCCTGCTTGCACAACGGTTGGCACGTCTGGATACTGTGTAAGGCGTTCGGGTGTAGAGACTGCAAGTAATCGCAATTTGCCACCTTGGATCAGCGAGGTGACTGTCCCGAGGCCCTGATAAGTGATTTCAACTTGCCCCGCAGCGGCGGCGATGGCCGCCGGCGTGGCGCCCTTGTAAGGCACGTGCACAAGATCGATGCCAGTGCGTTGCGCAAACAATGCCATTGCGATGTGTTGAGGGCTGCCACTGCCGCCCGAACCATAGTTGATTTTTCCGGGGTTTGCTTTAGCGGCGGTAATAAAATCGTTCAGAGTTTTATAAGGGGATTGGTCTGCCACCACGATGCCCCACTCAATCGTTGCCACAAGCGAAATCGGCTCAAAGTCTTTGAGCGCGTTCCAGGGGATGTTCGAATAAATGTGCGGCAGCATCGTCAAGATACTGTCGTTGACACCACCGATTGTGTAGCCATCGGGTGCGGCTTTAGCAATGCGATCTGCCCCAATTAGGCCGGATGATCCAGCTTGATTTTCAATCACGATGGGTTGCCCCATGTTTTGCGACATCTTGGCAGTTAACAGGCGTGCCGCGCCATCTACGGCGCTGCCAGCCGCTAGGGGCACGATCATACGGATGGGTTTAGTGGGATAGCTGTCTTGCGCTTGTGCTTGTGCTAAACCAAAAGAGGCGAGTATGAGCAGAGCCAGCATCACGTCCTTTAACCAATTGGCTGAGGCGCTGTTGCCTTGTGAACAGAGGGCTGAGGCGAGGATCCGAGGCATGAGATTTCCAAAAATTAAACGGTGAGTGCTGCGATACCAAGCTCAGTGGCGAGGGCATTCAAATCCGTCACCAAAACTGGGGCAAGGGGAATGCCTTGCTTTGCGTAGGCTAGGCGTTTTGCATGACTTTGCTCGCCAGGTAGCCACACCCGTTCAACGCCTGGCAGGCGTTCACTGGCGCGCAGATCTTTGACCAGTTGATCGACGGCACCTTTAAAGAAACCGGGTTCGCCAAAGGCTTTTAAATCAATGACCAAAATCGCCTGTCCAGTGTTGGTGGGCGTCACGTGATCCTTATTAAAGTCGACCACCTCTTTGCCCATTGAGGCGCCTTGCAGCGTACCGGCCAGTAAGCCAACGATCAAGGCGAGGCCATAGCCCTTGTGTCCGCCAATCGGCAATAAAAAGCCATCGTCTGCACGATTAGGATCTGTGAGGGGGCGACCCTGGCGATCGATCATCCAGCCTTCTGGCATGGTTTCGCCACGCTTAGCTTTGGCTTTGACTTTGCCGTAAGCCGCTACGGTTGTTGCCATATCCAGCACAACCGCGGGTTCACTTCCTGCGGGGATACCCGCTGCGATTGGGTTTGTCGACAGAAGCATATCCATACCGCCCCAAGGCGGTAGGTGGTTGGCATTTCCCACAGCAAAATATAAACCAATCATGTCATGCTCGATTGGCATGCGCGCATAGAGCGAGGCCGGGCCGGCGTGATTACTATTGCGCGTGCCAACCCAGGCGACGCCAGCATCGGCAGCTTTTTTGATTGCTAACTCAACCGCGTGCGACACGACTAGATGCCCCATACCGTTATCACCGTCTACCACTGCCATCGCGGCCTTGTCTTGTACGACTTTAATTTGCGGATTGATATTGATCCCACCTGCCCGGATACGCTTGACATATTGCGGCAAACGAATCACGCCGTGACCGTCAGAGCCCTGCAGATCGGCCTGCGCCATCAGTGAGGCGACTTTGTTTGCATGTTCGCTTGATAACCCGTTGGCTTGCAGCGCACGTGCGATAAAGTCTTGGAGTGCATCGAACTGAACGATGATTGAGGTGTTGGCTTCAGACATGTTGATTTGTGAAAAGATGAGTGAAAGACGCTTACAGTAAAAAAGACTCGAAGAGCCATCGTAACCCTGTTACAAAATGCTCTCGAACTTTTTAGTTGACTGTCGCTCGTTAGTTTTTGCCGGTATCGGTCCAGGCTGGTACGCGCCCAAGCTGTTCGGCTTCGTGCCAAGCAAAATTGAGTTCTACCTTAATCCCATTGATGGGTTCACGCATAAATAGTTGATATAAATTTGAATTGTGTGCTTTGCGTTCACTGAACTCGATGCCGTTTTTAGACAGACGCTCGATAAACTCAGCCAGGCCATCGCAGTTCAGGCACAAGTGGTCAATGCGCCCCGAACCCAGCGCGCCTGCTGCTGAGTAGTCGATGTCTTTTTGATCTGTGGGGGTTTGCAGGTAAGTATCCTGGTGCGCTGAATGCCTTGCCTTACCGATATGCAAGACGTCTTGCTCGCCGATATAGAGCCAGTACACCGGAAACCCAAACTCAGGATGAAACCCATCGGTGAAACCCAAGTTTTTACAAAACCAATCGCGCGTACCTTCGGGGTCATGCGTCAGAATTAGTACATGCTCTAAAAATCGTAAACCCATTTTATGCCTTGACTAAAAATAACTGCTGTTAAGGTCACTGACACCGCTTAGCATTCAAGCGCGTCAAGGTAGTGTTGCACAATTGGCTTTGATAAGTTTTGACGCTCTCGCTCGACAATATATACCGTTGCACGTTGCATCTGTGTCAGGTCTAGCTGCGAACGTGCAACAATCTGCGTGCCGTGCTTCGTGAACACTGCTTGTAACGCTGTATCTTGTTGGGCAGCCAACGCGCGTTGTTGTGCAGTGGCTTGGTCGGCGGCCTCTAGCAGCACATGTTGCTGGGCCTCTGACAACGAGTCAAACCAGTTTCGGTTGCAGAGCAGCAAGAGCACCCCAAAGAAATGACCGGTCATGCTGAGATACGGATGGTGCTCATAAATCTTGAAGTTGCCGTAATTAGTGAGCGGGTTTTCTTGTGCCTGCACTTCCCCCGAGCGAATCACGCGCATCAAATCGCTGACATCGGTCGTGACAGACTGAAAACCTAAGGCGTTTAAGGATTCTCGATAAATCGCACTGTCCAGCGTGCGGATTGTCAGGCCTTGGCAATCTGCGGGCTGGTGTATTGGACGAAAGGTATTTGAGATATGTCTAAAGCCATTGTCCCAAAAGCCCAAGACCCGATAATTTGAGTGCTGTTCGATCGTACGGCTTAATAGTTTGCCCGCGGTGCTATCAAGCGACGCTAAGGCTAAGGAGCGTTCTGTCACGGTAAACGGTAGGTCTAGCACCGCTAAATCCGGAGCGAGCGCGGTTAAATAACCAGACGCTGCATAACAAAGTTGTCGCTCGCCGAGGTTCACGCTTTGAAACAGGTGCGCTGCAGATTCGCCTTGGGCTGTCACATCAATGGTGGTTGAGATCTGCCCAAATAAGTGGCTTGCTTCAAGTGACTGAGCAATTGATAAGAGAGAAACGCTTAAAATTGAGCCGGCTCCCTGATAGCCTGCTAATTCAACCATCGCATTTTTGGATAACACGTCAGGTGCCTTGTATATCCGAGTCCTTGATAATTTTTTGCCACCTTGCATAGTCGGTGCGCATGATGTTTACCAATTGCTCTGGCGTGCGTGGCCATGGATCGAGCCCCGCTTTGAGCATTTTTTCTTGAATCGCAGGATCATTGACCACGGTCGCAGTGGCGCGACGCAGGTCGTTCAGGGCGCCTGTTGGGATCCCCTTTTGCGCGAACAATGCGATCCACGAAGAGTAGTCATAATTTTTGATGCCCTGCTCAATCAGGGTCGGTACCTTCGGGTACTGCAGATGCCGCTCGGTGCCGCAGTAACCAATGAGACGAATACGCCGTTCGGCTAAAAAGGGCTTGGCTAAAGAAAGCGCCATAGGCATGACTTGCACTTCGTTTGAGGCCACAGCAAGTGTTGCTTGGCTTGCCCCGCGGTAGGGGACATGAATCAATTTCACGCCTGCATAGGCGTTGAACATTTCGCCTGCTAGATGTTGAGGGCTCCCGATGCCGCCAGAGGCGTAATGGATGCGGTCTGGCTCTTTGCGCGCTTGCTGCACGAGGTCTTCGATGCTGTCGATGGATGACTGGGTTGGGACTGCAAAAAAAGTTGGTATGTTCGCGATGCCAGCGATCGGGTCAAACTCAGTGAGTGTGTCGATTTTGATATTTTGAGGTTGCAGGTGTGGCAAGATGGTCAAAATGCTGTTGTTCAGGGCGGCGAGCGTTTGGCCATCAGGCTTCGCCCGTGCCAGGCGATCAAGGCCTACGATGCCGCCTGCGCCGGTGATATTTTCAACAACAAAGCTAACACCGAGTTGTGTAGAGAGGGCATTGGTGACATAGCGGACAGCAATGTCCGAGGCGCTGCCTGCCTGCAACGGTAGCCCAACGGTGACAGGATTACCGAAGGCATGTTTTTGTGCCATGGCCAAACTAGGCCAAATGGCTGCACCACAGACTGCAGCACCGGCTTTGAGAAATGTTCTTTTAATCATGAGGTCTCAGGTTACCCACGTGAGGGTCAAAAGGTTTAACCTTGCTGTCTGAAATTTACTCCGTTTTTTTGGTTAAAAGGGTCGCAAATGACTACAAATGCCTTGAATGTACTGGGCACTGAGCTAATGGCCTGTTCGTATGATCCGTTAACCGGTTACTACCGCGACGGTTGCTGCAACACTGACATGCAGGATTTGGGTAGTCATGTTGTATGCACCAAGGTCACACAAGAGTTTTTAGAGTTTTCGGCTAGTCGAGGTAATGACTTGTCGACGCCGCGCCCTGAATATCGCTTTGCTGGCCTGCAAGAGGGTGATCGCTGGTGCCTGTGCGCCTTGCGTTGGAAAGAAGCGTTGCATGCAGGAGTGGCGCCGTTCGTGATTCTTGAAAGCACTCACGCGAAAGCACTTGAATTTGTCACACTTGAGCAGTTGCAAGAGTACGCGCTTGTTGCTGAGTGACTACACGCTGATCGATGTCAGAGCGTGATGCCCTCGTGTGCTGCGATGAGTTCGAGTGCGTGCTCGAACAATGCGCGTGCCTGGCCCGATACTTCGGCTAAGTGTTCATGTAGCCGTTGATCCGCTGAATTTTTGTTGGTGCACTCTTGGCTGTACTGCTCAAAGCTTGAAAGCTGCGCAAGTAGTTCAGCCACGTGACGTGGGCATTCGCACAAGACTGCGGTTGAAATGTTTGCCACCCGAGCGAGCGTTTCATCAGAGTACTTTTTGGGTGTGGCTTTGCGGCCTGTCAGAGGTGGGGCGGCTTGGCGTAACGCCTGTTCGAGGCTGGCCGTACGGATCCACTCACTCAGCTCTGCGTCGGAGATCGAGTCTTTGCGTACCGTCATGCCGGCGTTGCTGAGCGTCTGCAGATTGTTGCTAGCGCTATACACATACAACAGTAGGGTGTGTGATGCACGGGTGGTACGCACAAGGTCAAGTAGCTCTGACACGGTGCTTTCTTGAACGGTGTTGATGCGGATTAAAAGCAAATCGGCCGAAGCGTGCTCCGCAGCCGCGCGCGCGGTTTCAAGGTCAGAAAATACCTCGACGCGCTCACTTTGTTCGACAAACAGTCCGAGCTTGTGGCGCGCCTCTACGAGACGCTGTGCCAGGCCGGCGCCCACCACCCTCGCACGCAGCAACGGCGCTTGCGAAGCCGCTTGTTGCAACGTTGAGACCGACAACCCTTGTTGTTGCAACAAACGCAGCTGTGTGGTGTCAAGCACGGCAATGCTACTGACGCTGTGCCCTTGTGCGCTCAATTGTTTAAGCAGGGTTGCTCGCAAAACATCTTCTTGCCCGTAGAGGCGGTGCTGCCCAGCGGTTTTGGTGGGTGTAAACGCTTGATAACGGGTCTCCCAGATCCGTAAGGTCGTGACTGGCACGTTTGCCAGTTTAGAAACAGCGCCAATACGGTAGAGCGGGGCAGTGTTGTGAGAGGTCATTTGCATAAGGAAAATTATATTTGTGTAGTATTTGCGTAGATTATATTGGGTTTATTTATTAATTGTTCGTAATAAACTACTCATTTATTAGTTTTATTGTAAAAAAATCTAATAAATATGTTAATTTTCTACTCAGTTAAACACATTGAGGTTTCACCATGTTGTCGAACAGAGCTCTAAGTGCCTTAAACGCCACTGTTTTTATCGCAGCAAAAGGGCGTCAACATCCACCCACAACCCGCGAACTGTCTGCTGCCTTAGGCCTCTCTGTCTCATCGCTGCACGGCATGCTCAAAATGCTGGATGATCATGGCATCGTGCGTTCATTCAGGGGTGCCGAAAAGCGTTACGAGATCAAAGCAGATCCCGCCACCATCACGGCTTGGGATGTTGTGCAGATATTTGAAGATCCGCATCCACCTGTTGCACAAAATGCCAAAGACAAAGAGACCACGACTTACGAATATGAAAATACGTATTGCGAGTTGTTAAAAGACTTTTTGGCCTCTGAAAGAATATGTGATCAAGTCAGCAGTATCGGCTCAGGTGCCGGGTCAATGTCGTGGACCTAACCGCACACCTGACTGAGGCAGACCGGTCGCGTTTGATCGAAATGGCGTGGGAAGATCGAACGCCCTTTGAGATGATTCGCTTGGAATACGGTTTGACCGAGGCTTCGGTCATTGACTTTATGCGCAGCAATATGAAAAAGAGTTCGTTCAAGATGTGGCGCAAAAGAATGAAGGGGCGCCTGACCAAACATAAAGCTTTACGAAATTGTTCAGTAATCAAAGGTAACCCCGAGAGCGATATCGATTCGAACACGCGGGGCGCAGTGATACAACCACATAACCACATAACGGCATGACTTAGGTGATGATATGAGTGAAGATCTTAGATGTTGTGGTTCGGGTACGTGCATCATCAACCTAGAGGGGCTTTGTTGGTGTGGCCAGCAGTGGGACGGTCAGCAGATGCGTCACCAACCGATCGACTCGCCCTTAAAATCGACAAAGTACGCAGAGGATGCAGGCGTCAACGCGTCAAGCGCCTCGAGCAAACCGTCCACAGATTCGTCCACAGGGGTGCAGTGATCGGGCGTTGCAAAAGGCTGTGATAAAGGCGATGCCACCGTGCCCGGTTGCAGCGCGGCCAAAACAGCGTGTGCGTTTTTACGCGCAAATTCTATTGCTGCAGTTTGCAGAAACATATTGAGCGCAGCTTTCGAAGCGCGATAACCGTACCAACCACCCTTTGAATTGTCGCTAATGCTCCCGACGCGTGCCGACAATTTGCCATAGATCACCCGTTCTTTTGCCAGTAGCGGTAAAAAATATTTGAGCAGTAAGGCAGGGCCGATGGCATTGACTTGAAAGCTGCGCAACAAGCGCGTTGCGTCTAAAGCCCCTAAGTGTTTTTCGGGGCCTTTGCCATCAATAGTTAGGGCACCCGTGGCATCGATGATCAACTGAAAGGGCCCTTGCAGGGCGCATTGGGTTGCCGCGGCAGCGATACTTGCTTCGTCTTCAAGAGCAAACCCAGGGATGTTGCTTCGTGACACTTCAACAACCAGTGCGCAGTGAGGGTCTTGGCGCAGCGCAGCGACAAAGCCAGCGCCAATCGTTCCGGTCGAACCAATGACGATCGCGCGATAGTTCAACCCTAAAGATTGCATGACGCAAACAGCCCTTATCAATATGACAACTAGCAGGTTACAAGAATTAAACGCTGCTCGCGCGAAAGCCCTTAGAGTGGCTGTAAGCAGGCATCTAGGCCTTACTCAGCTTTGATGTCGGCTCGTTTGATCAAGGCGCTGTACATCGCGAGCTCACGTTGAATGAGCTCTGCAAAGGCAATTGAAGAGCCGCCAACCAGGTCATTACCGCCTTTGGTTTGCAGTGCCTCAATCACCTCGGGATCTTGTATCGCTTGAACACTCACAGCATTGAGCCGCTCGATAATTGTTGGGTTGGTGCCAGCCGGGGCCAGTAAGCCAACAAATTGTGTGATGTCAAAATCTTTGAAACCCACTTCTTGCATGGTGGGGACGTCAGGAAGCGAGCGTGCGCGCTTTGGACCGGATACGGCAAAGGCCCGTAAGCGTTTCTCTTGAATTAAGGGCGAAGCGGTTAAAACCGTGTCAAAGGTAAACGCTAGTTGCCCACCGAGCAAGTCCACTAAGGCAGGTGCACTGCCCTTATAGGGCACATGATTAAAGGCTGCGCCACTGAGCATCGAAAACATTTCGCCGGCAAGGTGGCCCCCACCGCCAACACCCGTTGAGCCAAAGCTGAGCTTGCCTGGCTGTGCCTTGCCCTGCAGTACAGCGTCATTGAGTGTGTTGATCGACGAGGCTGCCGAGACCACCAATACGTATTGAAATGACAAGATCTGGCTAATCGGTTGCAAGTCTTTAATTGGATCGTACGGCACCTTTGCGTAGAGCACGGGGTTGATCACGATAGGCCCGCTGGCGGCCATGAGTAGGGTGTAGCCATCGGCAGGCGCTCGCACGACGGCGTCCGTACCAATCATGCCGTTCGCACCACTGCGATTTTCGACGACCACCGGGATACTCAGTAGCGCGCTCATCTTTTTAGCAATCACCCGCCCAGTGATGTCGGCATTGCCCCCTGCCGGGTAGGGCACCACCATTTTGATCAGGCGACTTGGGTAGTCTTGAGTTTGTGCGTGGGCAGATCCCAGCCCGACCACCCCGAGCGTGTACGTTAGAAGCCAAAACAGGGGGCGAATGAAGGGCAGGTACATGGCGGTTATGTCGAGATGATGTGAGTTGGATTAAACTTCATCGCCAATTTAGCCCAATATTGCAGCAGTCTTCCTCATTTAGCCAAAGAAAAACTATGCGTTTATTTCAAATATTCACCCGTTTACTGATTGTTGCGGGATGCTTGTTTGTCGGACTATCCCAAGCGCAGACCGCTGAGCCGGTGACTAGCCCAGCCGCGACAGTGCAGGCTCCTGAGCCGCCTCGTAGCCCAGCCTCTGCAACGGTTGCGCCCGCCAGCGTACCGCGAAGCCCAGCGGCGGCGCCCACTGCGCTCAAAGACCCAACGGCTGCGATTAAGACTGCTGCGATTTTATTAGCGGGTCAACAGCCCGTAACCGGTTTGCCACCGGCGATTGCCGAAAGCCCGCGCTGGGCCGCTTTTGCGAAAGAGGTGACCGCAAACTGGACGCGTTATAACCAAAAAATTGCTGAGCCTATGTCGCAGTGGGCCTTGGCCGAGCTGTCGGGAATATCCAACACGGTGTTTTACCCCTTTTCTGGCCCAGATTTTGTGACCGTACATCAGTTGTTCCCAACAGCGCAACGCTATGTGATGATGGCCATGCAAAATGCCGAGCGGCCGCTTGATTTAGCCAATATTGCCCCTGATTTGCTCGAGCCTAGCCTTGGAGTGCTGACGTCAGCCTGGCAGCACTTTGGCGAAAATGGCTTTTACGTGACCGAATACCTAGAAAAATATTTGTATTCGACCCGAGCCAATATCGGCGCGAGCACCTTCATTGTTAGTTTTTTAAGTTTGCAGGGCTTTGAAATTGAGCGTGTTGTCCCCATTCAGGTTGCGGCCGACGGGACACTACAAGAAATGTCGCCAGACACGCCACGCTGGCGCTCGGTGCGGATACAGGCGAGCAAGCAAGGCAAACCCATCATCATTGATTATCTGAAAATTGACCTTTCAAACGCAGGTCTTCAAGCTACGCCAGAAAATCTCATGCTGATCAACACCCTGACCACAAATCCAGTGTTGTTCAAGGCAGCTTCACATCTGCCACAAAACGTTGGTTTTAATGTGATCGCCAATCAAGTGCTCGCGCAGTCGCCCTTGATCGTGCAAGATGAAACGGGCCTGAGTTACTCGACGCTGATCCGGGCTCACCAAGTTGCACTGTTTGGCAAATTCGTCGTCGCGCATCACGCCTTCACAAGTTATCACACTGACCTTGCAAAAGCCTTTGCCCAACGGAGTGACATCAAGCCCTTAAATTTTAGATTTGGGTATTTTAAAGATGGTAACTATGCACTCATGGTGGCCGTGCGCAAGTAGTTCTTAGCGGGGGGTGGGTGCGCAGCTTAAGTGCATTCTTTGACGAGGTTTGCTCTAGTCTCATTGTAAAGTTATCGGATCAATCAATTGCAAGTATGCTAACGCTTTAACGTCGCGCGAGAATAATATGAAACGTCGTGATTTTTTGCGTGCAAGTGCAGCGCCTTTGCTTACCGCTCTGCCAAGCGCGGTGTTTGCCCAGTCGCCGCCGGCCTCAGCAACATCGGCATGGGATGCCGGTCACGTCAGGCACCTTTTGCCGACGGCAAATCACTCAGAATTTCTGCTGAAAGTTTCTTTTGTATCGCCTCTGAGTGCGCCGCCCAGACTCATGGTAAACGGCGTGGCAGTTGAAGGTCGCATGACCGATACGCAAGGCGAGTTCTGGCAGTTTCGTGCAACCGGCTTAGCGGCTGGGCAGACCTATCAGTTATCTCTGAAGGCCCCCGACGGTAAACCCTTGTGTCAGCCTTGGGACCTGGCAACCTTCCCAGAGCCCACCAGTACACCCGATCACTTGCGCTTGTTGTTGTTTACCTGTGCGGGCGGGCACGAGGCGATGAAATTTTTGCCTGCGACAACCAGACATCGTTTGCTTAAGCGTGCCTTGTCGTTTAAGCCGCATGCGGCGGTGGCAAACGGCGACCATGTGTACTGGGATTTACGTTCGCCCCTCACTGCAAAAAATTCGGGTGCGTCAGAGCTGGCTCAATCGTTGATTGGCGGAACCTTCGAGCGCTCGAGTGCCGTGTTTGGAACCAATAACGAACAGTTGCTTAAAAAGGCGGCTGACCCGCAAATTGCACCTGTCTACGGTACCGAGTTTCGTTCTACCCCGACATTCTTCATTCAAGACGATCACGACTATTGGGACAACGACGACGCTTTCGATACGGTCATTACGTTTCCGCCCGATTTTTTTATGCGACAGATGGCCCGTGTGACTCAATCGATGTACTACCCCGAGTTCTTGCCTGATGTGACGCGTCCTACAGGCTTGCCAGGCGCAGCGGTGTTGGGGCGTGCGGATTCGGTTGCTGAAAGTTTTGGCACCCTACGTTATGGTCGCTTGGCAGAGATGTTGTTGTATTCGGTTCGCCCAACGATGACGCTCGCTGGGCCCAGTGCGGTCTTTGTTGAAGATACCGTTGAGGGTTGGCTCAAGCAGCGCATGGCCGAGTCTGATGCGGCCCATGTGATCAACGCTCCGTCAAATCCGCATGGTTGGACGGCGGGCAAATGGGGTGAGTGGTACCCCGACGTGTTGAACAAAGAGGGCAAGCTCACCCTAGAGGTTAAAAAGCCCTATTGGCAAGACGGTTGGCTTAAACAGCACGATCGTTTGCTTGAGGCCATGTCTGCCATGAAAGGCAAAATTCCCTTGTCTGTGAGCGGCGATCTGCACGCAATTGCATTGGGTAGCATTGCACGCACAGGGACGGTCGATCTTTCAAAAAACCCAGTCATCTCGGTCGTCACGGGACCAATCGGTACGCGTCCCTCGGGTTGGCCCTCTGGTATTCGTAAAATCGGTGCGCAGCCATCGTTACACCTGAGTATGACTGAGGCGATTGCCCCAATCGAGCAGCATGGCTTTACGATTGCAGACTTTACTCGTGACAAAATAATTTTGAAGTTTTTTAAATGGGATTTGAATGCCCAATCCGTCGAGGCAATTGATACCCTCGAGCCCTTTCACACCGCAGAGTTAAGGAGACCCGCATGATTCAGACGCGCCATATTTTTCAAATTGTTCTGACAGTCCCAAATATTGTCGACCTCGGTCAGACCCCTGTGGGCGGTCGCAAGATTGCCAATGTCACAGGCGGCACGTTCGAGGGTAATCGCATTCGCGGCACGGTCAAGGCTGCCCCGGGCGGCGACTGGTTGCTGATGCGCCCAGATGACGTTTTAACCTTAGACGTACGCCTGATCCTTGAAACCGATGATAACCAGCTGATTTACATGAGCTATCGCGGCTTGCGTCACGGCCCCAAAGACGTGATGGCGCGCCTGAACAAGGGTGAAAAGGTTGATCCCTCTGAGTACTACTTTCGCACCACGCCGGTGCTTGAAACGAGCTCAGAAAAGTATAGTTGGCTCAATAAAATCATTTGCGTGGCAACCGGTCGCCGCGAGGCAGCTGGGCCAATTTATGATGTCTACGAGGTGCTGTAACCGTTCCTCAGTCGTCTGGGCGCCTGCGTTGCGCCCAGAGTCCTTAAAGAGTAATCTTTCGGGGCGCGGATGAGTCTGGTGTACCGTCAAATTCAGCCGCTAAGATAAAAATAATAGCGAGACACTGCTACCACTAAGCGTCCAAGGCCAACCCCAAATTGGGCGATTGAACCGAGCCGACGTGGGTTGAGTCAGATGATTGATCTTATTAACTAAAGAGACCACAATGAATTTTTTGTTCAGTGCTGAAGAAGAAAAACTGCGTTCAACCGTACGTGAGTTTTTGGCCGAGCATTTCACTGACGAAGTGCGCGCCGAAAACGCCGCCGGTAAGCGTGGCGAAGGTTGGGGGCCGGCAATTCGTGCCTTTTTTGACACCGTCAACGAGAAGCGTTGGTTCGCTTGGAGTTGGCCGGCCGAATTCGGCGGTGCCGGTGGTGACCGTACCGCACAATTTGTGATCGAAGAAGAATTTTATCGGGCCACCGGTATTACCTTAGGTGGTGGCACCGGTGCGCCGGCGATTTTGTCTGCTGGTACCGCTGCACAAAAACAAGAATTTGTGCCAGGCGCCATTAAGCGTGAAATCATTTTTTGCCAGGGCTATAGCGAACCGGGTTGCGGTACTGATCTCGCCGGTATTCGCTGCCGCGCAAAGCGTGTCGGTGATAAGTACATTATCACTGGTCAAAAAATCTACACGACAAACGCTCAAAATGCGACGCATATCTATTTGATGTGCCGCACCGACCCTGATTCAGTGCGTCATCGTGGTTTATCGATTTTGCTTGTGCCGATGGATGTGCCTGGCTTAACCGTACGTCCGCTCTGGACCGTACAGAATGATCCGCCTGCACCGTTTGGCACGACATACGGCGAAGAGCGCACCAATGAAGTATTTTTTGACGACGTCGAAGTGCCTGTATCTTGCTTGTTGGGCGAAGAGGGCGGCGGTTGGGAAGTTGCCCGGCGTGGTTTGAACTTGGATCGCGTAGGTGCCTGGCGCTATTTGATTTCTGTGATGCGTGATGAAGACATTGTGAACTGGCTGCACGGCGAAGGCGAGTTACAACAATCACTGCGCGAAGACCCGCAAGTGCGCGACAAAATCGCCGAGATGTGGACCGAAGCTGAAGTCTGTCGTTTGATGACAATGCGCAGTATCAGCATCGAGCAAAGTGGTGGAAAGTTCACCTACGAAGGTTCAGCCGAAAAAGTCTTTGCACCCGAGCACAGTGTGCGCACGACCGAAGCCATCAGTCAGATCTTGGGCCCGTTCGCCCAGTTGATGCAGGGCTCGCCCACCGCAATTGAAAAGGGCGTTTTTGCGCACAACATTCTGGGTGCTTACCAGTCAACGATCAACCACGGAAGCGTTCAGGTGATGCGCGACCAAGTGGCACGTATTGGTCTGGGTCTGCCGCGCGCGGCAAAATAAGAACAAAGGTAAATAGAATCATGGATATTTTGCTTGACGATCAAGAAGTACAAATCCGCGAAGCGGCTTCAGAATTTTTAGCGGGCGAGTGCACCTCTGCGTTGGTGCGTAAGATTGAAACCGATCCCCTGCAATACTCACCAGCCTTATGGGAAAAGTTCGCTGAAAACGGCTGGCTGCAATTGTGTCTGTCGGATAAAAACGGCGGTCAAGAGTTGCCCTTAACGTATCTTGCTTTGCTGTTTGAATTAGTGGGCTATCACATTGCGCCAATCCCCTTGCATGCGACGATGGTGCCAGCCATGATCATCGATCGGTATGGCAGTGCAGAGCAGCAGCAACTTCTGCAGCCTGTGCTGAGTGGTGAGTTGATCCTGAGCCATGCCGTGACTGAGGCCAATGGTCGCTGGACACCCGAGTCGATTAAGCTTGAAGGTCGTGTTGAAGGCAACGGGCTTGTGTTGAACGGTACCAAGACGTTCGTCGGAAGTTATCACGCTTCGAAGCAATGTTTGGTTGTGTACCGCGACGCGGCAGCACCCCATCAGCTTGGCGTTGTGCTGGTGCCTACCGATGCAACAGGCCTGAGCAGCGATGCCTTGGTATCGATGGCAAAAGATGGCGAAGCAAACGTACAGTTTAATAACGTGCGAGTACCCTTGAACGCGCGTATTGGTTCGTCTGAACAGGGTCACGCGATCGCACTCGAAGTCATGGATTTTTCATCGGTGCTGTATGCCTCGATGATCGCAGGTGCTGGCCGCAGAACCCTTGACATGGCCGTGGCCCACGCGAAACAGCGCGAAGCGTTTGGTCAACCGATTGGGGCGTTTCAAGCGATTCAGCATTTGTGTGCAAACATGGTCAATGCCATTGACGGCACGACGATGCTGGCGCGCGAAGCGCTGTGGCGTATGGATCAAAAGTTGCCTTACCGCGTCAACGTTGCCCAGGCAAAATCGTTTGGCAATGAACAAGGCATGATGGTGGTGCGCTCGGCACAACAAATTCACGGTGGTATGGGCTTTATCCGTGATTTTGATTTGAATCTTTGGTATCGCAGAGTGGGTTCCTGGAGCCTGCGTGGCGGTACGGCGGCAGAGCATCGGCGTACGATCGCCGCTGCGTTATTAGATCAGCCCAATAAGGTTCGCATCGGCAATATCCCACAGGCTTAAGTCGGGCGAACCCTTCGAGTACTTTTTGGTGGCTTGTTCAATCCAGGCCACCAAGCACCGCAGATCGGAAGAGCACACGTCTGAACTC